>NZ_JAIWIH010000012.1:0-378618 GCF_052851135.1 Streptomyces sp. BRA346 | reverse complement strand
CAACTCCGACGCGCCCTCCGCGTCCGGGCCACGACGGCTCACCAGCAGCAAGTCCCGCACACCGTGCTCCACCACCAGATGCCGCGCCACCAGACCACCCAGCGCCCCGGTGGCCCCGGTGACCAGCACGGTTCCGTCGCCATCGGCACCGCCCCACGACGGAGCCGCCTCCCGCCCGGACGGCACGACCGACGCCACCCGCGGTACGCGCACCTCGCCGCCGCGCACCGCGAGCTGCGACTCGTCCGCAGCGCCGAGCACCCACGCCAGGACGGCCGGGGGCACGTCCTCGCCATCGGTGTCCACCAGCACGAACCGGCCCGGGTTCTCCGTCTGCGCCGACCGCAACAGCCCCCACACCGCGGCCGCCGCCAGATCCCCGACCGTCTCGTCGGCCCCGATCGCCATCGCGCCCGACGTCACCACCGCCAGCCGCGAACCGGCGAACCGCTCATCCGCCAGCCACTGCTGCGCCAGGGCCGCGGCGTCCTGGACGGCCCTACGCGCCGCGTGGGCCGTCCCGCCGCCCGATACGGCTTCCGTAGTCGAGAGGCGGCACACCACGAGGTCCGGCACCGTCGCGCCCGCCTCGACCTCTTCGGTCAGGGCGCCCAGGTCGTCGTATGCCCCGACCGTCCCCGTAACCCCGGCCCCGTGGGCCTCGTCCAGGGCCTCCCGCCGCACCGCGGTCCACTCGACGCGGAACAGCGCATCGCGGTGGGCGCTCTGTGCGGCGGCAGCGGCGAGCTGGAGCTGTTCGGGGTCGACCACCCGCGTCACCAGCGCGTCGACCGTCGCGACGGGCTGTCCCGCGCCGTCCGCGACCGTCACCGACACCGCGTCCCCACCGGCCGGGGCCAGCCGCACCCGGAGCAGCGAGGCACCCACCGCGTGCAGCGTCACCCCGCGCCACGCGAACGGCAGCCGCGCCCGGTCGTCGGAGAAGAATCCGCCCAGCCGCAGCCCGTGCAGCGCCGCGTCCAGCAGCGCCGGATGCACGCCGAAACGCGCCGCCTCCTCCTGCTGTTCCTCGTCCAACGCGACCTCGGCGAACAGCTCGTCGCCGCGCCGCCAGGCCGCCCGTACGCCCTGGAACACCGGCCCGTAGCCCTGCCCGGCGTCGGCCAGCGCGTCGTACAGCCCGGCCGTCTCCACCGCGGCGGCTCCGGCCGGGGGCCACACCGCGAGGTCGGCCGCGGGCTGCGCGCCTCCCGCTGCGAGCACGCCCGTGGCGTGGCACGTCCACGTCTCCTCGGGTGCGGCCGACTCCCGGCGCGCGTACACATTCACCGTCCGTCGGCCCGCCTCGTCGGGCTCCCCGACGGTCAGCCGCAGCCGTACGCCACCCTGCTCGGCGACCACCAGCGGCGCCTGGAGCGTCAGCTCCTCCACCCCATCGCAACCGACCTGGTCACCGGCGCGGGCCGCCAGCTCCACGAACGCCGTCCCGGGCAGCAGCACCGCACCGGCCACCACGTGGTCGGCCAGCCACGGCTGCGTACGCAGCGACAGCCGCCCGGTGAAGACCACACCGTCGGAGTCGGGGAGGTCCATGGCCGCGCCCAGCAGGGGATGTTCGGTCGGCAGCAGGCCGACCGAGCCCAGGTCCCCCTTCGCGCCGGGGGTGACCTCTATCCAGTACCGCTGGCGCTGGAAGGCGTACGTGGGCAGGTCGACGCGGGACGCACCCGTCCCCTCGAACGCCTGCCGCCAGTCGACCGCCACGCCAAGGGTCCACGCCCGGGCCACGCCCTCGAGGAACGCCTGCTCCTCGGCGCGGTCCGCCCGCAGCACCGGCACGAACGCGGCGTCGTCGCCGGTCACGCACTCCTGCGCCATGGCGGTGAGCACACCGTCGGGGCCCAGCTCGACGTACGTGGTGACGCCCTGCGCCTCCAGGGTGCGGACACCGTCGAGGAAGCGCACCGCCTCGCGGACGTGGCGCACCCAGAAGTCCGGGGTGGCGATCTCCTCGGCGGAGACCAGCTCACCCGTCAGGTTGGACACGATCGGGATGCGCGGAGCCTCGTACGACAGCCCCTGCGCCACCTCACGGAACGCCTCCAGCATCCCGTCCATACGCGGCGAGTGAAAAGCGTGGCTGACCGTGAGCCGCTTGGTCTTACGCCCCTGCGCCTCGAACGACGCCGCGATCTCCAGCGCCACGTCCTCGTCACCCGCGATGACCACCGACGCGGGACCGTTCACCGCGGCGATGCTCACCCGCTCGGTCAGCAGTGGCGCCACCTCGTCCTCCGACGCCTGGACGGCGATCATCGCGCCACCGGCCGGAAGCTCCTGCATCAGGCGGCCACGCGCCGCCATGAGCGCGCACGCGTCCGCGAGCGACAGCACACCCGCCACATGCGCGGCGGCCAGCTCGCCGATCGAATGCCCCGAGAGGAAGTCGGGCCGCACACCCCACGCCTGCACCAGCCGGAACAGCGCCACCTCCACCGCGAACAGCGCGGGCTGAGTGAAACCGGTCCGGTCCAGCGCCTCGCCGTCCTCCCCGAACAGCACGTCCTTCAACGGCCGCTCAAGGTGACGGTCCAGCTCCGCGCACACCTCGTCCAGCGCATCGGCGAACACCGGATGGGCGTCATACAGCGCACGCCCCATCCCGAGCCGCTGACTGCCCTGGCCCGTGAACAGGAACGCGACCCGGCCCTCGGCGACCGACCCCTCCACCAGGCCCGGGACGGACTCGCCCCGGGCCAGACCGCCCAGACCGGCGATCAGACCTTCGCGGTCGGGAGCGACGACCACCGCACGGTCCTCCAGCGCGGCACGCCCCGACGCCAGCGACCAGCCCACATCCACCGGCGACAGCCCGCCATCGCCCTCCACCCGGGCCAGCAGCCGCGCCGCCTGCCCCCGCAACGCCTCGGCACCACGCCCCGAGACCACCCACGGCACAACACCGGCCGCCACCGCGCCCGCATCCGCATCCGCATCCGCGCCCGCATCCGAAGCGGGCTCCGGCTCGGGCGCCTGCTCCAGGATGACGTGCGCGTTGGTCCCGCTCGCGCCGAAGGCGGACACGCCCGCACGCCGCGGCCGGTCGTCGGCCTCCGGCCACGCCCGCGCCTCGCTCAGCAGCTCCACCGCGCCCGCGTCCCAGTCCACCTTGGACGACTTGGACGACGGCTCACCCACATGCAGCGTCTGCGGCAACACCCCGTGCCGCATGGCTTCCACCATCTTGATGACACCGGCCACCCCCGCCGCGGCCTGCGCATGCCCGATGTTGGACTTGAGCGAACCCAGCCACAGCGGCTCGCCCTCGGCACGCCCCTGCCCATACGTGGCCAGCAGCGCCTGCGCCTCGATGGGGTCGCCCAGCGTGGTCCCCGTGCCATGCGCCTCGACCGCGTCCACATCCGCAGCCGCCACACCCGCATTCGCCAGCGCCGCCCGGATCACCCGCTGCTGCGACGGTCCGTTCGGCGCCGTCAGGCCATTGGACGCACCGTCCTGGTTCACCGCGGAACCCCGCACCACCGCCAGCACCGGGTGGCCGTTCGCCCGGGCGTCCGACAGCCGCTCCAGCAGCAGCATGCCCGCGCCCTCGGCCCACCCCGTACCGTCCGCGTCGTCCGAGAACGACCGGCACCGGCCGTCGGGCGACAGCCCGCGCTGACGGCTGAACTCCACGAACAGGCTCGGCGTGGCGAGGACGGTGACACCACCGGCCAGCGCCATCGAGCACTCGCCCGCGCGCAGCGCCTGCACCGCCAGGTGCAGCGCCACCAGCGACGACGAGCACGCGGTGTCCACCGTCACCGCGGGGCCCTCAAGACCCAGGGTGTACGCCACCCGGCCCGAGGCGATGCTGCCCGCGCTGCCGTTGACGAGATAGCCCTCGAACTCGTCCGCGCTACCGCCGTAAATGCGGGCCGCGCCATAGTCGTCGTACATCACGCCCGCGAAAACGCCGGTCCGGCTGCCGCGCAGCGAATCCGGTTCTATTCCGGCTCGTTCGAGGGCTTCCCAGGAGGTCTCCAGCAGAAGCCGCTGCTGGGGGTCCATGGTCATGGCTTCGCGCGGGGAGATACCGAAGAACGCCGGGTCGAATTGATCGGCGTCGTGCAGGAAACCGCCCTCGCGGGCATAGCTCTTGCCCTTGGCATCGGGGTCGGAGTCGAACAGGTCGTCCAGGTCCCAGCCACGGTTGGTGGGAAATCCGGAGACCGCGTCGGCACCGGAGGCCACGAGGTTCCACAGCTCCGCAGGCGACTCCACGCCACCCGGGTAACGACAGCTCATCGCGGTGATCGCGATCGGCTCCGCGCTGCCGTCCTCCAGCTGCTGCAAGCGCTGCCGGGCCTGGTGCAGATCCCCGGTGACGCGCTTCAGATAGGCACGAAGCTTGTCTTCGTTTGCCATCCCCGTGGTTTTCCTCTCCCCGTTCAAAGAAATTCACGCCGAGCAGCGTCCAGCCATAGCGGGTACGGCGATGCTGTCATCGGTTGCGGTAGATCAGCGTTGGGATATCAGAGCTGTTCGTCGATGAAACTGAAAAGATCGTCGTCGCTTACCGAATCCAGTTGGTCCACTACAGAGGTCGCGCGTTGTCCCTCGCCCGGCCCGTCGCCGTCGCATTGCGCGAGCAGATCCCGCAATCGGGACCGGATGATTCCGCGGTGTGCGTCGTCGTTGGGCAGCCTGGTCAGGACTGTTTCCAGCGCATCGAGTTCGCTGAGCCCGGGACGGAGCCCGGGTGCGTCCGCCGTCGTGGCGTCCGCCGGGCCGAACTCCGCCATCAGGTGCACCGTCAGGGCGTTGGGTGTCGGGTAGTCGAAGATCAGGGTGGCCGGAAGCCGCAGCCCCGTGGCGCCGTTCAGCCGGTTGCGCAGCTCCACGGCGGTCAGCGAGTCGAAGCCGAGATCCTTGAACGGCTGCCCCGGCTGGACCTCCGCCGCCGTGGCGTGGCCCAGCACCGCGGCCGCATGGGTCCGTACGACGTCGAGGAGCGCGCGTCGCCGCTCGTCCTCGTCGAGCCCCACGAGGCGTTGCCGCAGCTCCGCCGCGTTCCCGGCCGCCGTCTCGGCGCCCTCCCCGACCCCGGCCCCGCTCGCGGTGGCCCTGCGCACGGAGGGAGTGCGCACCAGGCCGCGGAGCAGCGCCGGTACGTCGGCTTCGGTGGCGCGGTGGCGCAGCGCGGCCGTGTCCAGCCGCATCGGCAGCAGCACCGGGTCGCTCAGGCTCCCGGCCGCGTCGAAGAGCGCCAGGCCACGGTCGGATTCCATCGGGGCGATGCCGGTGCGGGCCAGCCGCTGCACGGCGCCGGCGCCCAGCTGTTCCGTCATGCCGCTGCGCTCGGCCCACAGCCCCCAGGCGAGCGACTGGGCGGGCAGGCCGAGGGCCCGGCGGTGGTGGGCCAGGGCGTCGAGGAAGACGTTGGCCGCCGCGTAGACGCTCTGCCCGGCCGTGCCGAACGTGCCCGCCGCGCCGGAGAAGAGGATGAACGCGGACAGGTCCAGGTCCCGCGTCAGCTCGTGGAGGTGGAGCGCGGCGTCCACCTTGGGCCGCAGCACCCTCTCGGCCTGCTCCGGGGTGATGGACGTGACGACGCCGTCGTCCAGCACTCCGGCCGCGTGCACGACGGCCGTCAGGGGGTGTTCGGCGGGCACCTCGGCGAGGACGCACGCCAGCGCTTCCCGGTCGGCGGCGTCGCACGCGGCGACCGTCACGTCGGCGCCCAACGCGCCCAGCTCCGCCTGGAGTTCGGCGGCGCCACGGGCCGTGGTGCCGCTGCGGCTGGTCAGCAGGAGCCGCCGTACGCCGTGCTCGGTGACGAGGTGGCGGGCCAGCAGCGCGCCGAGCGTTCCGGTGGCGCCGGTGACCAGGACCGTACCCGAGGGGGCGAAGCGCTCGTCGGTTCCCGGGCCCGCCGGTGGTGGGGACGTCTTCGACAGGCGCGGGAGCAGCAGTTCGCCGTTGCGCACGGCGACCTGGGGCTCGTCCGTGGCCAGGGCGTACGGCAGCGCCGGGCCGGAGACCTCGATGTCGTCGACGTCGACCAGGACGAACCGGCCGGGGTTCTCCGCCTGGGCCGACCGGACCAGGCCCCACAGCGGCGCGTTCAGCAGATCCGGCCGCTCACCGGGACGGGCCGCCACGGCGCGCCGGGTGAGGAACACCAGCCGGGCCGCGGCGAAGCGGTCGTCGGCGAGCCACGTCCGTATCGTCGCGAGCGCGCCATCGACGGCCGTACGCACGCCCTCGGCGGCCCTCTCCGCGCCGTCGCCATCTCCGTCGTCCGGGAAGCAGGCGACGAACACCGCATCCGGCGCCGCCGCCGCGCCCGCCTCGACCGCCGCGCCCAGCGCCCCCAGATCGGGGTACGCCACCACATCGGCGTGCGGGCCGACGGCATCGCCCAGCTTGAATTCGCCCGGGCCGACCACGGCCCACGCCCCGCGCCCTTCGGGACGGGCCGACGTCTGCCGCGACGGCTCCCACGCCACCCGGTACAGCGCACCGCCCTGCCCGGTCCGGCCGGCGACATCGAGCTGCGCCGGGTCGACCGGCCGGAGCACGAGCGCGTCGATGCCCGCCACGGGCTGGCCCGTGCCATCGGCGATGGTCACCGACACGGCGTCACCGCCCGCCGGGGCCAGCGCCACCCGCACCCGCGACGCGCCCGCCGCCCGCACCGTGACGCCACGGCACGCGAACGGCAGCCGTACGACGGACCGGTCCCCGAACGCGTCGCCCAGCCGCAGCCCGTGCAGCGCCGCGTCCAGCAGGGCCGGGTGCAGCGCCGTCCCGGCGGCCTCGGCGTGCTGCTCCTCGGGCAGCACGGCCTCGACGAACACCTCGTCCCCACGCCGCCACGCGGCCCGCAGTCCCTGGAACACCGGGCCGTACTCATAGCCCGCGGCAGCGAAGTCCTCGTACAGATCGGCCGTGTCCACGGCCACCGCGCCCTCCGGCGGCCACACGCTCAGGGCACGTACGGCGGGCGACGCGGCTCCGGCCACGGCCAGGACGCCCGTGGCGTGCAGAACCCACCCGCCATCGGTGTACGCGGGGTCCTCCGGCTGGGAGTGGACGGTCATCTCGCGCCGACCCGTATCGTCCGGCCCGCGTACCGTCACCCGCAGCCGCACGCCCTCCGCTTCCGGGATGATCAGCGGGGTCTGGAGCGTCAGCTCCTCGACCACATCGCAGCCGACCTGGTCACCGGCCCGGACCGCCAGCTCCACGAACCCGGTACCGGGCAGCAGCACCACACCGCGCACCTGGTGGTCCAGAAGCCACGGATGCGTACGCGGCGACAGCCGCCCCGTGAAGACCACGCCCGCCGAGTCCGGAAGCTCCACGGCCGCCCCCAGCAGCGGGTGCTCGGCCGACTCAAGACCGAGGCCCGATACGACGGCCTTGCCGCCCACGCTCGTGTCCAGCCAGTAGCGGCGGCGCTGGAAGGCGTACGTGGGCAAGTCCACGCGCGAGGCGCCCGTGTCCGAGGTCAGGAACCGGTCCAGGCCGCCGTCGTCCCGCCGCAGCGTGCCGGTGACCACTGCCGCATCGGCGATGTCCTGCACGCTCATGGTCAGGACGGGATGCGAACTGACCTCGATGAACGTGTCGTGCCCTTGCTCGGTCAGCGTCTCGATTGCGGACTGGAAACGGACCGTCTGCCGCAGGTTCCGGTACCAGTACGAGGCATCCAGCCCGGCCGTGTCCAGCCATTCACGCGTCACGGTGGAGAAGAACGGCACCTGGCTGGTCTGCGGCCGTACGGACGCCAGCACCCGGGCCAACTCGTCCTCGATCAGCTCCACATGCGAGGTGTGCGAGGCGTAATCCACCGCGACACGGCGGTAACGAACCTCCGCGGCCTCACACTCCGCCGCCAGCTCATCCAGCGCCCCTGGCTCACCGGCCACCACGACCGACGTCGGGCCATTGAGCGCGGCCACCTCCAGCCGCCCCGCCCACCGCTCCAACCGGGCCTCGACTTCGGCCAACGGCAACGCAACGGAAGCCATCCCGCCACGACCCGCCAGACCACCCGCGATGGCCTGCGACCGCAACGCCACCACCCGCGCACCGTCCTCCAACGACAACGCACCGGACACACAGGCCGCAGCGATCTCGCCCTGCGAATGCCCCACGACGGCCGCGGGCTCGATGCCGTACGAACGCCACAGCGCCGCCAACGACACCATCACCGCCCACGACACCGGCTGCACCACATCAACCCGCTCCAACGACGGAGCGCCCGACACCCGCCGCACCACATCCAGCAGATCCCAGTCCACAAACCGGGCCAGCTCAGCCGCGCACTCCGCCATCCGGTCGGCGAACACCGGCGAGGCATCCAGCAACTCCACCGCCATCCCCGCCCACTGCGAACCCTGGCCCGGGAACACGAACACCACCCGGCCACCAGCCCCCGCAGCCGCGCCCGTCACCAGCCCGGGAGCCTCCTCGCCCCGCGCCAGCGCGCCCAGCCCGGCCACCAGCTCATCCCGCGACCCCGCGCTCACCACCGCACGGTTCTCGAACACCGCCCGCCCGGACGCCAGCGACCAGCCCACATCCACCGGCGACAGCTCGCCATCGCGCTCCACCCGGGCCAGCAACCGCGCCGCCTGCCCCCGCAACGCCTCGACGCCACGGCCCGACACCACCCACGGCACCGCCACCGGCACCACACCGGCCGCCTCACCCGGCTCCACCTCGGGCGCCTGCTCCAGGATCACGTGGGCGTTCGTCCCGCTCACCCCGAACGCGGACACACCCGCACGCCGCGGACGGCCCTCCGCCTCCGGCCACTCCCGCGCCTCCGTCAGCAGCTCCACCGCACCCGACGACCAGTCCACCTTCGAGGACGGCTCGTCCACGTGCAGGGTCCGCGGCAACACCCCGTGCCGGAGTGCCAGCACCATCTTGATGACACCGGCCACACCCGCAGCGGCCTGCGTGTGCCCCACGTTGGACTTCAGCGAGCCCAGCCACAGCGGCTGGCCCTCGGCGCGCTCCTGCCCGTACGTGGCCAGCAGCGCTTCCGCCTCGATCGGGTCGCCGAGCGTCGTCCCGGTGCCGTGTGCCTCGACCACGTCCACATCCGCGGCCGACACGCCCGCGTTGGCGAGCGCCGCGCGGATCACCTTCTGCTGTGAGAGGCCGTTCGGCGCCGTCAGACCGTTCGACGCACCGTCCTGGTTGAGGGCGGAGCCGCGTACCACCGCGAGCACCGGATGGCCGTTCGCCCGCGCGTCGGACAGCCGCTCCAGCAGGAGCATGCCCGCGCCCTCGGACCAGGAGGTGCCGTCGGCCGCGTCCGAGAACGCCTTGGAGCGCCCGTCCGCCGCGAGCCCGCGCTGCCTGCTGAACTCGATGAACATGCCGGGCGCGGCCATCACCGCCACGCCACCGGCCAGGGCGAGCGAGCATTCGCCCGCCCGCAGCGACTGCACCGCCAGGTGCAGCGACACCAGGGACGACGAGCACGCCGTGTCCACGGTGATGGCGGGCCCCTGAAGGCCCAGCGCGTAAGCGATGCGGCCCGAGATGACACTGGACGACTTGCCGGTGAGCAGGAAGCCCTCGAACTCTTCGGGGGCCTCGTGCAGCCGGGCGGCGTAGTCCTGGTAGGTCATACCGGCGAAGACACCGGTCATGCTGCCCTTGAGCTGGACGGGGTCGATCCCGGCCCGCTCGAACGCCTCCCACGACGTCTCCAGCAGCAGCCGCTGCTGCGGGTCCATCGCCAGCGCCTCGCGCGGCGAGATCCCGAAGAAGGCCGGGTCGAACTCGGCGGCGTCGTAGAGGAAGCCGCCCTCCTGGACGTAACTCCGGCCCGGTCGGCCCGGGTTCGGGTCGTACAGGGTGTCCAGGTCCCAGCCGCGGTTCGTCGGCAGCCCCGCGATGACGTCGCGTTCCTGGTCGAGGAGGCGCCACAGCTCTTCGGGGGTGTGGACGTCGCCGGGGAGTCGGCAGCCCATCGCGACGATGGCGATCGGCTCGTCGTCCGCCGGGGCAGGGCCGGATACCGGAGTGGTCGAGGGTGCCGGGTCCGTGTCGCCCACGAGTTCCGCGCGCAGGTGGCGGGCCATGAGGGTGACCGTGGGGTGGTCGAAGACCGCGCCCGTGGCGAGCCGCAGACCGGTGGCCGTGTTCAGCCGGTTGCGCAGCTCCATGACCCGCATCGAGTCGAAGCCGAGTTCCTTGAAGGCGCGCCCCACGGCGACGGCGTCGCTTCCGGCGTGTCCCAGCACCGCGGCGGCGTGGGTGCGTACCAGGTCGACCAGCAGGCGTTCCTGCTCGGCCGGGGCGAGCCCGGCCAGCCGTCGGCCGAGTTCCGGCCCGGCCGCCGCTTCGGCGGGCTCCGTGCCACCGGAGGCGCCACCTGCCCGTGCGGCGCTCGCGGCCTCGGGCAGCTCGTCGAACAACCGGCTCGCCCGGGTCGAGGTGAACTCCGGTACGAAGCGGGCCCACTCCACGTCGGCGACGGCGACGAACGGCTCGTCCGCCCGCACCGCGCGGCCCAGTGCCTCGACGGCCGACTCGGGCGCCATGGCGGTCAGGCCGCGGCGGCGCATCCGTGCGTCGGTGTCGTCGCCGACCATGCCGCCCCCCGCCCAGGTGCCCCAGGCTACGGACAGCGCGGGCAGGCCGCGGTCATGGCGGTCGCGGGCGAGGGCGTCGAGACAGGCGTTGGCGGCGGCGTAGGCGGCCTGGCCGCCGTTGCCCCACAGGCCGCCCATCACGGAGGAGAAGAGCACGAACGCGTCGAGGTCGAGACCGGCGGTCAGCTCGTCCAGGTGGCGCGCCGCGGTCACCTTGGCCCGTAGCACCCGCGCGATCTGGTCCGGTTCGAGGGTCGCGATGACGCCGTCGGCCAGCACTCCGGCCGTGTGCACGACGGCGGTCAGCGGCGGCACGTCGTCGGTACGGGCCGCCAGCGCGTCCAGCAGCCCGGCCAGCTCGTCCCGTTCGGCCACGTCGCACGCGGCCACCGTCACCCGGGCGCCCAGCCGGGTCAGTTCCGCCTCCAGCGCGGTGGCGCCCGGGGCGTCAGGGCCCCGGCGTCCGGCCAGCACCAGGTGTTCGGCGCCGTGCCGGGCCAGCCACCGGGCCACATGCCCGCCGAGCGCACCCGTACCGCCGGTGATCAGCACGGTGCCGCGCGGCCGCCACCCGTCGCCGGTGCGGGCCGTACGCGCGCGCACCAGGCGGCGTACGAAGACTCCGACGGCCCGGATCGCGACCTGGTCCTCGCCGCTCTCCCCGGTCAGCACGGCGCACATCCGCTCCCGCGCCCGGCGTTCCAGAGTGTCCGGGAGGTCGATCAGGCCGCCCCAGCGCTCGGGGTGTTCCAGGGCCGCGACCCGGCCGAAGCCCCACACCTGCGCCTGGTCGACGCCGCCCAGCCGCTCGGCGGGGCCGGTGGCGACGGCGCCGCGCGTGGCGCACCACAGCGGTGCCGCGACACCGGCGTCGTCCAGTGCCCGGAACAGCGCGACGGTCCCGGCCAGTCCGGCGGGCACGTCGTCGTGCCGTGCGTCGGGGTCCAGCGCGAGCAGGGACAACACCCCCGCCACCGGCGCGGCGTCCCCGATCACCTGGGCCACGGACCGTGCGAGGGCGGTCCGGTCGCTCGCGCCGGTCTCCACCGGCAGGATCACCGTACGGGCCCCCGAGGCGTCCAGCCCGCGGACCAGGGACACCGTCCACGGGTCGGTCGCCAGGGCGTAGGGCACGGCGACGAGCCAGGTGCCCGAGAGCATCGGGCGCGGCGTCTTGGCGAGCGGCTGCCACGTGATGTCGTACCGCAGGCCGTCGAGGAGCGACTGTTCCCGCTGCCGCGCCCGCCACATCGACAGGGCGGGGAGGATCTCGCTGAACGGCCGCTCGGGCGAGACGTCGAGGGTGCTGCGGAGGGACGCCAGGTCCTGGCTCTCGACCGCTTCCCAGAAGCGGGCGTCGACAGCGTCTTCCGTGGTCGCGGCCGCGGTGGCGGCCGGGGCCTCCAGCCAGTAGCGCTGCCGCTGGAAGGCGTACGTCGGCAGGTCCACGCGTCGCGCGCCCGCACCCTCGAACGCGCGCGTCCAGTCCACCCGGACACCGCGCACCCAGGCGTCGGCGAGCGAGGCGGCGAAGCGCTCCGGACCGCCCTCGTCCCGGCGCAGCGAGCCCACGACCGCCGACTGCTCGGCGCCCCGCGCCTCGGCGGTCTCCTGAACGGCCGCCGCCAGTACGGGATGCGCGGACACCTCGACGAAGACCGCGTCCCCGGCCTCCAGCACGGCCCCGACGGTCTCCTCGAAGCGCACCGTCTGCCGCAGGTTGCGGTACCAGTAGCCGCTGTCCAGCGCGGTGGTGTCCAGGACACCGCCGGTCACGGTCGAGTAGAACGGCACCGGCGACGGCGCGGGCGCGATCCCGGCCAGGACGCGGGCCAGCTTCTCCTCGATGGCCTCGACGTGGGTCGAGTGCGAGGCGTAGTCCACGGCGATGCGGCGCGCCCGCACCCCGTCGGCCTCGCAGGCGGCCAGCAGCTCGTCCAGGGCGTCGACGTCACCGGCCACCACGACCGAGGTGGGGCCGTTGACCGTGGCCAGGGAGAGCCTGCCGGACCAGTCGGCGATGCGCTGCGTGGCCTGCTCGGCGGTCAGGGCCAGCGACACCATGCCGCCGAGCCCGGCCAGTTCGTCGGCGATCGCCTGGGACCGCAGGGCCGCCACGCGTGCCGCGTCGCGCAGGCTGAGGGCGCCCACCGCGCACGCCGCCGCGATCTCGCCCTGGGAGTGTCCGACGACGGCGGACGGCTCGACCCCGTACGAACGCCACAGCGCCGCCAGCGACACCATCACCGCGAACAGCGCGGGCTGGACGACGTCGACGCGCTCCAGCGTCGGCGCCCCCGGGGCCTGCCGCAGCACGCCCTCCAGGTCCCAGTCCACGAACTCGGCCAGCGCCCGGCCGCATTCGGCCATCCGCGCCGCGAACACCGGGGAGGTGTCGAGCAGTTCCACGGCCATGCCGGTCCACTGCGACCCCTGCCCGGGGAAGACGAACACCACCCGGTCACCAGCGCGGGTCACACCCTCGGTGGGCCCGGTCACCAGGCCCGGCGCGTCCTCACCGCGCGCCAGGGCGGCCAGCCCGGTGAGCAGCGTGCCGCGGTCGCCGACGGCCACCGCGCGGTTCTCGAACGCCGCCCGGCCGGAGGCCAGCGACCAGCCCACGTCCAGCGGTGACAGCCGCCCGTCACCCTCCACTCGGGAGAGCAACCGCGCCGCCTGGTCCCGCAGTGCCTCCGGGCCGCGCCCGGACAGCGCCCACGGCACCACCACCGGCGTGGCCGGGGCCGGGGCAGGCGCGGGGCGGGCCTCCGGGGCCTGCTCCAGGATGAGATGGGCGTTGGTGCCGCTGATGCCGAACGAGGACACCCCCGCGCGACGCGGACGACCGACCTCCGGCCACTCCCGCGTCTCCGTCAGCAGCTCCACCGCACCCGCCGACCAGTCCACCTGCGGCGTCGGCTCGTCCACGTGCAGCGACTCCGGCAGCACCCCGTGCCGCATCGCCAGCACCATCTTGATGACACCGGCCACACCGGCGGCGGCCTGGGTGTGCCCGATGTTCGACTTCAGCGAGCCCAGCCACAGCGGCCGGTCCTCGGCCCGGCCCTGTCCGTACGTGGCGAGGAGGGCCTGTGCCTCGATCGGGTCGCCCAGCGTCGTCCCGGTGCCGTGCGCCTCCACCACGTCGACGTCGGCCGCGGTCAGCCGCGCGTTCGCCAGCGCCTGGCGGATCACCCGCTGCTGGGAGGGGCCGTTGGGCGCCGTCAGACCGTTGGACGCACCGTCCTGGTTCACCGCCGAGCCGCGGATCACGGCGAGCACGGTGTGTCCGTTGCGGCGGGCGTCGGAAAGGCGCTCCAGCAGCAGCATGCCCGCGCCCTCGGACCAGGAGGTCCCGTCCGCGGCCGCCGCGAACGCCTTGGAGCGCCCGTCCGCCGCGAGCCCTCGCTGCCTGCTGAACTCGGTGAACATCCCCGGTGTGGCCATCACGGTCACACCACCGGCCAGGGCGAGCGAGCACTCGCCCGCCCGCAGCGCCTGCGCCGCCTGGTGCAGGGCCACCAGCGACGACGAGCACGCCGTGTCCACGGTGACCGCGGGCCCCTCCAGGCCGAGGAAGTAGGCCAGCCGGCCGGAGATCACGCTGGCCGCCTTGCCGGTGATCAGGTAGCCGTCCAGCCCCTCGGAGGCCTGGTGCAGCGGGGCGCCGTAGTCCTGGGACATGGCCCCCGTGAAGACCCCGGCCCGGCTGCCCCGCACCGAGGCCGGGTCGATCCCGGCCCGCTCGAACGCCTCCCACGCCGTCTCCAGCAGCAGCCGCTGCTGCGGGTCCATGGCCAGCGCCTCGCGTGGCGAGATCCCGAAGAACGCCGGGTCGAACTCGGCCGCGTCGTGGAGGAAGCCGCCCTGGCGTACGTACGACGTTCCGGACCGCTCCGGGTCCTCGTCGTACAGCGCCGCCAGGTCCCAGCCGCGGTCGGACGGGAAGTCGGAGATCGCGTCGCCGCCCGAGGTGACCAGGCGCCACAGCTCCTCCGGCGACCCGGCGCCGCCGGGCAGGCGGCAGCCCATGCCCACGATGGCGATGGGATCGTCATCGGCCACGGCGAACGGCTCCGGCGCCACGGCGTCGGCGTCCTGCGGCGCTCCGGTCAGCAGGCTCACCAGGTGCCGCACGAGGGCTGTGGGGGTGGGGTGGTCGAAGAGCAGCGAGGACGGCAGTGTGAGGCCGGTCGCGGTGTTGAGCAGGTTGCGCAGCTCGACCGCGGTCAGCGAGTCGAAGCCCAGATCCTTGAACGTGCGGTCCGCGTCCACCGCCTCCGCCGACGTGTACTCCAGGACCACCGCGGTCTGTGCGAGCACCAGCGCCCGCACCTCCCGGCGCCGTTCCTCCTCGCCCGCGGCGGCGATGCGCTCGGCCAGGGCGCTGCCGTGCTCCGGCGCCGTGTCCTCGGCGGGCCCGGCGGTCTCGCCGATCCAGTACCGCCGGCGCTGGAAGGCGTACGTGGGCAGGTCGACGCGGGACGCACCCGTCCCCTCGAACGCCTGCCGCCAGTCCACCGGCGCGCCGTGAACCCACGCCCGGGCCACTCCCCCGACGAAGGCCCGCGCCTCGGGGCGTCCGGCCCGCAGCAGCGGTACGAACGCCGCCTCGGACACGGTCTCGGCGCCCATCGAGCTGAGCGCACCACCCGGTCCGACCTCGACGAAGACGCCGACACCCGCGGCGTGGAGGGCGCTGATGCCGTCGGAGAAGCGCACGGCCTCCCGCACGTGGCGCACCCAGAAGTCGGCGGTCGTGATCTCCTCGGCGGAGACGATATTTCCGGTGAGGTTGGAGACGATCGGGATGCGCGGGGCCTCGTACGTCAGCCCCTGCGCCACCTCGCGGAACGCCTCCAGCATCCCGTTCATGCGCGGCGAGTGGAACGCGTGGCTCACCGCGAGCCGCTTGGTCTTACGGCCCTGCGCCTCGAACGACGCGGCGATGGCGACGACCGCGTCCTCGTCGCCCGCGATGACCACCGAGGCCGGGCCGTTGAGCGCTGCGATACTCACCCGGTCGGTGAGCAACGGCGCCACCTCGGCCTCCGTGGCCCGCAACGCCACCATCGCGCCGCCCACCGGCAGGGCCTGCATCAACCGGCCCCGCGCGGCCACCAACGTCGCCGCGTCCGCGAGCGACAGCACACCCGCCACATGGGCGGCGGTCAGCTCGCCGATGGAGTGGCCGGAGAGGACGTCGGGCCGCAGCCCCCACGCCTCGACCAGCCGGAACAGCGCCACCTCGACCGCGAACAGCGCGGGCTGGGTGAAGCCGGTCTGGTCCAGAACCTCGGTGTCCTCGCCGAACAGCACCCCCTTCAGGGGCCGTTCCAGGTGCGGATCCAGGTGTGCACACACCTCGTCCAGGGCGTCGGCGAACACCGGATAGGTGTCGTACAGCTCACGCCCCATCCCCAGCCGCTGGCTGCCCTGCCCCGTGAACAGGAACGCCACCTTGCCCTCGCCCGCCGCACCCTCGACCAGGCCCGGGGCGGTCTCGCCCCGCGCCAGGGCGCCGAGCGCCCGCAGCAGCTCATCGCGGCTGGTGGCGGTCAGCACCGCCCGCCGGTCCAGCTCCGCCCGTCCCGAGGCCAGCGACCACCCCACGTCCAGCGGCGACAGCCCCGCGTCGCCCTCCACCCGCTCCAGCAGCCGCGCCGCCTGCCCCCGCAACGCGGCCTCGCCACGGCCCGACACCACCCACGGCACCACGGCGGGCGGGGCCGACGCGACGCCGGGCTCGGCGGCCGGGGCTTCCTCCAGCACCACATGCGCGTTCGTCCCGCCCATCCCGAACGCGGAGACTCCCGCCAGGAGTTGGGCGTCCTCATGCGGCCAGGGTTCCAGGGACGTCTGTACGCGCAGCCGGAGGGCGTCCAGCGGAATGTCGGGACGCGGGGTCCGGAAATTCAGGCTCGCCGGGATGCGCCTGTTCCTGATGGCGAGAATGGTCTTGATTAACCCGGCGATACCGGCGGCGCCCTCAAGATGACCCAGATTGGTTTTCACCGATCCGACCCGCAGCGGATCGTCCGCAGGGCGACCATTCCCCATGACGGCACCGAGCGCGATGGCTTCGACCTGATCGCCGAGTCGCGTTCCGGTTCCGTGAAGTTCAACGTATTGCACCGCGGCCGGATCCACTCCCGCCCGCTGACAGGCGAGCCCCAAAAGCTCTTCCTGCGCGACGCGGTGCGGCGCGACAAGCCCTTCTCCGCCGCCGTCGTTGTTCACCGCACTGCCCCGGATGACGCAGCGGATCCGGTCCCCGTCCGCACGCGCCCGCGACAACTCCTTGAGGACGACGAGCCCGCCGCCCTCACCCCGGACATAACCATTCGCCCGGGCGTCGAAAGTACGGCACTCCCCGTCGGGAGAAAGCCCGCCGAACTTTTCCGAACGGTCCGAACTTTCCGGGGCCAGTACGAGGTTCACCCCACCGGCCAGGGCCATGGAGCACTCGCCCGCCCGCAGCGCCTGAACGGCCTGGTGCACGGCGACCAACGAGGACGACTGCCCCGTGTCCACGGTCATGCTGGGGCCTCGGAGGCCCAGGACGTAGGACACCCGGTTGGCGATGATGCCGCGCGCGAGGCCGGTCATGGCGTGCTGCCCGACGGCCGCCCCGCCCCGGCGGTGCGTGAGCGTCGCGTAGTCGTCCCACATGGCGCCGACGAATACGCCGGTCACGTCGCCCTTCGGCTCGGAAGCCCGCCCCGAAGGCGGAATTCCGGAATCCTCCAGCGCTTCCCAGGCCAGTTCCAGCATGAGTCGCTGCTGCGGGTCCATGGCGGCGGCTTCGCGCGCGGAGATCCCGAAGAGACCGGGGTCGAATTGATCCACCTGTTCCAGGAAGGAGCCCCGGGTGCTCGACTCACTTCCCTGGCGGGAATCAACGTTCATGCGCCGGCCGGGCATGCCGGAAACCGCTCCGGTGCCGTTCCTCAGCAGCTGCCAGAAGTCCTCAGGATTGGCGACGCCGGAAAATCGGCAGGACATTCCAATAACCGCAATGTGGGCATTCGACGGCCCAGGCATGCTTGGCAACACGCAGAATTCCCCCGCTCCGCGCAAAAAGTGGACATTCGCACCCACCGGCCCCCTCTTCAATGAAACTCAATAAAGAGGGGTGGTCCCCGGCGCCCCCGATAAACATCCCGCAAGGCATCGCAACACTACCTCGCTGATCCGTTCCGGCGTCAAGCTCCATCTGATCCGCGGAACTGGTCCCGCTTTGGCGGCGTGGGTCCGGTTTCGCCCGAACTTCACAAACGGTTGGTGCATGGTGAAGACGGCACTTCCAACGCCCCCCGGTGCGTGCTAAGTTGACCAAGCGATCAAGGGTGAGCACACGGGGGTGCGCTAGATCCAGACTCACAACGGGGACGACTACAGAGCCGTTGACCACGGCTTTTCCAGGGGACTTTGTTCACCCCTGAATTAATCTCTTGCCTACGCGGCCTGCGCTGCCTTCGCGTTACGGCGATCCGTTTGACCATTCGCCGTAACCGACGCTTCGTTGCGTCGTTCCGCGTTTCATCGAAAACCCTTACCCCCGCACGCGGGCGGCCCGGGCCTGCCCGGGAGCACGCCGCTCGGCGGCACGCGTGCGTGTGTGCATCCCCTCCTGAAGCCAGCAAGCCACAACGACTCGGTCCAGTGAGCGCGAAGGAGTGTGTCCGGCAGCGATGAACGAGCCAATCGGCCATCAGGTGGCCATCGTGGGTGCGGGGGTGATGGGTTCGGGCATCGCCACCTTGGTGCTCGGCCACGGCATCCCGGTTGTCCTGGTCGACGTCGATGAGAAGACACTCGACGACGCGCGGGGCAGGATCACCCAGCAGTTGCGCCACGCCCAGCTGATGGGCGCCCTGCCCGCCGGCCGTGCCACCGGCGAGCTGACCACCACCGTGTCCCTTCCCGACGTGGCGGATGCCACCGCCGTCATCGAGGCGATCACCGAGGCGCCCGAGGCGAAGGCCAAGGTGCTGGCCGAGATCTCGGCCGTGGTCCGGCCCGGGACCCCGCTGATCTCCAACACCTCCGGCATCCCGATCGCCGAGCTGGCCGACGCGGTCACCCGGCCGCAGGAGCTGCTCGGCACGCACTTCATGAACCCCTCGTACCTGATCAAGATGGTCGAGGTGAGCCGCGGCCCGCGCACCGGCGACGCCGCCGTGGACGCGGTCGTCGCGCTGCTCGGCGCCATGGACCGGCGCGCCGTCCTGGTCCAGGACGCCCCGGGCTTCGTGACCAGCAGGCTGCTGCACCCGATGATCAACGCCGCGGCGCGGATCGTCGGCGAGGGCACCGCCACGGTCGAGGCCGTCGACGAGCTGATGGAGGGGTGCCTCGGACACCCCACCGGCCCCCTGCGGACCGGCGACCTGATCGGCCTCGACAACCTCGCCGACTCCCTGGCCGTTCTGTACGAACGCACCGGTGACGAGGCGTGCAAGCCCTGCGATCTGCTGCTGGCGAAGGTACGCGACGGCGACCTCGGCCGTAAGTCCGGCCGCGGCTTCTACTCCTACGGAAAGGCGATGTCCTGATGTCCGACCAGCCCACCACCACCGCCCCGGTGACCGCCGAATCCATCGAGCAGGCGCTGCTGAGCTTCCTGGAGGAGCGCACCAAGACCGCGGTGCCGCCGACCCAGGACCTCTTCGCCTCCGGGCTCGTGTCCTCGATGTTCGCCATGGAGCTCGTCGTGCACCTGGAGCAGAACTACCAGGTGGCGATCGTCGGCGCGGATCTGAAGCTGGACAACTTCCGGACCGTGCAGCAGATGACCGAACTGGTGCTGCAGCTCCGTGACGCGTCCACGGCGGTCGGCGGTGCCTGACCGGCGTACCGACCCGCTCGCCGACGGGCTCGCCGATGAGCTGAAGGCCATCGACGCGCTGATCGGCGACCAGCCCGAACACTGGGATCTCGACGGGCAGATCCCCCGCCACCTGCTCAGCACGCTCGGCGCCCAGGGATGGCTGTGCGCCGAAGTGGCCACGGCGCACGGCGGGCGGGGCCTGAGCAGCCGTGCCAACGGAGAGCTGACCGCGCACGTGGGCAGCCGGTGCAGCTCGCTGCGCAGCGTGATGACCTCCCAGGGCATGGCGGCCTGGACCATCCAGCGGCTGGCCGACCCGGACCAGTCCGCCGAACTGCTGCCCCAGCTGGTCAGCGGCCGGCTGGCGGCGGTGGGCTTCAGCGAGACCGACGCCGGTTCCGATCTGTCGACGATGAGCACCACGATCACCCTCGACGGTGACTCGGTCGTCCTCGACGGCCACAAGGTGTGGGTCACGGGCGCGTACTACGCGGACCTGCTGGTCGTCTTCGGCCAGTGCGACGGTGGCGCGGCCGCCGTCGTGGTCCCCGCCTCGACGCCCGGGGTGACGGTGGAACGGGTCGCCGACCCGATGGGGTGCCGGGCCGCAGGCCACGCCAACCTGCGGTTCGACTCGGTGCGGCTGCCCGCCTCCCGTGTGCTCGGCAGCCCGGGCGCGCCGCTTCCGCTGCTGGTCACCACCGCGCTCGCGTACGGGCGGATCTCGGTGGCCTGGGGGTGCGTCGGCATCCTGCGCGCATGCCGGAACACGGCGGCGCGGCATGCCGCCACCCGGAAGCAGTCCGGCAAGCCGATCGGCGAACACCAGCTCGTCGGGCGCCATCTGGCCGAGCTGTTCGTGGCCGAGCAGACCGCGTCCCGGGCCTGTGAGCACGCCAGCGACTGCTGGGACGCGGGCTCTCCCGACATGGTCATCTCCACCGTGCTCGCGAAACACGTGAGCGCCGGACACGCCGCCACGGGGGCCGCCGCGGCGGTCCAGGTGATGGCGTCGGCGGGGGCCCGGGACGGCCATGTGGTGGCGCGTGCGTACCGGGACGCGAAGCTGATGGAAATCATCGAGGGCAGCAACGAGATCTGCCAGTTGATCCTGGCACAGCACGCCGTTTCCACGGCGGAATGACGAATCAGGGGGAATGATCCGTGTCTGAAAAACCGGCCACGGTGAAGTGCTTGGTCTGGGATCTGGACAACACGCTCTGGCAGGGCACCCTGCTGGAGGACGATCAGGTGACGCTGCCGGACGCGGTGCGGGAACTGATCGTCACGCTCGATTCCCGCGGCATTCTTCAGTCCGTCTCCAGCAAGAACGACTACGACCTCGCCTGGGCCAAGCTCGAAGCGCTCGGTATCGCCGAGTACTTCGTCCTGCCCCAGATCGGGTGGGGACCCAAGTCGCATTCGGTGCGCACGATCGCCGAACGGCTGAAGTTCGCGCACGGCACCATCGCGTTCATCGACGACCAGCCCGCCGAGCGGGCCGAGGTCACCTTCCACCTGCCGGACGTCCGGTGCTATCCGGCGGATCAGCTGCTGTCGCTGGCGGAGCTGCCGGAATTCAGTCCCGAGACGGTCACCGTCGATTCCCGGCGGCGCCGCCAGATGTACCAGGCGGGATTCGAGCGGGAAGCCGAACAGGCCGCCTTCAGCGGTCCGGACGAGGATTTCCTCCGGTCCCTGAAGCTGGAGATGACCATCGAGCGGGCGACCGGGGAACAGCTCTCCCGCGTCGAGGAGCTCACGCTGCGCACCAGCCAGATGAACGCGACCGGGGTGCACTACTCCGACGCGACGCTGCGCGGTCTGCTGGCCGACCCCGGCCATGAGGTCCTGGTGACCACCATGGCGGACCGCTTCGGCCCGCACGGCGCGGTCGGGGTGATGCTGCTGGCGACGGGGTCCGACGTCTGGCACCTCAAGCTGCTCGCCACGTCCTGCCGGGTGGTCTCGTTCGGCGCGGGCGCGGCGATCCTCAACTGGCTGATCGACGAGGCGGCCCAGGCCGGTGCGCACCTGGTGGCGGACTTCCGGCGCACGGACCGCAACCGCATGATGGAGATCGCCTACCGGTTCGCCGGTTTCACCGCCGAGCCGTGTGCCTGTGCGGCCGCTCTCGCCGAGCCGGGCACGCCGGACATCGAGCGGCTGCACCTGGTGCCCGAGCGGCGCGATCCGCACCCCACCCTCCAGCTGACCGCTCCGGCCCTCGCCGCGGACCATCTGGCGGCAAGGGCCTGAACGAGCGCCGGCTCAGAGCTTGCGCAGCAGGGTGATGCCGTCGGCCACCGGAAGGAGCGAGAGCTCCACCCGGTGGTCGTCGCGCAGGGAGGCGTTCAGTTCACGGATGGCGACGGTGTCGGCGTCCTGGGCGGAGGCGTCGATCACCCGGCCGAAGAACAGCGTGTTGTCCACGGCGATGAGCCCGCCGGTCCGCACCAGCTCGAGCGCCGATTCGTAATAGCGGCAGTAGTTCGCCTTGTCGGCGTCGATGAACACGAAATCGAATGCACCCGGCCCGCCCTCGGCGAGAAGTCCGGAAAGTGTTTCGCCCGCATCACCGATACGGACGTCAATGCGGTCCGCAACATCCGCCTTGGTCCAGTACTCGGCGCCGATGTCGGGCCATTTGCTGGTGATATCGCAGGTGACCAGACGCCCGTCCGCCGGAATCGCCCGCGCCATGCACAGGGTGCTGTAGCCGGTGAACGTCCCGATCTCCAGGACGTTCCGGGCCCCGATCAGGCCGACCAGAAAGGCCAGGAACTGTCCCTCTTCGGCCATCACCTGCATGGCCTGCCCCATGGGCAGTTCACCGGTGAGTTCACGCAGGTCACGCAGAATGTCGTCTTCCCGCAGCGATACCTCGCGCACGTACGACAGAATATCCGATGAGGATTCGACTTGATTCGCCATGCCCTCAAAATATTACCGGACGTCAGGGCGGCGCAAGGCCAAGCCATTTCCAGGCCACGCTATTTCCCCGCAAGGGAGTTCACGGCGGATGCTCACTCCGGATACGGAGGAAATGCCGCGGCCAGTTCCCTGACTTCCGCGCGCACTCCGCGCGTTCGGGGTGCCTCCTCGTCCTCGCGGAGGACGATCGTCAGCAGCGCGCCGATCCGCTCCATCTCCCCCTCCCCCATGCCCTGCGTCGTCACCGCCGCGGTGCCGAGCCGCAACCCGCGGACGCAGCCGCCGGGTTCGGTGGCGGAGGCCAGCGCGCAGGTGTCCAGGATGATCCCGGCGGCCGCGCAACGGGCCTTCGCCGCACGGCCGTCGAGCCCCAGCGGGGACACATCGACGGTGACGATGTGGGTGTCGGTGCCTCCGGTGGACACCCTCAGCCCCGCCGCCGTCAGCCCGTCGGCCAGGGTGCGCGCGTTGGCGACGACCTGCCGGGCGTACGCGGCGAACGCGGGCGTGGCCGCCTCGCCGAACGCCACCGCCTTGGCCGCCACGGTGTGCATCTGCGCGCCGCCCTGGGTGAACGGGAACACGGCGCGGTCGACCCGCTCGGCCAGCTCGGCACCGCACAGCAGCATTCCGCCGCGCGGCCCGCGCAGCACCTTGTGCGTGGTGGCGCACACCACGTCCGCGTACGGCACCGGGCTCGGCGCCGCCTTCCCGGCCACCAGGCCGATGGGGTGCGCCGCGTCGGCGACGAGGTACGCGCCCACCTCGTCGGCGATGGTCCGGAAGGCGGCGTAGTCCAGATGGCGGGGGTACGAGATCGAGCCGCACACGATCGCCTTCGGGCGGTGGGCGAGCGCCAGCTCGCGCAGCCGGTCGTAGTCGAGCAGCCCGGTGGCCGGGTCGACGCCGTAGCCGATGAAGTGGAACCAGCGGCCGGAGAAGTTCGCCGGGGAGCCGTGGGTGAGGTGGCCGCCGTGCGGCAGCGCCATCGCCAGCACCGTGTCGCCGGGCCGCAGCAGCGCGGCGTACGCGGCGAGCACCGCGGAGGATCCCGAATGCGGCTGCACATTGGCGTGGCGTGCGCCGAACAGCGCCGTCGCCCGGCCCTGGGCCACCCGCTCGGCGACGTCCACCAGCTCACAGCCCCCGTGGTGGCGGGCCCCGGGGTAGCCCTCGGCGTACTTGTTGGCCAGCGGCGAGGCCAGCGCCGCCAGCACGGCCCGCGACGTGTGGTTCTCCGCGGCGATCAGCTGGAGACTGCCCCGGACGCGCTCCAGCTCGCTCATGATGATCCCGGCCAGCTCGGGGTCCTGCCGGGCCAGCTCGCCGAAGTCGGGACCCCAGGGAACCGCGCTGACGGCCATCGCGTGCTCACCTTCGTCGGGCGTCACCCCCAATGTAGGCCCGCACCGGCGCGGGCGCGCGCCGCGGCCGGGGCCACCAGGGCTTACGCCCGGGCCGGGACCGGCGCTACGCCGGGGCCGGAACCCCCGTGAGCGCGGTGACGACCGGGTCCAGCGCCTGGTTGATCTCGTCGCCGATGGAGCGGAAGAAGGTGATGGGCGCCCCGTACGGGTCGTGCACCTCGTCCGCCTCCTCGTTCGGCGCCAGCAGCCAGCCGCGCAGCGCGGCCGCCGCCTGGACCAGGGACCGGGCGCGCTCGACCACGCCGCCCGCCTCCTCCGGATCGGGCAGCGTCGCGGGGTCTATGGCCCGCACCAGCCGGGTGAACTCCTTGAGCGTGAAGGTGCGCAGACCCGCCGAGTGCCCCATCGAGATGACCTGGGCCCGGTGGTCCCGGGTCGCGGTCAGCACGAGGTCGGCGCGGATGACGTGCTCGTCCAGCAGCTCCCGGCCGATGAAGCCGTCCGGGTCGGCGCCGAAGTCGGTCAGGACGGTGGCGGCGTGCGCCTCCATCGGCGCGCCCTCGTGGCCCCAGGTGCCGGCGCTCTCCACGATCAGCCCGCTGGTGCGGGCGGTGCCGAGCCGGTGGGTGAGGGCATGCCGGGTCAGCCGCTCGGTGATCGGCGAGCGGCAGACGTTGCCGGTGCTGACGTGGAGGATGCGGAACGAGGTCTCGGCGTGCTTCGCCCGGTGTTCCGCTATGCCACGGCCCGTCTCAGGGGCTGTCAATTCGCCACCTCGAGGTCGGGTACGACCTCACGGAGCTGCTCGGCGGAGAGCGCGCCCGCACGCAGCAGCACCGGGACCTTGCCGGTGACGTCGACGATGGAGGAGGGCACCGCGGCCGGGGTGGGGCCGCCGTCGAGGTAGACCGAGACGGAATCGCCCAGCATGTCCTGCGCGGCGTCGCAGTCCTGCGGGGACGGGTGTCCCGTGAGGTTGGCGCTGGAGACCGCCATCGGGCCGAAGTCGGTCAGCAGCTCGATCGCGACCGGGTGCAGCGGCATCCGCACCGCCACGGTGCCCCGGGTCTCGCCCAGGTCCCAGGTCAGCGACGGCTGGTGCCGGGCGACGAGGGTGAGCGCACCGGGCCAGAAGGCGTCGACCAGCTCCCAGGCCTGCTCGGAGAAGTCGGTGACCAGGCCGTGCAGGGTGTTCGGGGAGCCGACCAGGACGGGGGTCGGCATGTTGCGGCCCCGGCCCTTGGCCTCCAGCAGATCGCCGACGGCCTCCGCGCTGAAGGCGTCCGCACCGATCCCGTAGACGGTGTCGGTGGGCAGCACGACCAGCTCGCCGCGGCGGACGGCGGACGCGGCCTCGCGCAGGCCGGTCTTGCGGTCGGTCGCGTCCCCGCAGTCGTATCGCCGTGCCATCATTTCTCCTTCTCTGGTTCCGGTAGTGCTGAGCGTCACCGGATTGCTACGATCCGTCCCGTGCCGCGAGGCGCCTCCGTCACGAGGCCGCCCCGGTGGTGGGGGCACCTCCCAGCGGTAGCTGGGGGCGAGAAGCCACCTGCCCCGCAGGAGGCGGAGTCACTTAACGGTCCTCCTCGTAATGAGGTATCAGGGCCCGAAGCCGAGCCCCGGTCACGGCATAGCCTTCCGCGCCGTCGCGAACCGGGGACGGTTGTTCAAATCCGGGTGGTCGGCGGCGTCCGCCCAGCCACGCTCCTCCGTGAAGATCCACGGCACCTGGCCGCCCTGGGTGTCTGCGTGCTCGATGACGACCACGCCGCCCGGCCGCAGCAGCCGGTGGGCCGTGCGCTCCAGGCCGCGGATCACATCGAGGCCGTCCTCACCGGAGAAGAGCGCGAGCTGGGGGTCGTGGTCGCGCGCCTCCGGCGCCACGTACTCCCACTCGGTCAGCGGGATGTACGGGGGATTGCTGATGACGAGGTCCACCTGCCCGTCCAGCTCGGGCAGGGCCGTCAACGCGTCTCCTCGCTGGAGAACGACGCGGGACCCCTCGACGTTCTTGCGGGCCCACAGAAGGGCGCCCTCGTCCAGCTCCACGGCGTGCACCCGGGAGCGGGGCACCTCCTGGGCGAGGGCCAGGGCGATGGCCCCGGAGCCGGTGCACAGGTCGACGATGAGGGGTTCGACGACGTCCATGGCCCGGACCGCGTCTATGGCCCAGCCGACGACCGACTCGGTCTCCGGACGGGGGACGAAGACGCCGGGGCCCACCTGGAGCTCCAGGTAGCGGAAGAAGGCGCGGCCGGTGATGTGCTGGAGCGGCTCGCGGGCCTCGCGGCGGGCGACCGCCTCCCAGTAGCGGGCGTCGAAGTCGGCGTCGGGCACGCCGTGCAGCTCCCCCCGCTTGACGCCGTGCACGAAGGCGGCGAGCTCCTCCGCGTCGAAGCGCGGGGAGGGCACGCCCGCGTCGGCCAGCCGCTGGGTGGCCTGGGCCACCTCGGCGAGCAGCACATTCACTGAATTCCTCCAGCCGGTTCGTTGGTGCGAAGAGGAAGGTCCTACTGGGCCGCCGCGAGCTTCGCCGCCGCGTCGGCGTCGACGCACGCCTGGATGACGGGCGCCAGCTCCCCGTCGAGCACCTGATCCAGGTTGTACGCCTTGAACCCGACCCGGTGGTCCGAAATGCGGTTCTCCGGGAAGTTGTACGTACGGATGCGCTCGGAGCGGTCGACGGTGCGGACCTGGCTGCGGCGGGCGTCCGACGCCTCCCGCTCGGCCTCCTCCTGGGCCGCGGCCAGCAGCCGCGAGCGCAGGATGCGCAGCGCCTGCTCCTTGTTCTGGAGCTGGCTCTTCTCGTTCTGGCAGGAGACGACGATGCCGGTGGGCAGGTGGGTGATGCGCACCGCGGAGTCGGTGGTGTTCACCGACTGGCCGCCGGGGCCGGAGGAGCGGTAGACGTCGATCCGCAGGTCGTTGGGGCCGATCTCGACCTCGACCTCCTCGGCCTCCGGCGTGACCAGCACACCGGCCGCTGAGGTGTGGATGCGGCCCTGGGACTCGGTGGCGGGCACCCGCTGTACGCGGTGCACCCCGCCCTCGTACTTCAGCCGGGCCCACACGCCCTGGCCGGGCTCGATGGTGCCCTTGGCCTTCACGGCCACCTGGACGTCCTTGTAGCCGCCGAGGTCGGACTCGTTGGCGTCGATGATCTCGGTCTTCCAGCCGATCCGCTCGGCGTACCGCAGATACATCCGCAGCAGGTCGCCGGCGAACAGCGCGGACTCCTCGCCGCCCTCGCCCGCCTTGACCTCGAGGATGACGTCTTTGTCGTCGCTGGGGTCGCGCGGGACCAGCAGCAGCCGCAGCCGGTCGGTCAGCTCCGCGCGGCGCAGCTCCAGCTCCTTGACCTCGTCGGCGAAGTCCGGGTCGTCCTGCGCCAGCTCCTGGGCCGTCTCGATGTCGTCCCCGGCCTGCTTCCAGTCGCGGTACGTGTCGATGATCGGGGTCAGCTCGGCGTAGCGCTTGTTGAGCCGCTTCGCCTCGCGCTGGTCGGCATGGACCGCGGGGTCGGCGAGCCGCTTTTCGAGGGCGGCGTGTTCGCCGATCAGATCCTCGACCGCCTCGAACATGAGGGCTCCCTGGGTGGGTCTGCGTGGACGCGGGGAATACGGGCCGGACAGGACGGCCGACGGGCCCGACCGGCGGCCCGGCGGACGGGCTGGCTGACGCAAAACGCCGGTCCGGTCGCCCCTGCGCGGGGGCGACCGAGGACCGGCGCCGTGCGGGTCGCTACTTCTTGGACCCGGCGTTCTTGCCGAAGCGGGCCTCGAACCGCGCCACACGGCCACCGGTGTCGAGGATCTTCTGCTTGCCCGTGTAGAACGGGTGGCACTCGGAGCAGATGTCGGCACGGATGGTGCCGCCGCCCACGGTGCTACGGGTGGTGAAGGACGCGCCACAGGTGCAGCTGACCTGGGTCTCGACGTACTCCGGGTGGATGTCGCGCTTCAAGGGATTCTCCTGGTTTCTCGGGAGGGCTCCGGGTCGACGAGCGGGTTTGCACGTCGTGAACCGGGGCCGACGATCCAGTTTGCCAGCACTGGCCGCATCACCCAAAACCGGGGGTGGGGCCGGGATATTCCCGGCCCCGTCCGACATCCTCCGCGCGGTCCTACTTGACCACGTTGCCGGCGTCGTTCGCGTCGCCCGCGGAGCCCTTGCTGGCGGCCGCCGGGATCGGCTTGTCCGCCTTCAGCGCCTTCCAGATCAGCTTGGTCTTGGACTCCATGGGCAGCACCCGTGCCGGGTCGTTCGGGTCGTACTGCACGGGCAGCGTGGTCATCTTCATGTTGCCCGAGCCGATGCCCTGGAGGCTCTTGGCGAAGCCCGACAGCTTGTTGACCGACGCCAGATCGGAGTCGGTGGTGAGCGCCTTGGTGGAGGTGTTCGCCAGGTCGTACAGCTTCTTCGGGTTGCCGAAGAGGTTGACGCTCTTGATCTGGTCGAGGAGCGCCTTGACGAACGCCTGCTGGAGCTTGATCCGGCCGAGGTCACTGCCGTCGCCGACGCCGTGCCGGGTCCGTACCAGGCCCAGCGACTGCTCGCCGTTGAGGGTGTGCGGTCCGGGCTCCAGGTCGAGGTGGCTCTTCGGGTCGTGGATCGCCTGGGTGGTGGTGATGTCGACGCCGCCGAGGTCGTCGATCAGCTGCTGGAAGCCGGAGAAGTCGACCTCCAGGAAGTGGTCCATGCGTATGCCGCTCATGTCCTCGACGGTCTTGATGGTGCACGCGGGGCCACCGGCCTCGTAGGCGCTGTTGAACATCGCCTCCTGGACGGCGGGGCTCTCCTTGCCGCCCTTCTCGCACGAGGGGCGTTTGACGAGCGTGTCACGCGGGATGCTGACCACACTGGCCTTCTTGCGGCCCTTGTAGACGTGGACGATCATCGCGGTGTCGGAGCGCGAGGTGCCCTCGTCCGTGCCGTACTTGGCGTTCTTCCCGGCCCGCGAGTCGGAGCCGAGGACGAGGATGTCCATCGAGCCGTTGTCGATGTTCTTGGGGCGGTCGGCGCCCAGGGCGGCATCGACGTCGACACCGGTGAGGTTGCCGTTGAGCTTGAAGTAGAGATAGCCCGCCCCGGCGCCGCCGAGGATCAGAACGGACGCGACCGACCAGACGGTGATGTGCGTGGCCCTGCGGCGGGTACTGGGACGCTTGCGGCGGCGTCCGCCGGCGCTTCCACGTGCTCGATGTCGGCCCGGGGTCACCGGCGTGCTGTGCTGGTCGTCAGCCATGTGCTCCTCAGTCCTCGTATCCCGGGTACCCCCTGCCGTCACGGTCAGGCGTGGCGTCGCGGATTCGACCTGACAGATGACAGGCCGAGCGCCAGGGTTGCATACGGAGTTCGGCTCGTTTTCATCTGGGGCAGGCCGGACGCCGTTCGTCCCGTTCGTCCGCCTTACCGCTCTCACCTGCGCTTTCGCAGGCGATAAGGGCATCGAGACCGTTCCGTGACTGTCCCTTTTGGTGTGGTTCACCTCTCAAAAAAACCGAGGCCTCCCCGCGCTGCGGGGAGGCCTCGGATGACCGAGCGTGGTGGAGCCTGTGCGATCAGTCGCCGTTGTTGCCCGGGGTGGGCGTGGTCTTGGCGATCTGCATCAGGAACTCGGCGTTCGACTTCGTCTGCTTCATCTTGTCGAGCAGCAGCTCGATCGCCTGCTGCGAGTCGAGCGCGTGCAGCACCCGGCGCAGCTTCCAGACGATGTTGAGCTCCTCCGGCGCCAGCAGGATCTCTTCCTTACGGGTGCTCGACGGGTCGACGTCGACCGCCGGGAAGATGCGCTTGTCGGCGAGCTTCCGGTCGAGCTTGAGCTCCATGTTGCCGGTGCCCTTGAACTCCTCGAAGATCACCTCGTCCATCCGCGAGCCGGTCTCGACCAGCGCGGTGGCCAGGATGGTCAGCGAGCCGCCGTCCTCGATGTTCCGCGCGGCACCGAAGAACTTCTTCGGCGGGTAGAGCGCGGTCGAGTCGACACCACCGGACAGGATGCGGCCGGAGGCGGGCGCCGCCAGGTTGTACGCACGGCCCAGACGCGTGATCGAGTCCAGCAGCACGACCACGTCGTGGCCCAGCTCCACCAGGCGCTTGGCCCGCTCGATCGCCAGCTCGGCGACGGTGGTGTGGTCCTCGGCGGGGCGGTCGAAGGTCGAGGAGATGACCTCGCCCTTGACCGAGCGCTGCATGTCGGTGACCTCTTCAGGGCGCTCGTCGACGAGGACGACCATCAGATGGCACTCGGGGCTGTTGCGGGTGATCGCGTTGGCGATCGCCTGCATGATCATGGTCTTACCGGTCTTCGGCGGGGCCACGATCAGACCGCGCTGGCCCTTGCCGATCGGCGCGACCAGGTCGATGATCCGGGTCGTCAGGCCGCCGGCCTCGCTCTCCAGGCGCAGCCGGTCCTGCGGGTAAAGCGGCGTCAGCTTCCCGAACTCGGGCCGTCCACGGCCGGTTTCGGGCGCCATGCCGTTGACCGAGTCGAGCCGCACCAGCGCGTTGAACTTCTCGCGGCGCTCGCCCTCGCGCGGCTGACGGACCGCACCGGTGACGTGATCGCCCTTGCGCAGACCGTTCTTGCGGACCTGGGCGAGCGAGACGTACACGTCGTTCGGGCCCGGCAGGTAGCCGGAGGTCCGGATGAACGCGTAGTTGTCGAGGATGTCGAGGATGCCCGCGACCGGGATCAGGACGTCGTCCTCGGAGACCTGCGGCTCGTTGCCGAAGTCGTCGCGGCCACGGCGGCCACGGCGGTCACGGTAGCGGCCGCGGCGCCCGCGGCGCCCGCCCTCGAAGTCGTCGTCCCCGTCGTCGGAGCGCTGCTGGCCCTGGCCGCGCCCGTCGCCGCGCTGCTGACGGCCGCCGCCGCCCTGCTGGCCGTCGTCGCCCTTGCCGCCGCGGCCCCGGTCACGCTGGCCGCCACGCTCGCGCCGGTCGCTCTTCTGGCCGCGCTCCTGGCGGTCCTGACGGTCGCCGCCCTTGGCGCCCTTGCCCTCGGCGGTGTCCGCCGCGGCCTCGCCCTTGGCGTCGCCCTTGGCCTCGGCACGGGCCTCCGTGCGGGTCTCGACCGCGGTCGCCGTGCCGCCGGACTCGGCGGTGGCGGTGGCGGGCGCGGTCGCCCGGCGGCGACGGCGCTCACCGGCCGGCTGCTCGTCGGCGACCGGCTCCCCGGACTGGCCCGGGATGTCGATCTGCTGCTGGGCGGCGGCCTTGTCCGCCTTGCCGCCCTTGGCGGCCTTGCCGGACTTCTCGGCATCCGCGGGCTGGTCGGCCTTGTCGGCCTTGCTCTGGTTACCGGCGTCCGCGCTGTCCTCGCCCGTACGGGCCTTGGAGGTCGCACGGCGCTTCGGCTTGGTCACCCCCTCGGCGGCGGACGGGGCGGCCTCGGAGCCCTGGGCTCCGCCGCCGGATGCGGCCTGCTTCTCCTTGATGACCTCGATCAGCTGGCTCTTGCGCATCCGCGCGGTGCCCTTGATGCCCAGGCTCGAGGCGAGCTGCTGGAGCTCCGCCAAGACCATGGCGTCAAGGCCGGTGCCCGAGCGGCGTCGCCGCGGGGCAGCGCCAGTGGCAGCACCGGTGGCAGGCGCGGAAGCGTCCGTAGCGGGCGCGGCGGCATTGCCGACACCGCTGTCGGAGGTGCCGGAGGCGTTCACGCCCATCAGATCGGTGGTGTCGCTCACGAAGGGTCCTTCCCTGGAGCGGGCGTCGGCCTGTCTGGCTCGGCGACCGGTTGTGCTGTCCGGCTGTGGTCCTTCCGTTACGGACCGGGCCGGGGCGGTGGTCCGCCGGTACGGCGGAGAGAACATTCATGGTTCCGACGCGGCAGAGTGGTTCGCTTGGATCCGCCACGCCGATTCCGGTGCGTGCACGACACTGCTCAGGCAGGCTGCTCAGGCAGTGTGGGAGGCTCCCGGAAGAAGGGTGGTCCCGGATGGGGACACTTCGCACCGCGCCTCCGAGTACATCCAAGAGGCTTCAAGTGCAGACTTGAGGTTAACACTACCGGATCCAACAAACATTCCCCCTCTCCAACCGGCAATCGAGTTGTGCGGGGCCCGGGGGACACCCCGGGCGGCTGGGTCAGCTGAGCGGCAGGACGCTCGCCCCCCCGGCGTCGAGGGCCAGCCGGTTGGCCGCCCACCCCTCGCCCGCCAGCCGTGCGACCTTGTCGGCCGCACCGTCCTCGACCAGCGCGAGCACCGTGGGGCCCGCGCCGGAGACGACCGCGGGGACGCCGTCCGCGCGCAGTCGGTGCACCAGGCTCACGCTCTCGGGCATCGCCGGAGCGCGGTATTCCTGGTGGAGCCGGTCCTCCGTCGCCGCCAGCAGCAGCTCGGGACGCCTGGTCAGTGCCTCCACGAGCAGGGCCGCCCGCCCCGCGTTGACGGCCGCGTCCACATGCGGGACGGTGCGCGGCAGCAGTCCGCGGGCGGTCTCCGTCAGCACCGGCTTCCCGGGCACGAAGACCACCGGAACGATGGAATCGGCAGGGTCCATTCTGATCGCCCGGGCGGCTCCCGCGTCCGACCAGGCGAGGGTGAAACCGCCGAGCAGACAGGCGGCGACGTTGTCGGGGTGGCCCTCGATCTCGGTGGCCAGCTCCACCAGCGCCTCGTCGTCGAGTTTTTCGCCGCCGCCTATCGTCACGGCGCGCGCGGCGGTGATCCCGGCGCAGATGGCGGCGGAGGAGGAGCCGAGGCCGCGGCCGTGCGGAATGCGGTTGGCGCAGACCACCTCGAGGCCGCGCGGCTGCCCGCCCAGCAGGTCGAAGGCGGTGCGGAGGGACCGTACGAGCAGATGGCTCTCGTCGCGCGGCAGGCTCTCGGCACCCTCGCCCGCGATGTCGACGTGCAACCCGGAGTCGGCGACCCGGACCACCACGTCGTCGTAGAGCCCCAGGGCGAGACCGAAGGCGTCATAGCCGGGACCGAGATTGGCGCTCGAGGCGGGGACGCGCACTCGGACGGCGGCGGCGCGGAACGCTGGACCGGCCATCGCTCGATGACTCTCCTTGTGTGACGTGAGATTGCTCGAAGAGGTACGGAACACCGCGGGGGCCGCCGTGACAGGACGGCGACGCCATGAACGCTCTGCGTCGGGGCGGATTCAGTACAGCCTATCGAAGGAAGGTTCTGTGGCGACATAGGGCGCACGGGAGGCGCACGATGCGTGTCGCACTCCCTGTCGTCGACCAGGTCCACTCTACTGGAGGGTTCCCCATGCCCTCATCGTTCCTCCGCATCTCGTCCACCACTCGAGTGGATCTAGAGATTGCCCGGCGGGCGGAGCCGGCGGGAAGCGGGCGTACGCCCCCTGAGGTGGGCCCGGAGGCCCACCTGGCGCGGCCCCGTACGCCCTCTGACGTGGCCCCGGTGGTTGTCCGGCACGGACCTCCACGGGCCCGGGCCGGGGGCTCGACGACAGCGCCCCGGCCCGCCTCGCGCGTTCTCCCGCGTTACGCCAGTCCGAGCCGTACGGCCGCCGCGTCGGCGTCCACCGGCACGATGACCGGCTGCGGGGCGCCCGCGACCGCCCAGTCGGGGTCCTTCAGTCCGTTGCCGGTCACCGTGCACACGATGCGCTGGCCCGGGTCGACCTTGCCCTGCTCGGCCGCCTTCAGCAGCCCGGCCACGCTCGCCGCGGAGGCCGGCTCGACGAAGACGCCCTCCTGGGAGGCGAGCAGCCGGTAGGCCGCGAGGATCTGACGGTCGGTCACCTCGTCGATGAACCCGCCCGACTCGTCCCGCGCCCGCTCGGCCTGGGACCAGGACGCCGGGTTGCCGATCCGGATCGCGGTGGCGATGGTGGCCGGCTCCTTGACCGGCTCACCGCGCACGATGGGCGCCGAGCCCGCCGCCTGGAAGCCCCACATCCGGGGGGCGTGGGAGGCCGGGCCGTCCTCGGCCGCGTACTCCTGGTAGCCCTTCCAGTAGGCGGTGATGTTGCCCGCGTTCCCGACCGGCAGGACGTGGATGTCGGGCGCGTCGCCGAGCATGTCGACGATCTCGAAGGCCGCGGTCTTCTGCCCTTCGATACGGGCCGGGTTGACCGAATTGACCAGCGCCACCGGGTACTTCTCGGACAGGCCGCGCGCGAGCGTCAGACAGTCGTCGAAGTTGCCGTCGACCTGGAGGATCTTCGCGCCGTGCACCAGCGCCTGGCCCATCTTGCCCAGCGCGATCTTGCCCTGCGGCACCAGCACCGCGCAGACCATCCCGGCGCGCACGGCGTACGCCGCCGCCGAGGCCGAGGTGTTTCCGGTGGAGGCGCAGATGACGGCCTTCGCCCCGGCCTCCTTCGCCGCGCTGATGGCCATCGTCATGCCGCGGTCCTTGAAGGACCCGGTGGGGTTGGCGCCCTCGACCTTGAGGTGGACCTCGCAGCCGGTGCGCTCGGAGAGCACCTGCGCGGGCACGAGGGGCGTTCCGCCCTCGCGGAGGGTGACGACGGGGCTCGTCTCGCCGACCGGGAGGCGGTCGCGGTACTCCTCGATGATGCCCCGCCATCCGTGCCACTGGCGGGTGCCGGACATTCGAGTCCCGGCGTCAGCAATTGCGTTCATGATGTCCCTTTTTCTCCGCTCGCCCTCTACTCGGCCTCTGCTCCGCCTCTGTCGGCCTGCGATCGGCCTGTCTGTCGACCCTGCGATCGGCCTGCGATCCGCGAGGGGCCTGTTGCCGGCCCGCTATTCGCCCTCGACCCGCATGATGCTCGCGACATCACGGACGGTGTCGAGCCGGCGCAGGGTCTCGACGGTCGCCGAGAGCGCGGCATCGCTCGCGCGGTGGGTCACGACGACGAGGGACGCCTCGCCGTCCTTCCCCTGCTGCCGGACCGTATCGATCGACACGCCGTGCTCGGCGAACACTGTCGCGACCTGAGCCAGAACACCCGGTTTGTCGGCGACGTCGAGGCTGATGTGGTAGCGCGTGACCACCTGGCCCATGGGGCTCACGGGCAGTTGGCTGTACGCGGACTCGCCCGGCCCGGCGGTGCCCGACAGCTTGTTGCGGCACGCCGCGACCAGGTCCCCGAGGACGGCCGAGGCGGTCGGCGAACCGCCCGCGCCCGGTCCGTAGAACATGAGCTGACCGGCGGCGTCGGCCTCCACGAAGACCGCGTTGTACGCCTCGCGGACCGAGGCCAGCGGATGGGTCAGCGGAATCATCGCCGGGTGCACCCGCGCGGTCACCGACCGGCCGTCGGCGGCCCGCTCGCAGATCGCGAGCAGCTTGACGGTGCACCCCATGCGCTTCGCGGAGGCGATGTCGGCCGCGGTCACCTCGGTGATGCCCTCACGGTGCACATCGTCGAGGGTGACCCGGGTGTGGAACGCGATCCCGGCCAGGATCGCGGCCTTGGCGGCGGCGTCGAAGCCCTCGACGTCGGCGGTCGGGTCGGCCTCGGCGTACCCGAGCGCGGTGGCCTCGTCCAGCGCCTCGGAATACCCGGCTCCGCTGGTGTCCATCCGGTCGAGGATGAAGTTCGTCGTGCCGTTGACGATGCCGAGGACGCGGTTGATGTTGTCGCCCGCGAGCGACTCGCGCAGCGGCCGCACCAGCGGAATCGCGCCCGCGACCGCCGCCTCGTAGTACAGGTCCGCCCCGCGCTCCTGGGCGGCGGCGTGCAGCGCCGCGCCGTCCTTGGCGACCAGCGCCTTGTTGGCCGACACCACGCTCGCGCCGTGCTCGAAGGCGGTGGTGATCAGCGCGCGGGCGGGCTCGATCCCGCCGATGACCTCGACCACCACGTCGATGTCCCCGCGCTTGACCAGGGCGGTGGCGTCGGTGGTCACCAGCTCGGCCGGTACGCCCTCGCGGACCCGCCCCGGGCGCCGCACCGCGATCCCGGCCAGCTCGACCGGGGCGCCGATGCGTGCCGCGAGGTCGTCCGCGTGCGTCGTCATGATGCGCGTCACCTCTGAGCCGACGACTCCACAGCCCAGCAGCGCCACTTTCAGCGGACGCGTACGCATCATCCGACCTCGCTTCTCATCCATCTAGGTGGTGCACCAGTCTCATGCACTGGACGGGGTTTCCTGCCCCCGGGTCCAGTATCCGAGATTTCTTTCTCGCTGACCGATCTGGGCCGACCGACCTTGCTGCCCGACCGGCTTGTCGGCTCGCTAACCCACGTCGAGTCGCAGAAGATCCTCCTCCGTCTCCCGGCGGACGATTTCCCGCGCCTCACCATCCCGCACGGCGACGACCGGCGGACGCAGCGCATGGTTGTAGTTGCTGGCCATCGAGCGGCAGTACGCGCCGGTGGCCGGGACGGCGATCAGGTCACCGGGCGCCAGGTCGGCGGGCAGGAAAGCATCCCGTACGACGATGTCGCCCGACTCGCAGTGCTTGCCGACCACCCGGGACACCATCGGCTCGGCCGTGGACGAACGGGAGACCAACGCCACCGAATACTCCGCATCGTAGAGCGCCGTACGGATGTTGTCGGACATGCCCCCATCGACACTGACGTACGTCCGCAGCCCGGGCAGTTCCTTGACCGTACCCACCTCGTACAGGGTGAATGCCGTCGGCCCGACGATCGCGCGCCCCGGCTCGACGGACAGCCGCGGCACCGAGAGCCCGGCACCCGCACACTCCCGGGTCACGATCTCCCGCAGCGCCGCGGCGATGTCCCCCGGCTCGCTCGGGTCGTCGTCCGGCGTGTACGCGATGCCGAGCCCGCCACCGAGGTCGATCTCCGGCAGCTCGACCCCGTGCTCGTCCCGGACCTCCTTGAGCAGCCCCACGACGCGGTGGGCGGCCACCTCGAAGCCGGAGGTGTCGAAGATCTGCGACCCGATGTGCGAGTGCACGCCGATCAGCTCAAGACCGTCGAGCTTCAGCGCCCGCCGCACCGCCTCGGCCGCCTGCCCGCCCGCGAGCGGAATGCCGAACTTCTGGTCCTCGTGGGCGGTCGCGATGAACTCGTGCGTATGCGCCTCGACGCCGACCGTGACCCGGATCTGGACCTTCTGCCGCTTGCCCAGCCCCTGCGCGATATGGGCGACGCGCACGATCTCCTGGAAGGAATCCAGCACGATCCGCCCGACCCCGGCCTCCACGGCCCTGTGGATCTCCCTGCCACTCTTGTTGTTCCCATGCAGGGCGATCCGCTCGGCGGGCATCCCGGCGGCGAGGGCGGTGGCCAGCTCTCCCTCGGAGCAGACGTCGAGGTTCAGCCCCTCCTCGTGCAGCCAGCGCACGACGGCGCGGGACAGGAACGCCTTCCCGGCGTAGAACACGTCCGCGTCCTCCCCGAACGCCTCCCGCCAGGCCCGGCAGCGGGCGCGGAAGTCGTCCTCGTCGAGGAAGTACGCGGGCGTCCCGAACCGCTCGGCGAGCGTCGTGACGTCGATCCCGCCGACGCTCACCACTCCTTCGTCATCCCTGGTCACCGTGCGGGACCAGACCCGGGCATCGAGCTGGTTGAGATCGGCGGGCGGCGCAGCGTAATGCCCCTCGGGCAGAACATCGGCGTGACGGGGCCCGGCGGGGTGGGCGGAACGGCTCATGCTGTCTCTCTCATGGTTCACATACGGTTCGGGGCGCTGATGCCGAGCAGGCGGAGGCCATTGGCGAGCACGACGCCGGTGGCCTCGGCCAGCCGTTTTCGCCGCGTACCGGGAAGGAAGGCATCAGCGGTGGCAACAAGGTGACGCGCAAGCCGATCGGGCGCGCGGTGCCGGGCAGCGGCCTCGACGGTACGGGGAAAGTCACCGAGCAGTCCGAGCAGCGCCGAGTCGTCGGCGCCCTCTGCGTCGCCGACGGACCTCTTCGCCAAAGCATGCGCATACCGCACCCTGAAGAGCGGATTCCCCTCCCGCTGGGCCAGCAGGTGCGCCGGATCCAGATCGGGCAGATCATGCGCGGCAGCCCGCAACAGCGCCCACCGAGCGGCATCGCCGCCAAGCCGAGTAAGCAGCTCACGGCCGTCGACCCCGGCAGCCCGCACAGAAATAACCTCCCCGCCGGGGCCTACATCAACCGACCCCCCACACCCCTCGACAAGCCCCTTCACGACATGCAGCACCAGCGCAGCCCGCACCTCATCCGCAGGCGCGAAGCGAGAGTGCACCCCCGCAAGCCCATCCCCAAGCCCGTACCGATCCCCCCGCTCTAGAACGCCCTCGACCATCTGCTCATGGGAGTGCGCATCAAGGGTGATGTTGAGGAACCCGGGCCCGGCAATATCCACAGCCGCGATCCCGGGCGTCCCGACGAGCCGCCGCCGCAGCACCTCAGCGATCCGCGCGGCAGCGCCCTCACCCCGCCCCCGGGCCAGCTGCAACGCCACATTGGTCGCATAATCCCCGCACCCGGGCCGCGGCGGGGTCTGCACCGTCACCCGCTCCGGCACAGCGACGCACAGCTCGTCGGCCTCGACGGCGCGACGCACGGTGTGCAGCACAGTGCGGGAGAGCTGGGCGGGTGTCACGGCACCAGCGTATGGGAGGAGGGGGGTACCCCCGCGAACCGGTTTCGCCCCTCGGACCACCGCACGCCCGTCCACGGAAGGTGTGAGGTCGGGAGGCCCACCGACCAACCCAAAACCTCGGCTAGCCGGTGGGCCCCACAGCCGGCTCAGCATCACCGGGCGCGGCCGCCCCAGCGGCCCCTTGACTCATCAGCCGCCCCACGAGCTTCACCAGCTCGGCGGGCTCGAAGGGTTTCGCCAGAAAGGCATCCACCCCCAGCGCCCGCCCCCGGTCCACCTCCACCTGCGTACACGCACTGATCATCGCGACCGGCAACTGCCGGGTCCGCGCATCAGCACGCAACCTGGACGCCGTCTGCAGCCCATCCAGTCTGGGCATCACGACATCGAGAGTGATCACATCGGGTGCCACCTGGTGAACGATCTCCAGGCACTCGGCACCATCGGCCGCGGTCACGACCTCGAAGCCCTCCAGCTCGAGGTTGACCCTGATCAGCTGCCGGATGACCTTGTTGTCGTCGACGACAAGGACCCGGCCGGACAAGCCAGGCACACCCTGAAGAGTAGGCGCGCCCCCGCCCCCGCGTCCGCGTTTTGCCCACTTCCACCCCGTGCGAGGGACCTTTCCCCCACTCCCCTGCGCCCCACCCTCCACATGCGGTATACCCCCCTCCGCTCTCACCCCGCCCTTCCCTCGCGCCTCTCCCGATAACCGTTCATGACCACCCTCCACGAACTGGTAGTGTTCTACCCGTCGCCGCAAGACAGCAGCGACAGGCGCAAGCCCCCGTAGCTCAGGGGATAGAGCAACGGCCTCCGGAGCCGTGTGCGCAGGTTCGAATCCTGCCGGGGGCACCTCGCAAAAGGTGCCAGCAGACCCCGCCATCAGCCGCAGCCGCTGAGTGCGGGGTCTTCGCGTATGCGCAGTCGAACGTCCCCACGGCGGCGTGCACCAGGTCGCGCAGGGTCTCCAGACCTCCTGCGCCTCCCTGTGGAAGCGGAATACTGACAGCCGCTCGAGGGAAGCGGGTGGGGAGCTCTTCCCGCCTCCCCCGAGCAGGCCCCATGGCTACCCTGGGAACATGACCACACGGGAAGAGCTTCACGAGCTCATCGACCGCGTGCGCGATGACGACCTCGACGCCGTGGTACAGACCCTGCGGCCGTTCCTAGGGCCCGCGTCTCGCCCGGCACGGCCCTCGTTCATCGGCATGGGTCGGTCCGGGCACTCCGACACGTCCGCCCGCGCGGATGAGATTCTGCGGGAGACAGGGTTCGGCGAGTGATGTGGTCGACACGGGCCCGCTCGTGGCCCTCGCGGACGCTGACGACGCCCACCACACGGCGTGCGCTCGCTGGTACGACAGCGTCCACCCCCGCAACCTCGTAATCCCTGCGCCGGTCCCATCGCGGAAGCCTGCCATCTGATCGGCACACGCTGTGGAGCCCAGGTGGAGGCCGCGTTCCTGGACGCGCTCGCGGCCGGACAGCTCGGCACCGTCACGGGCGTCATGCCCGACGACGTCGAGCGCATGGCCCACCTCGTGCGTGAGTACGCCAGTCTGCCGCTCGGAGGCACGGACGCGTGCGTCGTTGCCATCGCGGAACGCTGGCAGGCGAAGCAGGTGGCCACCGTCGACCGGCGGCACTTCAGCGTCGTGCGGCCCAACCACGCGCCCGCGTTCGAGCTGTTGCCGTACGACCTGTAGCCTCCGCGCGAGGCCCGGCGTTGGCTGCTTCCTCCTGGCCGTCGATGCAGCCGTGACAGCACTCGGCAGGACTTGGAGGCCCCCGCTACGCGGCCAGGCGGCGGATTCCCGCCCGGCCCGGAGGCACCGCCGTGGCCTGGATCCCGACGACCTCGACGGCGACGCCCCACGCCTCAAGCATCTTGGCCGTCTGCACGAGGGTGACCTGGGAGAACGGGAACAGCGTGTCGGCGGTGAGGTCGGTGCCGTCCTTCAGCAGGATCGCGAAGACGACCTTCGACGGCCGGAACCCCTCCGGCAGAGGCCGACCAGGCCGGGCCGCGGCCACCTTCCGGGCGAACCCGTCCCCGGCCTCCGGCGAGTGCAGCAGGGTCTGTACGGCGACCACGGCCTGGCCGAACAAATGGCTCAGCGCGTCGGAGCCCTTGGCCCGCTTCACCATCACCAGGACGTCGTCCGGGCTCAACAGGTCGCAGATCTCCACACCGTTGCCCCGGTGCAGAGCGCTCCGGACGTTGTCACGGTCGAAGCAGACGTACCCGGGCCGCAGGTCGGGCACCGACTCGTTGTAGTCCCGCTCCTTGTCCCCGAGCACCCAGGCGGGAAGGTCGACCGAGGGCGTGCCGGTGATGAGCCGCGCCACCTGAGAACGAATCGCCTCAAGGTACGCCTCACCGATCTCGTACCACCGCCCGTCCAGCAGGAAGAACCGGCGGGCACCGAGCACCACCTCCGCCTCGATCCACCGCAGCACGCTCGACGTCCAGATGACGTCGCCCTTCTCCGCCCGGGTATGCGCGTAGAGGGTGACGGTGCCGTCCCGGAGCGCGGCGAAGCGCGTTCCCGCCCTGTGCACGCGGGCCCGGTTGAGGACGTACTCCAGGCTGAAGTCGTCAGTGAAGTAGGCCTCCGAGCGGTTGACCTTGGTGGCGAACGCCTGGGCGGCGGCGTAGTCGTCCCAGTGCTCGGACGGGACGGCAACCGCGATACGTCCGTCCGGCACCTCGCCCAGCATGTCGTCGAGCCGCCCCTCCAGCCGCGTGACGAGGTCGGCGTCCTTGACCGGGACGATGTGCTCGACGAACTCCAGCTCCGGAGCCGGCGTCTCGTCCCGAAGGACACGGGCGATGGCCCGGATGTCCGCGACCAGGTCCGGAGCGTCGATACCGAGGCGCATCCGCAGCCCGGTACCGCCCTCGACACTGGTGATCTTCGTACGGTCGTCCTGAGCGATCGTCAGCTGGATCCCGTCCAGCCGACCGCCCAGCCGCCGCACGATCTGCGCGTGCTCCTGGACACCCAGGCTCCAGACCGGAGCGCCGCCGGGCACGAGGGTGATGTCGGTCCGGCCGCCGCCCGGCGTGTGGGAGACCAGGTCACGGATCTGGGCGGGGTCCACCCTGCGAATCACGAAACTCAGCCCGAAGCGCCGGTCCTTGGCCCAGTCGGGCACCAGGCGGAAGCCCTGGTCGTACCCGATGGCGTACACCTCTCCGTCGACCGCGAGCATCAGCAGCCCGGCCGACCGGCTCACCGGCCGCGCCACCTCGCACCCGGTCGTGCGGTTGATCTCGCCGCACCAGCTCGCCACCGGCTGCTCGAAGCTGCCGGTGACCAGCAGCGCCGGAACGCCCAACCACTCCTCGGCACGTGCAGTTCCGCGCCGACAGCGTCAGTCGCACGGGGTCGAGGACGCCGATCATCTCGTCGACCGTGGGGGCGACGCCCGTGAGCCGGTACAGGGTGCTCCGAACCTCGACAGACAGGAATTGTCAGGAAATCATTCCACAACTGGCAGTCTGCGTGCGAGACTCAGCCGGGATCTGACGACCTGAGGAGTTCAAGGCATGACAACGGGGGCCCACGACGGACCGGTTCCGGAAGCAGACTTACGTGGGCAGCGGGCACTGGACCTCCTGGACAAGGCAATCGACATCCAGAGCCCACTGGTGCGCAAGAACATCGCACGGGCCCGCCAGCGGAACCCCGAGGCGACGCCGGCGCGGGTAATCCGAAACCTGGAGCGGATGTACGTCAGCGCCTTGACCGGGACGGGTGCCGCAGTGGGAGGAACCGCGGCCGCGCCCGGCGTCGGTACGGGAGTCGCACTGGCGCTGTCGGCGGGCGAAGCTCTGTCATCTCTTGAGCTGACCGCCCTCTTCGCGCTCTCCATCGCTGAAGTCCACGGAGTCCCCATCGACGAGCTCGAGCGCCGCCGAACGATCGTCATGGGAATCATGCTCGGCGGAACCGGATCCACCACCATTACCAAGATCGCCGAGCGGACGGGGCAACACTGGGGACGTCAGATTGTCGCCAAGGTGCCCCTTGAGACGCTGCGTCAGATCAACAAGGTCCTGGGGAAGAACTTCGTCACGAAGTACGGGACCAAGCAGGGAATCATCGTTCTCGGTCGAGTGGCACCGTTCGGGATCGGCGCTGTGATTGGCGGCGGCGCCAACGCGGCCCTCGCCACTCTGGCCGTGCGAGCCGGCCGTCGCGCATTTGGCCCACCCCCGACGTCGTGGCCCTACCTGACGCACAACGCACCGCCAGCGTCCGAGAACTCACATCGCTGACCTTCGGTGCACTGAAGGGTGTCGAGCGCCCAGCCTCCGTCACCGGAGTCGACTACGGCACCGTGCAGTCAGGCTCCGGGCCATCTGGGCGAGTTAACACGGAACATCCCGTTCGAGTAGCCGACGAGGTGAATGACCGAGGCCGGCGGGGTATTGCAGCGCATACAGGAGACATCAGCGCAACCACGGGGGGATCTGTGGGTGGCGGAAGCATCAGCAGTACGTGTGTGAAGTGCCGCAGCTTCATCAAGGTCGACCAGGACGGCCGCGTGGTCGCCCATGAGAGGCCGCTGAGCCATCTCCTCTGCCATGCCTCCGGCCAGCTCGCCACCCTCGTGTCGGTCGAGTGGGGGCCCGGGCCTCGACACAGCCGGCGGATTGCGGGTGGGGGCAGACGCAGGCGTGACCAGCGGAAGAGGACCGAGTACCTCAAGCCCCCTGAGTGGTTACCGAAGTATCAGGGTGGGCACCTGCCGACGATCGGCTTGCCCGCCAATGGGTGGTTCAGTGTCTGGTTCCCGGCTCACACGTTGTGGGAGCACGAGCGGAAACTGTCCGGCTGGCTCGGAAGCGATCGATCGTTCCGGTGGGACGGCCACGACGGATGCTGGACGGTTGCCAGCGCTCACTTCCCTCGCATGAGCCGGACGCTGCTACGCAGGTACCCGAGCGTCCTCATCGGCCGCGAGTACAACCCGCGTGAAAGGTGCAACTCTTCCTGCCAGAACGCCCAGGGCTTTCTGTGTACCTGCTCCTGCCGTGCCAAGTATCACGGCCGTGGTCAATGGCGAAGCGGGTGGAGGACCCTCGGCGAGTTCAACGGCCGGCGCGCGGGGAGGCCGTGGCACTGGATGGCCGTTGCCAGCTGATCGCCGCGGCACTCGCTCGCGAAGCGAGTCTGCGCAGGGCCCAGCCCCACGCCCCGCACCTGCCGACGGAGCTCGTTCACCGCCCTGCGCGGCCATCTGGACGGGGCGGGGGGAGGAACTCTGGTCGTCAGACAGCGACCACGTGCACGTCCGTCGGCGCGAGGACCGTCAGGTAGGCGTGGATGTCGTCCGGGTCGGTGGTGAAGATCACCGCGCTGCCGTGCCGGGCCGCTGCCAGGGCCACCCAGGCGTCCACCGCGTCCGGCCGCTTCTTCGTCGGCAGGGCCGCCTGCCCCAGAGCGGTACCGATGCGCCGCCAGTCCGCGAGCTCCGGGCCCGTCGCACAGGCCAGACACTCAGGACGGCCTGCCTTCGTCTCGCGCACGGGCGGCTCGGACGTACGGGCCTGCGGGACCGTGCAGTCCTTCAGGACGCCGGACAGGGCGTGCACCAGCGCCGGCTGGGGGCGCCACACCTGGGCGAGCACCGGGCCGAGCACCAGCGCGCGGTGCGGGACCGTGCGCAGCCCCTCGTGGAGAGCCACCGCCTTCGCCTTGCGGTCGGCGAGTGCGATGAGCATGCCGGTGTCGTAGACCGGCACCCGTGCGCTCACGCGGCGTGTCCCGGATGGCGGCCTTGCCGGTCCCGGCCGTGGACGAGGCCCAGGGCCTCCTCGACCTCGCGGCGTTCCTGCTCCGTCAAGTCCGCGGCCGGTTCCGGGGCGGGTTCGGCGGGCAGCCCGTCCGCCGCCTGCTCTGCGCGGGCGATCAGTGCGTCCACCTCGGCGAACTGTTCCTCTATGGCGTCGCTCTCGGCCATCTGGCGCGTTGCGGCATGCACGAGGTATGCCGAGACGTCCATGCCCGCCCGTTCCGCGTGTTGTCTGATGCGTTCGGCCTGGTCCTGCTCCAAGCTGATGGTGATGCGCGTCCTTGCCACGAAGGCATCGTAATACGCGTATGACGACAGTGCTAGTGCGGTCGAGGCGGGCAATCGGCTCGCCCCTCTCCCCAGCACCCCCGTTCCGTATCACCCCCACCGGTATCCGCCGCCCGCCCCGCGCCGTGGACCTGTGATCCGACCACACCCATAGGTGAGAGGGGCGCTTCCTCGGTCGTCACGTGGAGGGTCAATACCAGGAGCGACGACTCCAACGGCGGCAAGGGAGAACGTGCGGCAGCGCCACACCACAGCAGGCGGTCCGCGCCATGCGATGGCCGCCCACCCCCGGCTCGTTCCGGCCCCGGCTCCGGCTCCGGCCGTACAGGCGCGGCTTCCGGGGCCGGTTGTGGGTTCACAAGCCGTGCTGGTCGAGGAGCCGCATCAGGTTTCGTTTGCGCTTCTGGTCGGCGCGCAGGGCGGTCAGGTACGTGGTGAACTCGTCCTGGGTGCCCAGGCGGCGGTGGCAGTCGCGGATGCTCAGCAGCAGGCTGGTCAGCTGCTCATAGATCGCGTTGCCCGTCTCCTTCGTGAGGGGTTCGGCCAGCCGGTGGTAGACGCGGAGCGCGTCGGCGGGGCGGGTGGGGCGGGCCTGGTCGGCGAGAGTGAGCCATTGTTCGTCGTGGGCACCGGTCTCGGTGGCGGCCTCCCAGGCGGCGTCGACGTCCTTGTCGTCGAGCAGGGCGTCGACCAGGACGGAGCTGACGTACCGGGACGGTTGGCGCTGCTCCGCGTCGGCACCCAGCAGGGTCAGCGCCCCGTCGCGTTCAGTCGGCCAGCAGTCCGCGGCCCGTGCGGCGGCTCGTAGTTGCTGGTACGCGAGCAGGGTGCGGCGGGCGCCGAAGTGGTCGCGGCGCAGGGCGACGGCATCGGGGAGCCGGTCCGCCTGGGTGTAGCGGTCGCAGAGGTAGTCGACGAGGGCCGTGTCGACGGCGGCGAGGTCGCGGGCGTCCTGGATGCCGCGTTCCGCCCAGCGCAGGGCCTCGTCGGGGCGCCGGGCGGTGTCCAGTTCGTGGGCGATGACCAGGTGGGTGTGGCCGTTCGGTGACAGGTCGGCCGCGTGCACGGCGATCACCGCGTCGACGTCGCCTCCCGCCTTGGCCACACGCTCCATCAGGTACTTCTCCGCCCAGCCGCGGCGGTTGCCCCGCCACGCCTCGACCGCCGACTTCCGCAGGACGGTCATGCCCTCTTCGCCGAGGATGTCCTCGTAGTCGAGCGGATCGATGTCCGTGAGGCCGTCGTCCACGTCGCCGAGCGCATGACCGACCAGCCAGCGCGCGAGCTCCTCGGGATCGGGGCGTGCCGCACGGCACGCTTCGAGGTGGGCGTCGGCGAGGTCTGTACCGACCTGCCCGAGCCAGCCGTCGGAGTCGTCGACCATCTCCACCGCGTCGGCGAGTGGCTTCATCGCCTCCCGTGCCAGGGTGATCGCGTCGTCAGCCCGGCCCGAACCGGTGAGCGCGCCGATCGCGGACACCGCCTGCCCGGCCTGGTCGGCGTAGGCGCGGGCGTCGGCGTACTCGACGTAGCCGTACTGCGCGAACGGTGAGATGTCCAGCAGATCGCGGATACGGGCGCGGACCGCGGCGAGGTCTCCGCGAGCGCTCGCGGCCCGAAGCTCCAGGCGGCGCCGCAACTGCCGGTCCTCGCCGACCTGTTCCCGCATCAGGGCGAGCAACTCGTCCTTGGACAGGGCGGACAGCCACCCGTCGAGGTCCTGCGCACGGGTCTGGGCCGCCTTCCGCTGCCGCGGCAGGCTCTCCCGCTGGGCGAGCACGCTCAGGCCGAGGGCGACCAGGTGCTTGCAGAAGTTGCCCTCCATGCCGTACGGGCAGTCGCACTCACCGGACAGCCCACCTGGCCCGTCCAGCGTCAGCTCCACCTCGTACCGCTCCGTCCCGTGGACGCTCGCGGTGACCCAGCCGTCACCGACCTCGACCCCGGACACCGCGTCCAAGTAGCCGAGCCCACGCTCGTATGAACGCGGACCGGCCAGCATCTTGAGGTTCGCCTCGGTGAGGCTGCGCATGATACTTCCGATCTGTCGTGGTTGTGCCCTTGATGCTTCGCCAGCCCAGGGAAGGCCAACGCCGCCGCGTACGCTTTCGGTAAGTGGCCGGTGGCAGTAATCCAGCCGCACCACACTCGGCGCGATACCCGGTGCTCCGGGGCTCACGCCCAGCCCTTGAGGTCCTCGACGAAGTCCGTGTAGGAGTCGTTTCTGCCCTCCGGAGCGGAGATCAGGCCGCGCTCCAGCGCCTTACGCGCGACCAGAGGGCCGTCGCTCTCACGAAAGGGCGGTGAGCCGAGCCGTCCTTTGAGCGCTTCCTTGGGATCTCTGATCCGGCCCGTGTCCTTGCCGCGCAACCGAGCCGGAACTTTCCACCTCGGACGTACGTGAGGGAAAGCGTCCGGGAAGAGGAGGAGCCAGCCCTCGGATTCCCAAGCGGCGAGCGCGAGAGCGGTGTGGTGCAACCCGTCGCACTGCCGGCCGAATTCCTCCGTGACCGCGGTACGGACTCTTCTGTAGTCCGGATCGGTGAAACCATCCACGTCCTCGTGGACCACAAACCCGAGAAGCTCTGCCTTCTGCTGGAGCGCCTTGGCCCGCGCCTTTCCGGTAAGTGCCTTCACCGCCGCTGTCAGGTCAGGGCCGGACTTTTTGCGCAGTCGCACGGGGTCGTTGATACGGACCAGCTTGGCGGCCGCGCCTAAGTCGGGACGGTGCGCGCGTATCAAAGCGGCCATGATCTCGCAGTCGTTCTGATCCTCACCGGCGAGGACGATGACTCGGTCCGGCGTACCGCCGCGCCGGCCACCTCCCCGACCTCTGCTGGTCACAACGCGCCCCCGGTGAGGTCGCCGCCGAGCACGCCCGCGAACCACAGTTCGCCGAGTGGCTGGTCGCCGGATTCCTCCACGATCGCTTCGACTTCGCTCACCGTCAGCGCCGGAATGATCGACGCGCCGTCGTCGTCCCGATCGCAGACGACGAACTCGCCGGGACGAAGCCGGTTCACGAGGGCGGGCGAGTGAGTGGCGACGATGAATTGGGTGCGTTCGGATGCTTCCCGAAGCCGCTGCACCACGAGCTCCAGCGCCTGCGGGTGCAACCCATGATCGATTTCCTCGATACAGGTGAAGGCCGGCGGATGCGGGTCGTAGAGAAGGGCGAGCAGCCCGAGCAGCCGGACCGTGCCGTAGGAGGCATCGGCCAGCGGGGTCAGGCGGCGCAGACTGCGCTCGCGCAGGACGACGGTGAGTTGATCGATCGAACCGCCGGCTTCTTCGAATTCGATGTTCTCCAGTTGCGGGAGAACCAGCCGGGCGTCCTCGACCAGATTCTCCCAGATGTCATCCCGACCGCTGAGGCTGATCAGGAACGCGGCAAGGTTCTCGGCGTGGGGCGCCAGCGTCGTCATGTCCGCGGCACGCAACTGAGTGGGCATCCGGGCGGCAGCCACGTCCACATCGAAGACCCGGAAGGAGGAGAGGCGGTCCGCGACGCGGGTCACCTCGTCACCACCGTCTGAGGGGCCGAGCCTGGGGAGTGTGGACAAGCCACTGCTCAGTCTGCGGATACCGAAACTGCTTTTTCGGCCCTCCTGCCTGCCGGCACGTTTGTCGACCACCCTCGCTTCCTCACCGGAGATGGTGATGCGCCGCCCCCGCCCCTGCGTTCGCTTGAATACGAAGCTCTCTTCGCGGGACAGGGTGTAGGCGGCTCGACTGCTGTCCCGGTTCGCGGGAAGGGATCGGCGCCGGATCGTGAGGCTGTATTCGTCGGGCGCGTTGAGTGTGGAGTTGCTCGTCCAGGTCGCCTTCAGCTGCACGCGCATGAAGGTGGGTGGCTTCACGCCACCCCAGAAGGCGGCCTCGTCGAACCCGCCCCGCGCGTCGAGCGCGGGCTGGAGGTCCGTGCGAATGATGTCGGCAAGGAAGTCGAAAACCTTCAGCACGTTCGATTTGCCCACGCCGTTCGGTCCCACCAGCACGGTCAGCGGACCGAGCGGGATGGTCACGTCGCGCAGGCTTCGGAAGTTCTCGACGTGGAGTTCGAGGAGGCGGCTGGGCATGGGATGAACCTATCCGGTGGGCGATCTCGGCAAAGGCAGATCCCGCATCAGTTCAGCCTTCACCGCGCATCGCCCTCACCCCTGAGCGTGGCGGGGGTCGTGCCGCGTTCGCCGCGGTTGTCAGTGGGGCGCCGTACGGTTTTCTTCGTGGCCGGTGACGTCCCTGGCGGCGGAGCCGGCCGCCGACGCGGTACGTCGCGTCGTCGTGCTCTCGGTGGGGGGTCAGTGTGGTGACACGTAAGCGGCAGGGCGTCCTGTCAAGCCCCGCGGCGGGGATTTCCGCCCTGGCGCGGGCGTCGGGAAGAATGCCGGGACGATGACGTCACCAGCTTCCGGCCCGGGCGACATCGGGCACGCGCCGTTCACCCATCTGACCGTGCGGAACGCGGTTTTGTACCGACAGGTGATGCGGGCGTTCCTCGCGGCGAAGGAGCGGTTCGCGGTGCATCTGCGGCCCGAGGACGTGCACGCCTCGCTGCCCCCGGAGCACCGGCCGCCGGAGCTGGACGCGGTGGTGAAGGCCCTGGACAGCCTCGTGGAGTGGGGCAATCTGCGGGCGGATCCGGACACCTCCCGGGTCACCGCGGTCGAGGACTTCTACCGCAAGCGGTTCATCTACCAGCTCACGCAGGCCGGGGAGGCCGCCGAGCAGGCGTTGTCGGTGTACGACGAGGCGCTGGGGCGGCGCGGTGCGCTGCAGGCGGTGGCGCTGCACGACATCGTCACGCAGCTGCGGGCGCTGCTCGTGATCGCCGCCGAGCGGGAGGGGGACGGGCCGGACGCGGCGAAGGCGCACCTGGCGCTGTCGGCGCTGACGGGCCGGTTCGAGGCGCTGGCGGAGAACGCGCGGGCGTTCATGGGGTCGCTGCAGCGCACCATGGATCTGCACGGTGTGGAGGTCGAGGTGTTCCTCGCCTACAAGGACCGGCTGATCCAGTACCTGGAGCGGTTCATCCAGGACCTGATCACGCTGGGCGGGCGGATCGCGGTGCTCATCGGCGAGCTGGAGCAGGACGAGCGGGCCGGTGTGCTGCTGCGGCTGGCGGCGGCCCGTGAGGCGGCCGACGCCGCGCCCGAGGACGCCGAAAGCGCCGAGGAACAGGCGTACGAGCGGTGGACGGCGAAGTGGTCGGGGCTCACCGCCTGGTTCGTCTCGGCGGACGGCCGTGAGTCGCAGGCCCGGCTGCTGCGCGGGCGGGCCCTCGGGGCGATCCCGCAGCTCCTCGCGGTGGTCAGGCAGTTGAACGAGCGGCGGGCCGGGCGTTCGGACCGGTCCGCGGACTTCCGTACCCTGGCCCGCTGGTTCGCCGAGGCCCCGGACGACGAGGCGCGGCACCGGCTGTGGCGCGCCGCCTTCGGCCTGTACTCCGCGCGTCATCTGACCGTGGACGCCGATACGCTGGCCGAGCACACGGCCCACCCGGTGCCCGCGTCCACGCCGTGGGCCGATGCCGAACCGCTGCGCATCAGCCCCCAACTGCGCCGTACCGGCAGCTACGAGCGCCGCGGCCGGGCCCGCCGGGTGCGGGACCGCTCCGAGCAGCGACACCGGCTCGCCGAGATCGCCGCCAGGCAGGCCGAGGAGATCGCCGCCGCCCGGGCCCGGCTCGCGACGGACGGCACCACACGACTGTCCGCGCTGGGAGAGCTCGACCCGGTGGCCTTCGGGCTGTTCCTCCAGCTGCTCGGCGATGCCCTGGCCACGTGGCGGCCCGGTATGACGAGCACCGTGGCGACCAGCAACGACGGCTCGATGGAGATCCGGCTGACGGCGCTCGCCGACGGGACGACGGCCGACATCCGCACGGCGGGCGGGACCTTCCGCGGCCCCGACCACCTGGTCGACATCGCCGACCTCACCGCCCCGGCCGCGCGGGACGGCCACACACCGGCAAAGACGATCGAGGGGGAGCTATGACCACGCCCCTGGGCGAGGTGCTGGACGGCCGGCGCACGGCCGAGGTGCACAAGGCGGCCCGGACGCTGTTGAAGGAGCCGCTGTTGCTGGCGCGGGGCCCGCACGCGGACGAGTTCCGGCTGGTGCGGCAGCACGCCTCCGAGCTGCGCGACTGGTTCGACCGCAACACCGGCTGGTCGCTGCGGGTGGACGCGGAGGCCGCCCGGCTGGCCCGGATGCCCGGCACCTTGGGCGATCCCACCCATCCGGCGCGCGAGGCGTCCCGTGGCCGCGCCGCGTTCACGCGCCGCCGGTATGTGCTGCTGTGTCTGGCCCTGGCCGCGCTGGAGCGGGGTGAGGCGCAGATCGCCCTGGGCCGGCTGGCCGAGCAGGTGGTGCTGGACGCCGCCGATCCCCATCTGGCCGCCGCCGGGGTGCAGTTCACGATGGAGCGCCGCGACGAACGCCTGGACCTGGCGGCGGTCGTGCGGCTGCTGCTGCGCCATGGGGTGCTGCGGCGGGTTGCCGGCGAGGAGGAGGCGTACGTCAGCGGCAGCGGCGACGTGCTCTACGACGTGCAGCGGCGCGTCCTGGCCGGACTGCTGGCCGCCCGCCGGGGCCCGTCGACGATCATCGCCGAGGACTTCGAGGACCGGCTGGCCGAGCTGACCGCCGAGAGCGCGCTGGACAGCGACGAGCTCCGATTCCGCGCGATCCGCCAGCGGCTGACCCGGAGGCTGCTGGACGACCCGGTGCTGTATTACGACGAGCTGACCGACGAGGAACTCGCCTACCTGACCCGCCAGCGTGCCTTCCTCACCGCTCGCATCACCGAGCTGACCGGCCTGGTCGCCGAAGTGCGGGCCGAGGGCATCGCCATGGTCGACCCGCACGACGATCTGACCGACATACGGATGCCGGAGCAGGGCACGCACGGCCACGTCACCCTGCTGCTCGCCGAACACCTGGCGGCCACGGACGGCGAGGTGAGCCGCGCCGGCCTCGAAGGCAAGGTTCGGGAGATGGCCACCGAACACGGTGCGTTCTGGTCCAAGAGCGCCAAGCAGCCCGGCGCGGAGGCGGAGCTGGTCGGCCAGGCGCTGGAGAGGCTCACCGCGCTCGGCCTGGTCGCCGCCACCCCGGGAGGCGTCGTGCCACTGCCCGCGCTCGCGCGGTACGCGGTCGGTGAGACCGTCGTGACGGAGCCGGGACAGGCATCCTCCGGCACACCGCGTGCTCCTCGCACACCCCGCGCCCCCAAGCGAAAGGCACCGCAGTCGTGACCGCCCTGCCCGACCCGACACCCGGCCGGTGGCAGCCGCTGCGCATCGGCCTGGTCGACCTCTTCCACTACGACGCGGAGGAGTTCTGGTTCCGCGACGGCCGCCTCCTGCTGCGCGGCAACAACGGCACCGGCAAGTCCAAGGTGCTCGCCCTGACCCTGCCCTTCCTCCTGGACGGTGACCTGTCCGCGCGCCGGGTGGAACCCGACGCCGACCCGGGCAAGCGCATGGAGTGGAACCTGCTGCTCGGCGGCCGGCACCCGCACCCGGAGCGGCTCGGCTACACCTGGATCGAATTCGGCCGCCGCGACCAGGACTCGGGCCGGGCGCACTTCCGCACACTGCTGTGCGGGCTGAAGGCGGTGACGGGCCGCGGCATCGCCCGCCACTGGTACGCGGTCACCGACCAGCGCGTCGGCGAGGAGCTGACCCTGCTCGACGCCACCGGCACCGCGCTGTCGCGGGACCGCCTGGCCGAGGCCGTCGCCGGCCGCGGCATGGTCCACGACCAGGCGAAGGCGTACCGCAGGGCGGTCGACGAGGCGCTGTTCGGGCTCGGCGAGCGACGCTACGCCGCCCTGGTCGACCTGCTCATCCAGCTGCGCCAGCCCCAGCTGTCCAAGCGCCCCAACGAGACGGCGCTGTCCCGCGCGCTGACCGAGGCGCTGCCGCCCATGGACCAGGCGGTGATCGCCGATGTGGCGGAGGCGTTCCGCTCCCTGGACGAGGAGAAGGAGGAACTGCGAGCGGCCAGTGAGGCCGAACGGGCCGCCTCTGCCTTCCTCGACCACTACCGCCGCTACGCCCGCGTGGCCACTCGCCGGCGGGCCCGGCTGCCGCGCAGCGAACACGCCCGCTACGAACAGCTGCACCGTGACCTGTCCCAGGCGCGGACCGAGCGGGAAGAGGCCGAGCGGCAGCGGGACGAGGCCGCGGAGCGGATCGCCCGGCTGGAAGAGACGGCCGTGCGGCTGACGGCTCAGGACACCGCGCTGCGCGCGGGGCCGGAGATGCGCAGCGCCCGGGAGCTGGAGCAGGCCGCGGCCGATGCGCGGCGCACCGCCGACGAGCGTGCCCGGGCAGAGGCGGACCGGGACCAGGCCGCCCAGGCGAACTCCCGCGTCCTCGGCCGCCTGACGAGCGCCGAAGGGCGGCTGGCGGCGGCCGGGCAGCAGGTCGAGTACACCCTGCGCCAGGCGCGGGAGACGGCCCGGGCGGCCCGGCTCGACGACGTACTGGGGCCCCACGAGGCGGTCCCGGAGGCGGAACTGCGCCACGCGGCGGAGGAGTCGGTGGCACGCCGGAGGCGCACCCTCGACCACGTGGAGGAGCTGGCCGGGCAAGCCGAACAGGCCGCCGGCGAACGGCGGGCCGCCGCCCGCCGCCTGGACGAGGCCCAGACCGAGGCCGCCCACACCGCCGAACGCCGGGCCCAGGCGGAGGCCTCCGCCGCCCAGGCGGGCCGGGACCTGGTGAGCGCCGTACGCGAACATCTCGACCGGTGCACGGAGTTGAGCCTTCCCGACCCGACGGGGCTCCTGGACGCCTTGCACGACTGGGCCACGCATCTGCACGGCCCCGGCCCCGCCCGGGAACAGGCCGCGGCGGCTCACCGCGGGCAGGCCGCGGACCTGGCCGACCGGGCCGCCGCACTCGGCCAGCGGCTGGCCGAGTTGGCCGAGCGGCGCACCGCGGCGAGCAGGGAGCTGGCGGACCTGGAGGCCGGTGGTCAGCATGGGCCGGAGGCACCCCACACGCGTACCCCGGGCCTGCGCGACCGGACTCCCGGATCCCCTCTGTGGAGGCTGGTCGACTTCCACGACCACGTCACTCCGGACGAACGGGCGGGGCTGGAAGCCGCGCTGGAGGCGTCCGGGCTCCTGGACGCATGGGTGTGCCCGGACGGCACCGTTCTGGAGGCGAGCGGGCACGACGTGCTGCTGTCCCCGCTGCCTTCGCAGGCGTCGCCGGCCGGCTCCGTGCTCGCCGACGCGCTGCGGCCCGCCGTCGACCACGGCGATCCCCGGGCCGCGCAGGTCGGTGAACCCGCCGTATCCGCTCTCCTGGCGGCCATCGGTCTCGGGGACACCGGTACGCCCGGCACCTGGGTGGCGGCGGACGGCCGCTTCCGCGTCGGCGCGCTGACCGGCGGCTGGTCGAAGGAAGCGGCCGTGTACGTGGGCGAAGGCGCCCGCGAGGAAGCACGCCGCGCCCGGATCGCCACCCTGCGCGGCGAACTGGACGCCCTGGCCGACAGCACGGCACGCCATGAAGCCGAACGCGCCACGGTGGCCGCGCGCCGGCGCACCCTGGACGCCGAACTCGCCGCCGTCCCCGACGACGCTCCCCTGCGCCACGCCCACGCGGTGGCCGCCGCGGCGGCGGACGCCGCCCACCGGGCCCGTACCCGCGAGGAGGAGCGCGCGGCCGAACTCACCGAGGCGGCCCACCGCGAGGCCGAAGCGGTCACCGCGCTGACCGAGACGGCCGACGCCGTGAACCTGCCCGCCGACCGGCCGTCCCTCACGGCCGTCCGCCAGTCCCTGGCCGACCACACAGCCGCCCTCGCCGCCCTGTGGCCGTCCCTGCGCGACCGCGCCGAGGCGCGACGCGCCGTCGCCGACGAGCGGGCGGAAGCCGACCGGACCGGGGAGCGGGTGACCGAACTGGACCAGCGCATGGCCGAGGCGGCCCGGCTCGCCGCCGCCGCGGACGAACACCACACCACGCTCCGCTCGACCGTCGGCGCGGCCGTCGCCGACCTGGAGCGCCGTCTGACCGAAACCGCGGATGCCCTCGCGTCATGCGAGCGGGACCAGAAGCAGGCCCGTGACGCGTACTCCGCCGCGGACCGCCGGGCCGGCCGTGCCGAGGGCCGCATCGAGCAGTTGGACAAGGACGTCCATGAAGCGGCGGCCACGCGCGCCGAGGCCATCGCCGCGCTCCAGCGGTTCGCGGCCACCGGCCTGCTGACCGTCGCCCTGCCCGAGGCTCCCGTGCCACCGCTGGACGGCGGCGTCTGGGCCGCCACCCCGGCGATCGCGCTCGCCCGGGCGATCGAGGCGGCCCTGTCCGGCACGGACGACTCCGACGGCGCCTGGGAACGCGTGCAGAAGCGGCTCAGCGAGGAGTACAAGAAGCTCCAGGACGTCCTCTCCCGGGGCGGCCACCGCGCCACGGCGCGCATGACCGAGGACGGGATGATCGTCGACCTCGTCTACCAGGGCCGCGAGCGGGCGGTGCCCGAACTGGCCGGGGCCCTGGCCACCGAGGTCGAGGAACTGTCCCGCATTCTGTCGGCGCACGAACGCGAAATCCTGGAGACCCACCTGCTGACCGAGGTCGCCGGCACCCTGCAAGAGCTGATCGGCACCGCCGAGCGCCAGGTACACGCCATGAACACCGAACTTGAGCAGCGGCCCACCTCCACCGGCATGAAGCTGCGGCTGATGTGGCGGCCCTCCCGCAAGGCACCGGCCGGCCTGGCACAGGCGCGGACACGGCTGCGCCAGTCCGCCGACGCCTGGGCGGCCGAGGACCGGGCGGCGGTCGGCGAGTTCCTGCAGGCCCAGATCGCCCGCGCGCAGGCCGAGAACGCCACGGGCAGCTGGCTGGAAGTGCTCACCACCGCGCTCGACTACCGTGCCTGGCACGAATTCGGCATCGAACGCCACCAGCACGGTGCCTGGGTGCCCGCCACCGGTCCGGCCTCCGGTGGCGAACGCGTCCTGGCGGTCTCCGTACCCCTGTTCGCCGCCGCCTCCGCTCACTACGCCACCGCCGCTCCCCACGCCCCGCGCCTGGTCACCCTGGACGAAGCCTTCGCCGGCGTCGACGACGACTCCCGCGCCAAGTGCCTGGGCCTGCTCCACGCCTTCGACCTGGATGTGGTGATGACCAGCGAACGTGAATGGGCCTGCTACCCGCAAGTGCCCGGCATCGCCATCGCCCAGCTCTCCCGCGTCGACGACATCGACGCGGTCCTGGTGACCCGCTGGCAGTGGGACGGCGCCGAGCGGGCACGGGCCCCCGAACCCGACCGCCGCACGGCGACCGTCCCCGCACCGGCACACTCGCCGGGGGGACCCGGCCCGGCCCCCGCCGAGGCCCCCGCCGAGGCCCCCGCGTCCGGCCAGAACGCCCTGTGGGCCTGAGGCTGGGAAGCGGGACCGGCCGTGAAAAGGAAGGACCGACCGTGGCGAGGAAGGGGGACGACCTCCACATGAGCGCATCCGATGCCCCCGCCGGGCGCGTCGACCGCGACCGCCTCACCCGCCTCCTCGGCGACCCGGGCTGTGCCTGGCTGCTGGACCGGATACGCCGCCGCCTGGAACGTGCCGAGCCACTCACCGGCCCGGTCACCCTGGCCGCGCCCACCGACGGCGAGCGCGCCGCCGCCGAACGCCTGCTGGGCCGGGCCCCCGGCGGCGGGCGCTCGCTGAGCGTCCGGCTCGACGCCGTCGACGCCGTTCTGCGCCGCTCCGGCGTCAGTCCCGACGGCCTCGCCGCCGCCGTCATCGCCCTCACCGGGCCCGTCACCCTGCTCAGCGACGTACGCCAACGGGAGGCGGACGCCTGGCAGGACGCGTACACGCCGCTCACCGACGTGTGCTCCGAGCGGCCCGGACTGGCCGACTGGGGCGAGCACCTACGCGCGAGCGGCCTCGTCCGCCGCCTCGCACGCGGCCCGGGGACCGCCCGGTCCCTGCTCGCCTCCACCGCGACGGCGCTGCGGGCCCTGCCCACGGATCCGGCCGTCTCCCTCCCCGCGTTCGCCGCCCGCACCCTCGGCAACGCCCACGCCCTGGACGACGGCACTCCGCTCGCCACCCTCGTCCACTCCGGCATCCGCGCCCTGACCGGCTTCCCCGACGGCACCGGAGCCGAGTGGCGCCGCGAGGCATGGGCCTCCGCGGGACTCCTCAAGGACGCCCTGTCCTCCACCGTCCTGACCCTGGGCCTGCGCGGCACACCCGCGCTCGACTGGGCGGCCGGCACCGGGGAACCGACCGTGCTCACCCTGCGCCAGCTCACCCGCACCCCTCCCCGAGCAACGCCCCCGGTGGTGCGCGTCTGCGAGAACCCGACCGTGCTCGCCACCGCGGCCGACGCCTACGGCCCCGCCTGCCCGCCCCTGATCTGTCTCCAGGGCCAGCCCTCGGCCGCCGCCCTCACCCTCCTGCGCCACCTGCACTCGCACCGGGCGCATCTGCTCTACCACGGCGACTTCGACTGGGGCGGCGTACGCATCGCCGCCGCCCTGCTGCGACGCGTCCCCTGGCGCCCCTGGCGTTACACCGCCGCCGACTACCGCGCAGCCGCCGGCAGAAGCCCCCTGGCACCATCCCTGACGGGCACACCCGCCACCACTCCCTGGGACCCGGACCTGCGGGCCGCCCTCGGCGAACTCGGCGTACGCGTCGAGGAGGAGACCGTCCTCGACGATCTCCTGACCGACCTCGCACCCTGACACCTCAACGGGACCGCCAAGCGCCGCCACCCTCGTGGAAGTGGTCCACGCCCACGTACGCCATCGACGCCATGCTCAGCGCCACCGCGCTCGCCGCCCCCGGACCCGCAACAGTGCTCACCTCCGACCCGGAGGACCTCACGGCGCTGTGCGGCGGACGCGTCACCGTCATCAAGATCTGACGGCGCCCTCGTCGCGCACTGCCGGGCGGGCCCGATACGCACGGCGAAAGCAGCGCGGCCCTTCTCGCACATCGAGCATCTTGGCCGTCTGCACGAGGGTGCCCCGGGAGAACGGGAACAGCGTGTCGGCGGCCACCCTGCGGTGCGTCTTCGCCTGGTCGTCGGCCATGCCGCGACCGGTGATGCCGGCCGGCGCGGGGCATCGGTCATCCGCCGCCCAGCGCGCACGCGAGGCGCGCTGCCGTCGTCGCCCACAGAGCCACCCTGCCCTGGTCATTTCCTTGGCGGTCACGCCCGACAGCCTCCGCGGGACCCGCCGGGCTGTGCCTCAGGTCTGGCTGGACGACCAGGGCCGCATCCGCCGTCAGCAGATCACCATGAACGTGAAGCCCACGGAACGGTCGGACAAATCCGCCGTCCCGCGGAAGATGACAGTGCGCACGCTGATCGAGTTCTCCGACGTCGGCACCGAGGTCGACCCGGAGGTTCCGTCGGCGGGACAGACCACCGACATGACGGGCAAGACCGGCAAGCAGCAGAGCTGAGCGGGCTCAGGGAGAGGCGAGCAGCAGCATCGCCATCGTCAGCTGAGCGAGCCACTGCAACTTGACCGCCCAGGAACGGGCGGTGGAGAACGGCAGCCGCTGCTGGGGGCAGCTTGCGGCGAAGAGGCCCAGCGCCGCCGACACGAGGAACGCGCCGAAGATCACCGGGCCAGGGATGGCGGAGCATTGGTTGCCGTTCGTGATGCAATCGGCGGCGCGCTCCGTCATCAGGGAGAGCACGATGCTGATGATGGCGGTGGGGATCAGCAGGCCGACGCCGACCTTCGCCGCTGTGCGGAGCCTTCGGTCGTGTCCCGCGTCGGGCGTGTCGGCGGCGCTCGGTTCGGCGGAAGCTGTCTCGTTCATCCGTCCACTCAACCGCGGGCGGGGCGGGGACGGATCGCGCCGGGTACTCAGTTCCCGTAGGTAGGCGGACTCAGCTGGGGGCAGCGGAGGTCCGGGGTCGAGGAGTTCGGGGAGCACGTCACCACGGCCAGGGAGAGGAAGGACGTGCGGCCTACGTAGAAGCCCAGGGAGATGTCGCCGCCCTCGGACAGACGGTCCGTGGCCGTGGCCACCAGGCGGGACAGGCGGGCGGTGTCGGCTTCCTGGCGGGAGTGGAAGCCGGGGGCGTGTTCGGTGAGCTGTTGGCCCAGCCAGGTGGCGGCGTCCTTGGGTTCGTGGAAGGTGGCGCGGATGAGGGCGGGGGTTTTGAGGAGCCAGTACGCCGTTTCCATGGGCGGTAGCTCGGAGCGGCGGAAGGTGTCCAGTTGGGTGCGGTAGTGCTCCTCGTCCTCCGGCGTCACGGGGGGCAGGGGGCGGTCGGGGAGGCGGCGGAGGATCTCGTGGTCGAACAGGTCCTTCTCGCCCAGCCAGGAGTACGCGTGGAGGTGCACGCGTCAGCCGTTCCCCGTGAGGGGTTCGGGGAAGGCCCCTGATGGGGTGATGGGGCCTTCCCCCCAAGCCTTACGACACGGTGATCTCGGCTACCGAGTCGTAGAACGACAGGTGGTTCTTGATCTCCGGCACCGCGTCGATCGGCTGCGGGTACGCCCAGACCACGTCGGGGCGCAGTTCGGCTCCGCTGTCCGGGCCGATGTACGTCCAGTACGCCGCCTCGCCCTTGAAGGGGCAGGTGGTGCGGGTGTCGGTGGGCTCGAACAGGGTCAGGTCCACGTCCTCCGGCGGGAGGTAGTAGCGCACGGGCAGGCCCGTCTCGTGGAGCAGCAGCGGGCGGTCCGTCTCGGCGACGACCTGGCCGTCGATGGTGACCTTGACGTGCTGCGTGCCGCGGGTCACGTCCACGCGGTGGCCCGCTCCCGAGCCGGTGTGGGGATGGGGGGTGTGGGTGGACATCGTGTCGTCCTCCTCGGATGGGGTCCGTGCTCAGGTCAACGCTTGCCCTCGGCCGGGGATTCCGTGGTCTCCTCGCGGGGCCAGGGGCGGCCGTCGTGGGCTTCGACCTCGCGGTTGAAGCGGGTCAGGACCTCGCCGAAGCGGGAGAGATCTTCTGGCGTCCAGTCCTCCAGGAGCCGGGCCAGGCTGGTGCGGCGGCGGTCGCGTTCGGCGGTGAGGCGTTCGGTGCCCAGGGCGGTGACGCGGAGTTTGCGGGCGAGGCCGCCGTCGGGGTCGGGGATGCGCTCGACCAGGCCGCCGCGCAGCAGGGTGCCGGTCTGGCGGTTGACGGTGGAGACGTCCAGCTGGAACGCGTCGGCGAGCTGGCCGATCGACATCGCGCCCTCCGCGTCCAGGCGGGAGAGGACGAGGTAGGCGGAGCGGTCCAGGCGGTCGGCGCACGACTCGTCACCGGACGCCTTGCGGTCCCGGGGTGTCAGTACGTGGCACCTGGCGACCAGCATCAATTCGCGTTCCAGCAGTTCCAGCCGCTCCAGCACGCTTCCTCCTCGTCGCCCCCGCTCCATGCAAACAGAAGTGTGCACGATACACATCATGTGTAGGATGCACATCTCCCACTCATCCCTGTTGTACCGCTTGGAGGCCGCATCCGCATGCCCCAGTCAGCCCCACCCCGCGTCGAGGAGCCCTTGAGTGAGGCGCCGACCACCGGCCCGTCGCTCCCGCAGCGCGAGGTCGGTGGCGGTTTCGTGGCGGTGCTCGCGTTCTGCGGCATCGCCGTCTCGGTGATGCAGACGCTGGTCGTCCCGCTCGTGAGCGAGCTGCCGCAGCTGCTGCACACCACCAGCTCGAACGCGTCCTGGGTGGTCACCGCGACCCTGCTCGCGGGCGCCGTCTCGACTCCCGTCATGGGGCGGCTCGGGGACATGTTCGGCAAGCGCCGGATGCTGATGGTCGCGCTGACGCTGCTCGTCGTCGGCTCGCTGACCTGCGCCGTCACCTCCGAGCTGGTGGTGATGGTGGTCGGCCGGGCCATCCAGGGCGGGGCGATGGGCGCCATTCCGCTGGGCATCAGCATCATGCGGGACGAGCTGCCGCCGCAGAAGCTGGGCTCGGCGATGGCCCTGATGAGCTCGTCGCTCGGCATCGGCGGTGCGCTGGGGCTGCCCGCGGCCGCGTTCGTCGCGCAGCACACCAGCTGGCACGTGCTGTTCTACGGGGCCGCCGGGCTGGGCGCGATAGCGATCGCGCTGGTGCTGGCCGTCGTCCCGGAGTCCGCCGTACGCACCCCGAGCCGCTTCGACCTGCTCGGCATGATCGGGCTGACGGCCGGGCTCGTCTGTCTGCTGCTGCCCATCACCAAGGGCGGCGACTGGGGCTGGGCGAGCGGTACGACGCTCGGGCTGTTCGGCGCGGCCGCGGTGATCCTGGCCCTGTGGGGCCTGTTCGAGCTGCGCACCGCCGAGCCGCTGGTCGACCTGCGGACCACCGCACGGCGCCAGGTGCTGCTGACCAACCTCGCCTCGATCATGGTCGGCTTCTCGTTCTACGCGATGTCGCTGATCCTCCCGCAGCTGCTCCAGCTGCCGGAGGCCACCGGTTACGGGCTCGGCCAGTCGATGGTCATGGCGGGGCTGTACTTCGCCCCGATGGGCGTGGCGATGATGCTGGTCTCACCGCTGTCCGCGCGCATCAACGCGGCCCGCGGCCCCAAGGTCTCGCTGATCAGCGGCATCATCGTGATCGGTGCGACGTACGGCGCGGGCCTGGTGATGATCGACCACATCTGGCAGATCGTGGTGCTGTCCACCGCGCTCGGCATCGGCATCGGCATCGCGTACTCGGCCATGCCGACCCTGATCGTCAGCGCCGTACCGGCCCGGGAGACGGGCGCGGCGAACGGTCTGAACACCCTGATGCGGTCCATCGGCATGTCCACCTCCAGCGCGGTGGTGGGGGTGATCCTGGCCCGTCAGACGACGGACTTCGGCGGGGTCGCGCTGCCGAGCAAGGACGGCTTCCAGATGTCGTTCATGGTGGCGTGCGCGGCCTCGGTCGTCGGGCTGGTGATCGCCTTCTGTCTGCCGGGGCAGCGGCGCCCCTCGGAAAGGATCTCGTCCGCGCCGACTGCGAGCGCCCCGGCTCCGACCACACCGGAGGAGCCCGTCGCCGAGAAGGACGTCGCGGAGGACGTGGCCCCCGCCCTCACCGGCAGCGTCATCCACGGCCGGGTCCTCGGTTCCGACGGCGCCCCGCTGGCCGACGCCGCCGTCACCCTGATCGACACCGGTGGCCGCCAGCTCGGCCGTACGGTCAGCGGGCGCGACGGCGGCTACACCGTGGCCGCGCCCGGCGGCGCGAGCGTCGTCCTCATCGGCTCGGCCCCCGGCCACCGGCCGCAGGCCGCCACGCTGCTGGTGTCGGACGTCCCGGTCGCCTGCGATCTGCGGCTCGCCGGTGGCGGCGGGCTGACCGGGTCCGTACGGGCCGAGGGCGGCGGGCCGCTGGTTGGGGCCACCGCCACCGCGACCGGCGCGGACGGCGAGGTGGCGGGCTCGGCGACGGCGGACGAGAAGGGTGAGTTCGCGCTTCCGGAGCTGGCCTCCGGCGCGTACACGCTCACCCTCAGCGCCGACGGACACCGTCCGCACGCCACCCAGGTCGAGCTGACCGCCGGTGAGCCGGTGCGGGTCGACGTGGCGCTGCGGCCCGCGGCCCGGGTCCGGGGCACCGTACGCGACCAGGGCGGACAGCCGCTGGGGGACGCCCGCGTGGCGCTGCTGGACGCCTCCGGCGACGTCGTCGGGCAGTCCATCACGGGCGCGGACGGGACCTTCGGCTTCGAGGGGCTGACCGGTGAGCACTACACGGTGGTCGCCAGTGGTTACGCACCGGCCACCCGGCCCGTCACGGTCGGCGGCGATGCGTCGGAGGCCCGGGACGTGGACTTCCTGCTCAGCCACGGATGAGTGGATCAGCCGTCAGCCCGGTCCGTGGTGACGGGCCGGGCTGACGGCTGTCAGCGGTCGTGAGCATGCGTGAGTCCGAGTACGGGGCGCAGCGGGCGCAGCTCGGACCCGCCCCCGGCGGTGCTGCTCCCGGTCATTCCTCGGGCAGGCTCTCCCACGCCTCGCCCTTGCGGAACAGCTCGTATCCCTCCGCGTCCGCGATCGACTCCGCCTCCGCGCGGCTGCGCACCGAGATCTCGTAGGTGTGGCTGTCGACCGTCGCGTGGACGCCCTTGCCGTCGGTGATCGTTTCGATCGAGTGCGTCTCGTAGATGACGCGCCCCGGCTCGGTCTTGCTCCAGACCACGTGCATGCTCACTGCCATCGGACCACTCCCGAAGACGAGCCCCCTGAATTCAGGGTCTCACGGCACGCGGCTACCGCCTTCCGAAGATCGCCACATGCGCGAGCGCCAGGACCGCGAGCGCTCCCCCGAACCACATGACGCCGACCAGCGCGATCCCGTCCGCCGCCCGGCCGCCGAGCAGCGCGCCCAGCGATATGGCGATGTTGAAGACGCAGACGAACAGCGCCGAGGCCGCCTCCCGCGTGTCCGGCGCCGCGTGCAGCACCCAGGTCTGCGAGGTCACCGAGACCCCGCCGTACGCCAGTCCCCACAGCACCAGCAGCGTGACCGCCCCGCCGAGGGTGCCGCCCGCTACGGGTACGAGCAGGACCGCGGTGGCCAGGACGGTGAAGATGACCATGAGGGTGCGGCGCGGGTCGCGGTGGGCGGTGGCGCCCGCGAGGAAGTTCCCGGCGATGCCCGCCACGCCGTACGCCAGCAGCAGGGTGCTGATCAGCCCCGCCCGTACGCCGGAGACGTCCTCCAGCACCGGGCGTACGTAGGTGTACGCGCCGAAGTGGCCGGTGACCAGCAGCAGCGTGGTGATCAGCCCGACCCGCAGCCGGGCGTTGCGGAACAGCCCCGGCACCTCGCGCAGCCGGATCGTCTCGGTGGCGGGCAGCGGCGGCAGGGTGACGGCGAGGGCCACGGCGATCGCCAGCGCCAGCGCGCCCATCCCGGCGAACGCGGCGCGCCAGTGGACCAGGTCCCCGATGAGCGTCCCGACCGGTACGCCCAGGACGGAGGCGACGGCGATCCCACTGAAGACCAACGAGGTGGCGGGACCCGCCGACTTCTCCGGTACCAGCCGTACGGCAAGCCCCGCGGCCAGGGACCACACCCCGCCGATGCACACCCCGACCAGCACCCGGGACAGCAGCAACACGGCGAAATCAGGGGCGAGGGCGGAGGCCAGGTTGGCCGCCGCGAGGAGTCCCATCAGGCCGCACAGCACCAGTCGGCGGTCGAGGCGGGCGACGGTGACCGCCAGGAGGGGCGCGGCGACCGCGGCGACCAGCCCCGGCACGGTCATGGCCAGGCCCGCCGTACCGGGCGAGACCCGCAGCGCGGAGCCGATGGAGGTGAGCAGGCCGACCGGGAGCATCTCGGTGGTGACGACGGAGAAGGTGCCGAACGCCACGGCGACGACGGCGAGCCAGGCTCTGAGCGGCGAATGCGGCGAATGCGCGGGCGCGGCTGACCCGGATGCGCCTGCCGGAGCGGTGAGTTCCGTGGTAGGGGGCGTGGAATTCGACATGACTCAAATGAACCGCCGCCCCCGGCCGGGAACAACGCCGAAGTCTTCAGTCTTCTATGAGCGAGACTCATGGATCAGTGGAGTGGGTCAGTGGAGTGGATCAGTGGAGGGAGGCCGGTGTCCGGGCTGGAGATGCGCGAACTGGAGTGTTTTCTCGCGCTCAGCGAGGAGTTGCACTTCGGCCGCGCGGCGGAGCGGCTGTACGTGTCGCAGAGCAGGGTCAGCCAGTTGCTGCGCGCGCTGGAGGGGCGGATCGGCGCCCGGCTGCTGGACCGCACCAGCCGACGGGTGCGGCTGACCCCGCTCGGTGAGCGGTTCCTGGCCGACCTGCGGCCCGCGTACGACGCGCTGTCCGGGGCGGTCGAGGGGGCCCGGGGCGCGGCGCGCGGTCTCACGGGCGTGCTGCGCGTCGGCTTCCAAGGGGCCGCCGACGAGCGGGTGATGGCGGCGCTGGCGGCCGTCCGGGAGCGGCATCCCGGCTGCGAACCGGAGACCGTGGAGATCCCGATGGCCGATCCGTTCGGCGCGGTGCGGGACGGCGAGGTGGACGCGGCGATCGTCTGTCTGCCCGTCGAGGAACCGGACCTGGTCCTCGGCCCGGTCTTCTCCCGGCAGCCGCAGACGCTGGTGGTCCGCGCCGGGCACCGGCTGGCGAAGCGAGGGCCGGGGCCGGAGCGGGGCGCGGTGGACGCCGAGGAGCTGGCCGACTGCCCGCTCGTCGCCCCGTCCGACCCCGCCCCGCGCTACTGGCGGGAGTTCATGGCCCCGCCCGTCACCCCCGGCGGCCGCCCGATCCCCCGCGGCCCGCGGGTGCGCACCCTCCAGGAGGGGCTGACGGCGGTCGCGGCGGGCCGGGGCGGGATGCTGCTGTGCGCGCCGACCGCCGAGTACCACGGGCGCCGCGACATCACGCCGCTCCCGGTGGCGGGACTGCCCGACTCGATGCTGGGCCTGGTGTGGCGGCGGGGCGGTGAGACGGCGCGGATACGGGCGCTGCGGCGGGCCGTGGACGAGGAGTGCGGGGCCGGACTGTGAGGCGCCCCCATCAGGCCGTCCAGATCCGCTGGAGCGCCCGGTAGTCGACCACGGCGATGCCCTCCTCACGGAGGATGTCGCGGGCCTGCGGTGACGTCAGGAAGGCGTGGTCGGTGCTGCGGACCTGCCAGCCGCCGGGGTCGGACGCCCGGGCGTGCGCGTCGTCCAGCCCCGGGTGCACGGCCCATTCGCTGAGCCCGGGCGGCAGGTTATGCAGCAGCCGCGCGTAGTGGGCCGCCTTGCCGTCGAGGTCGAGGCTGAAGCTGTCCAGGAACGGGTGGTCGAGGGCGGGGAGCCCGCGCCGCCGCAGCGCGCGCCGCGCGGGTTCGCGCCAGATCCGTGCCGCCAGGCCGTACTCGGCGGCCAGTGTGAGCGTCAGATCGCGGATGTCCTCGCGGCCGCCGTCGGCGAGACAGTGCCAGTCCAGGTGGGCGGGGGCGAGCCCCGCGTCCCGTACGGCGTCGATCTGGGCGCGGAACTCGCGCTCGACCTCCGCCGGGCGGGCCCGGGCCAGCAGCTCCGGGATCCCGGCGTGGTCGTACAGCTCGCCCGCCCCGTTCAGCAGCGAGGGCACCCGCTCCTTCGGCGACAGCGGCCCCCAGGGGAGGCGGGGCAGGTCGCGGACGAGGGTGAGATGGACGCCGAACGGGAGGTGCGGCCGCTCGCGCAGCAGTCGCATCGCGTGCGGCGCCGCCGGGCACGGCACCATCAGGCTGCACGACGCCGCGATGCCGTGCTCGATGGACTCGATGACGGCGGTGTTGACGGCCGGGTACATCCCGAAGTCGTCGGCGTTGAGGAGCAGCGCGCGGGCGTCGGCGGGCAGGCCCAGCAGCTCGGTGGACGTGGCCATCAGAGGGTGTCCCTGCGCATGCACACCCGGGGCCATCGGTCCAGCCCGTGCCCGGCCTCACTGCGCCGAATCTGCCACAGCCCGGGGGTCAGTTCGTCCTCCGTCAGGGTCCGGAAGCCGCAACGGGCCGCGTAGTAGGGGGCGTTCCACGCCACGTCCACGAAGGTGGTCAGGGTGAGCGCGGGGACGCGGTCAGCGGCGGCCCGGGCCGCGACGTGCTCGATCAGCGCCCGGCCCACTCCGCGGCGGGCACTGTCCGGATGCACCGAGATCTGCTCGATGTGCGTGTTCCCGTCGACGGGGTCGGTGATCACGTAGGCCATGGCCCGGTCCCCGTCGTCCACCGCGACCCAGGCCCGCCCGGCGCGCTGGTAGCGCCCCAGCTCCGCCAGGGTCAGCGGCTCGTCGTCGGCGATCTCGTCCATCCCGATGTCCCGGAAGCACCGCCCGGCGGCGCGCTCTATCTCCTGGAGATGGGGAAGTTCCTCGATGGTGCTCGTTCGAATCCGCACCCCACCATCATCCTCCGGATTCCACGGACAAAGGGGTGCCCCCCACCGCCGTGGAGAGCACCCTTTGGCCGTTCTTTCACACGACCGCCCCCGGCCCGGGCCATCCCCACATGACCTCGGCAATTCCGGTGGCGGTGATCAAAAACTTAGCAAGCCATCGGTAACGGGTCGGTGGTGGAATGGTGATCATTGTGGTCCGACTCAACTTCTCCCCGTACGCCGGGCGTCAGACGTCCGTGAAGGGTCGGGGCGGTACCGGCTGTTCGGGTAGGGGCGGGGTTCCGTATAGGGGGGAGCCCGAGGTGGGCCATCACCCATGCCAGGGCTTCAATGGTTGACGCAGGAAACCACTGCGGATCCCCCCACGTGAAAGGCCCCGTTCCACCATGAGCGCGATCCCCCGCGATCCGGCCATGCCCATTCCTCCCGAGGACACCGACCGCACCCTGCACTTCGCGGGGCCCGCCACGTTCGGGCGGGTGCCACGGCTGGATCAGGTCGGCACGACGGATATCGCCGTGGTCGGGGTGCCGTTCGACGCCGGTGTGTCGTACCGGCCGGGCGCCCGGTTCGGCGGGAACGCGATCCGGGAGGCGTCGCGGCTGCTGCGCCCGTACAACCCGGCGCAGGACGCGTACCCGTTCCACTACGTCCAGGTCGCGGACGCCGGTGACATCACCGCCAATCCGCACCACCTCGGCGAGGCCGTCGACGCCATCGAGGCGGGCGCGGAGGAGCTGTTGTGTACCGGCGCCCAGCTGATGACGCTGGGCGGCGATCACACCATCGCGCTGCCGGTCCTGCGGGCGGTGGCCCGCAAGCACGGTCCGGTGGCGCTGCTGCACTTCGACGCGCACCTGGACACCTGGGACACGTACTTCGGCGCCGAATACACCCACGGAACGCCGTTCCGCCGGGCGGTCGAGGAGGGCATCCTCGACACCGCCGCCCTCTCGCACGTCGGCACCCGCGGACCGCTGTACCGCAAGGAGGACCTGGACGAGGACACCAGGCTGGGCTTCGGGATCGTCACCTCCGCCGATGTGATGCGGCGCGGGGTCGACGAGGTGGTGCAGCAGCTCAAGGAGCGGATCGGCAAGCGGCCGCTCTACATCTCGGTGGACATCGACGTCCTGGACCCCTCGCACGCCCCCGGCACCGGCACCCCCGAGGCGGGCGGCCTCACCTCCCGCGAGCTGCTGGAGATCGTGCGCGGGCTGGCCGACTGCCATCTGGTCTCCGCCGACCTGGTGGAGGTCGCCCCGGCGTACGACCACGCCGACATCACCTCCGTGGCCGCCTCGCACACCGCGTACGAGCTGGTCACCCTCATGTCCCGGCAGATCGCCTTCCTGCGGTGGGTGGAGGAGCAGAAGCAGGCGCAGCCGGGGAGGGCTTCCCCGCGGCCCTGGAACTGATCGGCGACCCCGCGGCCGAGGACGTGTCCTGGGACGAACTCGCCATACGGTCCTGCGGGGCCGACGACTCCGGCGACCTCTCCCCCGCCGAGGCGGAATCCCGCTGGCGCTGCCCCCGCTCCCTCGCCGGATTCGCGTCGGCGGCCGCGGAAGCCATCCGTCCGACCGCCTGACGCGCAGGCCGGCCCCTCAGTCCTCCGCCGCGCCCTGCGCGATGGCCTCCTCGACCTCGCCGGTCCGGGCGGCCTCCTCGGCGGCGAAGCGCTGGGCGTCCAGGTGCTGGGCGATCTCCTCGTCCTGGTTCATCAGCAGGTCCAGGTTGCTGTCGCCGAGTTCCAGGACGCCCATGTCGACGTACGCGCGCTGGAGGCGTTCGCCCCACAGGCCGATGTCCTTCACGCACGGCACGATGCGGCTGAACAGCAGCTTGCGGAACATGTGCAGATACGGGGAGCGCTCCGCGTACTCCTCGGCCTCGGCCTTCGGGATGCCCAGGTTCTCCAGGACCTCGACGCCGCGGATCCGGTCGCGCATGAGGTAGCAGCCCTCGATGACGAACTCCTCGCGCTCGCGCAGCTCCGCGTCGGTCAGGTCGCGGTAGTAGTCGCGCAGCGCCATCCGGCCGAACGCCACGTGGCGGGCCTCGTCCTGCATGACGTAGGCGAGGAGCTGCCGCGGCAGGGGCTTGTCGGTGGTGTCGCGGATGAGGCCGAACGCGGCGAGGGCCAGGCCCTCGATGAGGACCTGCATGCCCAGGTAGGCCATGTCCCAGCGGGAGTCGCGGAGGGTGTCGCCCAGCAGCGCCTGGAGGTTGTCGTTGATCGGGTAGACCATGCCGATCTTGTCGTGCAGGAAGCGGCCGTACAGCTCGGCGTGGCGGGCCTCGTCCATGGTCTGGGTGGCGGAGTAGAACTTGGCGTCCAGGTCGGGCGCCGACTCGACGATGCGGGCGGCGCACACCATCGCGCCCTGTTCGCCGTGCAGGAACTGGCTGAACTGCCAGGAGGCGGCGTGGCGGCGCAGTTCGGCCCGCTCCCGGTCCGACATCCGGTCCCAGTGGGGCGTGCCGTAGAGGGCGAGGGACTCGTCGGGGGTGCCGAGCGGGTCGTACGGGTCGACCTCCAGGTCCCAGTCGATCCGCTTCGTCGCGTCCCACTGCTTGTCCTTGCCCTTCTGGTACAGGGCGAGCAATCGGGCCCGGTGGTCGTCGTACTCCCAAGCGAACCGGGCGGCGCCGGCGGCGGGCACCTGCCACATCGGGTCGCCGGGGTCCATGGCGTAGAGGTCCTGTGTCGACACGGCGTCTCCTTCGCCTCGCTGCGCACCAAACATATCCGCGGGGATTGACGAGCTTGCTGACACAGAGTCTCATAAGGGATGTCCAGCCGCGACCATTCCTCCGAGGTGTCTCCAGCGATGACGACCGCGACCGAATCAGCCGCGCCCCGGGACGCGCTCGGGCTCCTCAGGGACCGCGAACGGGTCGCTGAGCGGCTGCTGCTGGCCTCCGCCCGGCACTCGTTCGACCCCGACACCGAGCTGGACTGGGACGCGCCGCACGAGCCGGACAAGTGGTTCTGGCCGCCGGAGCTGGTCTCCCTCTACGGCACCCCGATGTGGCGGCGGATGTCCGAGGAGCAGCGGATGCTGCTGTCGCGGCACGAGGCGGCGGCGCTGGCCTCGCTCGGCATCTGGTTCGAGATCATCCTGATCCAGCTGCTCACCCGGCACATCTACGACAAGTCCCCGACCAGCGCCCACGTCCGCTACGCGCTCACCGAAATCGCCGACGAGTGCCGCCACTCCAAGATGTTCGCCCGGCTCATCGAGAAGGGCGGCACCCCCGCGTATCCGGTGTCCCGGCTCCACCAGAACCTGGGCCGGTTCTTCAAGACGTTCTCCACCACTCCGGGTTCGTTCACCGCCACCCTGCTCGGCGAGGAGGTGCTGGACTGGATGCAGCGGCTGACGTTCCCCGATGAGCGGGTCCAGCCGCTGGTGCGCGGGGTGACCCGGATCCATGTGGTGGAGGAGGCGCGCCACGTGCGGTACGCCCGGGAGGAGTTGCGCCGCCAGATGGTGCGGGCGCCGCGCTGGGAGAAGGAGCTGACCCGCGTCGGCTCGGGCGAGTTCGCCCGGGTGTTCTCGCTCGCCTTCGTCAACCCCCAGGTGTACACGGACGTCGGCCTCGACCGGCGGGCGGCCGTCGCCCAGGTGCGGGCGAGCGGTCACCGCCGCGAGGTGATGCGCAGCGGCGCCCGGCGGCTGACCGAATTCCTCGACGACGTCGGGGTGCTGCGCGGCGCGGGCCGCAAGCTGTGGCAGAGCAGCGGCCTGCTCTAGCGGGTGTCTTGGACCCCGCGGTCAACGGGCCGCTCCTCGGCAGCTTCCCCAGGGCGGTTACGCTGCCAGGCATGACGACGAGCAGTGGCACCGCCCCGGCGGACGCGGACCGGGCGACCGCCGCGCCCCCGGCCACCGTGCGCCGCGGGGCGTACCGCAGGCTCAGCGTCGAGGCGCGGCGCGCCGAACTGATCGCCGCCGCGCTCGGCCTGTTCGCCCACCGCGCGCCCGAGGACGTGTCGCTGGACGACGTCGCCTCGGCCGCCGACGCCTCCCGGCCGCTCGTCTACCGCTACTTCCCCGGCGGCAAGCAGCAGTTGTACGAGGCGGCGCTGCGCAGCGCCGCCGACGAGCTGGAGGGGTGCTTCGAGGAGCCGCGGACCGGCCCGCTCAGCGGTCGGCTGGGCAACGTACTGGACCGCTATCTCACCTTCGTGGACGAGCACGACGCGGGGTTCAGCGCGCTGCTGCACGGCGGCAGCGTGGCCGAGACCTCGCGGACGAGCGCCATCGTGGACGAGGTGCGGCGGGCCGCGGCCGAGCAGATCCTGCTGCATCTGACGGCCGGGGAGCCCGCCGAGGAACCCGGTGCCCGGCTGCGGATGATGGTGCGCACCTGGATCACGGCGGTCGAGGCGGCCTCGCTGATCTGGCTGGACGAGAACAAGCAGCCGTCGGCCCGGGAGCTGCGGGACTGGCTGGTGGACCACTTCGTGGCGCTGCTGACCGCCACCGCGGCCACCGATCCGCAGGCGGCGCGGGTGATGCGGGCGGCGCTCGCCACGGAGCCCGCGCAGGGCCCGGTCGGCACGCTGGTGCGGCGCGTGGCGCCAGTGCTCGGCCAGGCGCGGCACCTGCTGTGAGGGCCATGAGGGCGGCGCGGCGGAAGGTGGCGCGGTGAGGAGCGAGGAGACGCCGTTCGTCGGCGGGCCGCTGGACGGCCGGGTGCTGTCGGTGCTCGTCGGCGCCACGGGGCAGCCGCCGAAGACGTACGAGGTGCCGGTCCCGGACGAGGCCGGTGGACCGCCGACCGTGTACGTCTACCGCCGCGTCCCGGCGGGCACGACGCGGCGGCTGGGGCTGATCCGGGGCTGGCGGTACGAGTACGACCCGGAGGGCAGGCCGGGCGGCGGGCCGAAGTGGCCGTGGTCCCGTTCTTCCTGAACGGTTCACCTCTCTTCGAAGGCTCGGTTCGCCTCCGGGGCGCCACCAGCCGTCCCCCAGCTACCGCTGGGAGGTGCCCCCGCACGGTCGACCGTGCTCGGTCGCTCGTACCTCGCTCCCTGCGCGCGCTTCCCTTTCGACACCGGCGCGCCCCTTCGGCTCACTCGCCACTGCACTCCGCCAGCCGTGACGAGCCCTCCGGACGGGTGACCGTGTTGGGCCGACTCGCCCATCATTCTCCCGAAAGTACGACTGTCACGCCGCGTTCCTGCTGAGGTGGTCGTCGGACCCCTTTCCCGCAGCCGGAGGTGTGAGCCCGTGTCAGGACGGATCGTAGGCTCGGTCTGCGCGGCGGCGATCACCGCGGCCGCGGCGCTCGTGCCGCCCGTACCGGCGGCCACGGCCGCCCCTGCCCAGCCCTCCGCCCGGCCCGCCGACCGGTCCGTCGCCGGGCTGCTCACCCAGCTCAAGACGCTGTACCGGAAGGCGGAGGAGGCGACCGAGGCGTACAACGCGACCGAGGAGAAGCTGCGCAGACAGCGGGCCAAGACCCGGGACCTGACCGAGGACCTCGCCCGCAGCCGCACCGACCTGGCAGCCAGCCGGGAGGACGCGGGGCGGCTGGCCCGCCAGCAGTACCAGGGCCACACCCAGCTCTCCACGTACACCTTCCTGCTGACGCTGCTCACCCCGCACCCGGAGAAGGCCGCCGACCAGGCGCGCGAGCTGGACCGGGCGGCGGTGCGGGAGGCCGCCGTCGTGGAGCGGCTGACCAAGGGCGAGCGGCACGCCGACGCGCTCGCCACCCGGGCCAGGGCCGCCCTGGACAAGCAGCTGTCGCTGAGCGCGAAGAAGAAGAAACAGCGCGACAAGGTCAAGAAGCGGCTCACGAAGATCGAGAAGATGCTCGCCTCGCTGACCACCCGCCAGATCACCCAGGTGGCGGAGAAGGAGCGCGAGGAGACCGACAAGGCGCAGCGCAAACTGATCGCCTCCGGGGTGTTGGGCAACGGCCGGGCCCAGAGCGCCGCCCCGCCGCCGCCCACCCCGGACCCCGGTGCCCAGGGCACGGGCACGGACCCGGGCGGCGGCCAGGACACCGGCGGCGGTCAGGGCTCGGGCGCCGCCCAGACCCCGAGCCGCCCGGCCAGGGGAACGGGCGGCGGCACGGGCGGCGGCACGGGCAACACCGCCACGGTGCCGAAGACCCCCGGGCGCCTCCCGATGGCCTCGGCGTCGGCCGGGCAGCGGGCGCTGCGGTGGGCGCTCAACCAGATCGGCAAGCCGTATGTGTGGGGCGCCGAGGGGCCGAACGCCTTCGACTGCTCGGGGCTGACCTCCCAGGCGTGGGCGCACGCCGGGCGGGTCATCCCGCGCACCAGCCAGGAGCAGTGGCGACGGCTGCCGAGGATCCCGCTCAGCCAGATCCGCCCGGGCGACCTGGTGATCTACAACAAGGGCGCGAGCCATGTGGCGATCTACGCGGGCGCCGGCCAGGTGGTGCAGGCGCCCCGGCCCGGCACCACCGTGCGGCTCTCCCCGCTCGCGTCCAACCCGGTGCAGGGCGTGGTCCGTCCGGGCGCGGGCGGGCGCTAGGAGATGTCCGCCAGGCGCTAGGCTCCGCCCACCGAGGCCAGATAAGCGGCCGCCTTCTCCGGCTCGTAGAAGAAGTGCTCGAAGTCGGACGGGTCGTCGAAGCCGTTGGCGATCCGGTCGGCCACCGGCGGCAGGCCGCCCGCCGCGCCCAGCAGTTCCACGATGTGCTCCGGCGGCGGGGCGAGCATCGCGTTCGTCCACTTGGTGACGTGCTGCGCGGTCGCCCAGTAGCGGTCGAAGGTGTCCCGCATCCACGCGGCGTCGAACGGCCGGTCGCCGTGGGCGACGATGCTGTCCAGGTAGGACGCGGCGCACTTGGCGGCCGAGTTGGAGCCCTGGCCGGTGATCGGGTCGTTGGCGACCACGACGTCGGCGACGCCGAGCACCAGGCCGCCGCCGGGCAGTTCGCCGATCGGGTGGCGTACGGTCGGGGCGTACCGCCCGGCGAGCGTGCCGCCCGCGTCGGTCAGCTCGACCTTGGTGGCCCGCGCGTACTCCCACGGGGTGAACCGCTCCATCAGCTCCAGCGTGGTGGCCAGGTGTTCGGACGGGTCGGTGACGCCCTGGAACGCGTCGACCGGACCGCCCGGGACGCCCTCCCAGAAGAGGATGTCGGCGCGCCCGCTGGTGGTGAGGGTCGGCATGACGAACAGCTCGCCGACGCCGGGGACCAGGTTGCAGCGCACCGCGTCGTAGTCCGGGTGCTCGGGGCGCGGGCCGAGACCGTGCACGTACGAGACGGCCAGCGCGCGCTGCGGGGTGTCGTACGGGGAGCGGGCGGCGTCGCGGCCGAAGAGCGAGACCAGTTCGCCCTTGCCCGCGGCCACCAGCACCAGATCGTGGCTCTGGGTGAAGAAGTCCAGGTCGGAGACGGACACACCGTGGATGACCAGTTGGCCGCCGCGCTGTTCGAACAGCTCCATCCAGCCCGCCATCTTGATCCGCTGGTCGACGGACTGGGCGTACCCGTCGAGCCGTCCGACCCAGTCGATGGCACGGGTGTGCGGCCCCTCGGGCGTCGGCGGCCCGGCGACGGACACACCGAGGCCCTCGATGCGCGGCGCCCGCTCCTCCCAGAAGTTGAGCTTCAGGTCGCGCTCGTGCTGGAGCGCGGTGTGGAACATGCACTGCGTGGACATGACGCGCCCGGAGCGGATCTCCTCAGCCGTGCGGTTGGCCATCAAGGTGACCTCGTAGCCCTCGGCCTGGAGTCCGAGGGCGAGTTGGAGACCGGACTGTCCGGCTCCGACGATGAGTATTTTCCGCATGGCTGTAGCTCTCTCTCAGGCTCAGGACAGGAAGAGGAACGGGGCATTCCATTCCGCGAGCGGAGCTGAGGTTAGTTCACCCGGGTGAGACGTCAACCGCGTGGCCCACCAGGGCGAGCAGCGCGTCCACCACCGTGACCCGCTGCCGCGCGTCCATGGTCACCACCGGTACCCCGGGCGATACGGAGAGCGCGTCCCGGACGTCCTCGGGACCGTAGAGCGGGGTCCCCTCGAAGTGGTTGACCGCCACCACGTACGGCAGGCCGAGAGTCTCGAAGTAGTCCAGCGCCGGGAAGCTGTCCTCCAGCCGCCGGGTGTCGGCCATCACGACCGCCCCGATCGCCCCGCGCATCAGGTCGTCCCACATGAACCAGAACCGCTGCTGGCCCGGGGTGCCGAAGAGGTAGAGCACCAGATCGGATTCGAGCGTGATCCGCCCGAAGTCCATCGCGACGGTCGTGGTCAGCTTCTCGGGCGTCGCGCCGAGGTCGTCCACGTCCTCGCTGGCCTGCGTCATCAGGGCCTCGGTCTGAAGCGGAGTGATCTCCGAGACCGAGCCCACGAACGTCGTCTTCCCGACGCCGAAACCCCCCGCTATCACTATCTTGGTGGCGATCGGTGCCCGCGAACGGTCTGTCTGCCAGCTCTGAAGTTTCTCTTCGGCGCCGGGCATACCGGCACCGGGTATCTCCGACACATGCGGCGGCGTCACCGTCATCGTCTCAGAGTCTGCGAAGTCCAACGAGCACCCTTTCGAGCAACGCGCGATCCGGCTGTCCCGGGCCCCGCCCGGTGCCGTACACACGGATCTTTCCCTGGTCGGCGAGGTCGCTGAGCAGGACGCGTACCACGCCCAGCGGAATCTTGAGCATCGCGGAGACCTCCGCGACCGAACGCATCCTGCGGCACAGCTCGATGATGGCCCGTATCTCCGGCAGCATCCGCGGCCCGGGAGTACCGGCCGTCGGCACCGGGTCACCCGGCCCGTCCACCGGCCCGTCGGCGGGCTCCAGCGACGCCACGAACGTCTCCACCAGCAGCACGTGTCCCGAGCGGGTGCGGCCACCGGTGAGCGAGTACGGACGCACCCGGGCCGGTCTGCGCGCGCCCCGGCCGGACGACTCTGCCGTCACTGCGTCGACTCCAGCGACCTCCGTAGTTCGGAGCGCAGTTCGGGGGTGAGCACATGCCCGGCCCGGCCCACGAACAGCGCCATGTGGTACGCGACGACGGCCATGTCGCAGTCCGGGGTGGCGTGCACCCCCAGCAGCGAACCGTCGCTGATCGCCATGACGAAGAGACTGCCATCGTCCATCGCCACCACCGTCTGCTTGACGCTACCGCCGTCCATCAGCTTCGCCGCGCCGAGCGTCAGACTGCCCAGCCCCGACACGATCGTCGCGAGGTCCGCGGTGGAGCCCTTCGGGCCGTCCTGGGTGGTCGGGGCCGCGGGGGCGGCGGTGTGCCGCGCGTCGGAGGACAGCAGCATCAGCCCGTCGGACGAGACGACGGCCACCGAGCGGACGCCGGGCACCTCCTCGACCAGGCTCGACAGCAGCCAGTGCAGATTACGGGCCTCGGAACTCAACCCGTAGGTACTACTGGGCGCATTCACCCGCGTGCCTCCTCAACCGTGCCGCCCCCGTCCTGCGCCCCCGTTTGCGCCGTGCCCCGCTGCCCGGCCGTGCGCTGCTCTGCGGCCGTGCCCCGCTCTCCGGCCGTGCCCTGCTGCCCGGACGCCGTGCCCTGCTCTCCGGCCGTGTCACGTGCGGCGATCTCGGCCTCCGCGTCCCGTCGGCCGTCCCGCGCACCGCGCTGAAACCCGCCCAGCCTACGCCGCAATTCCTCCGCGTTCACCGACCCCGTCCGCTCCTGCGGGTCGGGGTCGCGGCGGGCCACGTTCCGCGGTGTCCGCTTGGGAAGTCCCTTGTCCGTGCGGCGCAGTTCGCCGGTCGGCTCCGGGGCGCGGGAGTGCTGGTCGGGGCCGATCGCGTACGGGTCGACCGGATCGGCCGGATCCGCCGCGCCGGACGGCTCCGCCGGGCCCCAGGCGTCCGCACCGGCGGGCCGTACGGCGCGGCTGTCGAACGGCGGCTCGCCGCCGGGCACGGTCAGCTCCATCGTGCGTTCGGCGGCGGGCACGGTGGGCTCGGCGGGCGCGGCAGGATCCGTGGCCCCGGGCGTCTGCGCCTTCGGGGTGCGCTTCGGCAGGACCGGCAGCTCCTCCCCCGTGCCGGGGGCCGGGTGCCCGCGCGGCGGCGTCGGCTCCATGCGGTACGGATCCTCGTCCGCGGCGCCCGCCCAGGCCTCGCCGGGTGCCGCCCACGACACCGGCTCGGGGCCCGCGTCCTGCGCGGCGGGCGGCTCCTCGGGGGTCGGCTCGGGACGGCGCTGGCCCGGCACGCCGGTGCCGCCGAGCGGCATGGTCGCCGTGTCACCGGGCACGTCCGCCGCGGCGTCGCCCGGCTCGTCCGCACCGGCCGCGGCGCTTCCGGAAGCCGCGGCGGGGACAGGCGCCCCCGGACGGTCCTGGGACGGGAGGGTGTTGCCGTTGGCCTCGGCCGCGGCGCCCGGGAAGCCCGGGAAGGCGGTCAGGCCGGTGCCGGTCGTGGCGGCGGGCGGGGCGGGCGGGAGCCCGGCGCCGGGCGGGCCCGCCGGGAGGATCCTGGTGGGCAGGACGACGACGGCGGCGATCCCGCCCGGCTGCTGCTCGCGCAGCGACACCCGTACGCCGTGCCGCGCGGCGAGCCGGGTCACCACGTACAGGCCGAGCCCCAGCGGATCGTCCGGCTGCGGGCCCTGGCAGTACTCGGGGACCTTGTCGGCGAGCCGTTCGTTCAGCTCGGCGAGGCGCTCGGGCGTCATGCCGATGCCCTCGTCCTGGACGGAGAGCATGACCTCGCCGCTCTCCAGCAGCCAGCCGGACACCTGCACCGGTACGTCCGGGGGCGAGAACGCCGTGGCGTTCTCCAGCAGTTCCGCGATCAGATGGCTGATGCTGTCCGCGGCGAACCCGGCGACCTGGGCGTGCGGCGGCAGCGACTGGAGGTGCACCCGGTCGTACCGCTCGACCTCGCTGATCGAGGCGCGCAGCACGTCCAGCAGCGGCACCGGGCCGGGGTGGTTCGCCTGGTGCTCGGAGCCCGCGACGATCAGCAGGTTCTCGCCGTAGCGGCGCATGCCGGTGGCGAGGTGGTCGAGCTGGAAGAGCGTTTCGAGCCGGTCGGGGTCCTGCTCCTGCTCCTCCATGGACTCGATGATCGCCAGTTGGCGTTCGATCAGGCCGAGGCTGCGCAGCGCCAGGTTGACGAAGCTGCTGTGGACCCGGGCGCGCAGCCCCTCCAGCCGGGTGGCAACCGCGTCCCGTTCGGCGCGCAGCCCGTCCGCCTCGTCGGCCAGCCGCTGCCGCTCACCGATCAGCCGGGTGCGGTCGCCGTCGAGCCGGGTCAGGCGCTCGTGGTGGCGCAGCGCGGCCTGGTGGAGCTCGTTGACGGCCCGTACGGCGTCGGCGAACTCGTCGTCGCGCCCCTTGAAGGCGATCGGCTCCTCGGCGGCCGGGTCGGCGGCGACCCGGCGGGCGCCGAGCCGCAGCGCGGCCAGCGGGCGGGTCATCGAGCGGGCGCTGTGGATGCTGGTGCCGAGGGCGAGCAGCAGACATGCACCGGCCAGGGCGATGCTCACCTCGAGGGCGGTGACGTCGTCGTCGCGCAGCTGCCCGAGCCGGGTGACCTCGGCGGAGGCGAGCGCGGACTCGGCGCCGCGCATCCGGTCGATGCGGGCGGTCAGGGCGGTTTCGAGGCGGCTCTTGTCGACGAACAGGTCCTGGCCGGAGAGCCGGGGCTGATCGGTGAGCCGGGCGAGGTAGCGCTCGGCGGTGGTGACCTCGGTGCCGTTGACGGTGCGGCCGTAGGCGTCGCGCGCGGAGTCCGGGGCGAGCTGCTGGAAGTCGGCGAGCGCGGACTGCTCCCGCACCTCGGTGCGCTGGGCGGCCGCGGTCAGCCGGTTCCGTCCGCCGTGGTCGGCGAGCGCGGCGAGCAGCAGCCCCCGGGTGGCGGACGCCTGCTCCACGGCGCGGCCGAGCGGGGCGAGCGCGGGGGCCGGGCCGGTGTCGGCGTCGGCCGGGAGCTTGCGGGCGAGGGCGTCGGCGACCCGGTTCAGCGCCTGGACGGCCTCGGTGTACGCGTCGAAGACGTCGAGGGACGATCCCTTGCCGGTCAGGGCCTGCTGACGGATCTCGGGGAGGGTGTCCAGTAACGCGCCGAGGGCGGCCGGGACCCGTCCGCGCACCTCCTCGACCTGCCGGTCGACGCGGGCCCGCTGGTCCTCGGAGACGCCACCCCCGGCGGAGGTGGTGCGGCCCGCGGCGACGAACGCCGTCATCGCGTCGCGCTCGTCGGCGAGGGAGTGGGCGAGGGCCACCGTGCCGCGGTTGGTCTCGGCGAGGTCGACCAGCTCCTGGGCCTCGGTGGCGTCGTCGAGGGCGCCGAGGACGGCGGGGGCACCGGCGGCGAGGACGGCGACGGAGACGAGGGCGACGGACGCGGTCAGCCGGTTGCGGACGCGCGCGGTGCGCCCGCGCGGGGGCTGGGGCTCCGGAGCCTCGGGAACGGGCCCGGCCGCCGGAGGGGTCCCTTCGGCAGACCCCCGCTCGTGCTGATCGCGGGGCTCACTGATGTGCTCGCGCTTGGTGCCCCGAAGCCGCTTCTTCCGCACCGGTGCTCACCATCTTTTCTCGCCCGACCGCTGTGGTTCCAGACCGCTGTGGTTCAGAGGTGACGACGGATCAACTCTTGTGAATCCCCACCCCTGGTGGGGATTCCGACCCTTGCAGGGACGACTCCGGGGCGGATATGCATCACCCACCCGGCCCACCCGAACGAGTGAACCGCATTGCGTAGTTGAGCACCAACTTCCGTCACGGACCATACCCGGCGGCCGAAATTCCCGGGCTGGAAAACGCTTGTCCGTCCTGGCAGGATGCGCATCCCCCTGCCCACCTTCCGCGGCCGCGCCCCGGAACGGGAGCCACCGGTGAGCCACCGGCGGCCGTCCGGCAGACTGACGGCATGCGCATCGAACTGGCGACCGCCCCCGGCGACCCGCGGCGCCCCAACGAGGACTACGCGTCGGTAGCCCTGCCCGCGTCGGGACAGGGCGGCGCGCTCGTGGTGCTGGACGGGGTGACCCCGCCCGAGGGCGACGCCGGATGCGCCCACGGCGTGCCCTGGTACACCACCCGGCTCGGCGGCGCGCTGCTGGAGCTGGCCGGTTCACGGCGGGACGCGTCGCTGGCCGACTGCCTCGCGTACGCGATCGGGCGCACCGCAGAGGCACATAGTTCAACTTGTGACCTTTCTCACCCTCTGACCCCTCAGGCCACCGTGGTCGCGGCGCGCTGGGACGGGGACCGGGTCGAGTACCTGGTGCTCTCCGACTCCGTCCTGCTCATCGAGCGGACCGGGGGCGCAGTGACGGCCGTGCTCGACGACCGCATCGACCGGCTGCGCGCCGAGGGGCGGCGGGTGGGCCCGCTGCGCAACGTCGAGGGCGGCTTCTTCACCGCCGCGGCCGATCCGGCGGTGACCGCCAAGGCGGTCACCGGCAGCCTGCCGCGCACGGAGGTACGGGCGCTGGCGGCCCTCACCGACGGGGCGTCGCGCTGGGTCGAGGTGTTCCACGAGGGCGACTGGGCCGCCTGCCTCGGGCTGCTGCGCAAGGAGGGTCCGCAGGCGCTGATCGACCGGGTGCGGGCGGCGGAGCAGGCCGACCCGGACCGGACGGCCTTCCCCCGGGGCAAGGCCCACGATGACGCGGCGGCCGTCCTCGTCGAGCCGTAGCGGCCCGCGCTCGCGCGACGGTCCGCCCGGTCGGGCCGCGGACGGCGCCACTCGCGGATCCCGGACCACGGCCTGAGCGGCCGCGCCTGTGACGGCCGTCCCCGCAGAGCCGCGGCGCCCGACCCTGCCGGGCCTTCAGCGGCCGCACTCGTGTCACGTGCCCCTGCCGGGCCCTCAGCGGGCACCGGATGCCGCAGCCTTCAGGGGCCGGGTACCGCAGTCTTGAGGCCCGGGTACCGCAGTCGCCACACTCACGTCGCCGGATCCGCGCGGCTCGCGGATCCTGACGTACATGAGCGCCCTACTGCTCCCCCTCCGCGCGGGCCGTCTGCCCGGGCTCGTCGGCTTCCTGCGTACTGTTCAACCGGTGCAGCAGCCGCGCGAGTTCGGCGACCTCGCTGCGCTCCCAGGCGGCGAGCCGGCGGGCGTACCGCGCGCGGCGGGCGATCCGGACCCGTCGGAAGCGGGCCCGGCCCTCGTCCGTCAGCTGCACCAGGAAGGCCCGGCCGTCCGCCGGGTCGGGCGCCCGGGTCACCAGCCCGAGCCCCTCCAGCGCGCGCAGCTGACGGCTCATCGTCGCCTTGCCCACACCGATGTAGGCCGCGAGGTCCGTCGCACGCTGCTCCCCCGCGTCCTCCAGGCGCATCAGCAGCCCGTACGCGGCGGATTCCAGGTCGGGGTGGACCTCGCGGGCCAATTCGCCCGAGGAGGCGCGGGCGCGGCGGAGGAAGACCGCCAATTCGCGCTCCAGCGCCAGGAACGCGTGGTCCACACCAATTCCACCCACGGTGCCGCCCTCGCCCTCCTCGGGGGGCGTTGCCCCGTTGTTGTGCACGTCAGAGCCCTCTCCGCGTTTTCACATCGTGAAAGTTTCTTGCACGCACGGCTGTTACCGCAGCTCCATCAGTATTTCGCAGGATTAGACCAACGGCAGCCCGCCCCGAGTCTTCCCCGTTGCTATCTACGCCCGTAGCGTCATTTATGACATGGCCATCCCAACCGCATGTGTTCCCCGCTCCCCCCACCGAGGCTTCGGAGGCACGCCATGCCTGTGCACAGACCCGGCCCCACCCGGCGCACCCCCAGCGCGCTGATCGGCCTGCTCGCCGCCCTCCTCTCCGCTCTCCTCACCGCGTCCTTCGCGCTGTCCGGCTCCGCGTTCGCCGACAGCGCCGACGACGAGCCGACCGTGAACGGCGGCACGAAGACCATCCCCCACCCCGAGGACGACTGGGCGGGTTCGCAGATCCTCAAACACGAGGGCGGTTCCACGACCGGCGAGACGCCGTCGCCGGCCGACCTGCTCGCCACCGTCGAAGGCGTCGATGTCAGCAGCCACCAGGGCAACGTCGCCTGGTCGACCCTCTGGAGCAGCGGGGTCAAGTTCGCCTACGTCAAGGCGACCGAGGGCACCAGCTACACCAATCCGTACTTCGCCCAGCAGTACAACGGCTCGTACGACGTCGGCATGATCCGCGGCGCGTACCACTTCGCGCTGCCGGACAACTCCTCCGGCGCCGCCCAGGCCAACTACTTCGTGGACCACGGCGGCGGCTGGAGCAAGGACGGCAAGACGCTGCCGGGCGCGCTGGACATGGAGTACAACCCCTACGGCGCCACCTGTTACGGCAAGAGCGCCAGCGGGATGGTCAGCTGGATCAAGGACTTCACCAGCACCTACAAGTCGCGCACCGGCCGCGACCCGGTGATCTACACCTCTACCAGCTGGTGGAAGAGCTGCACCGGCAACTCCAGCGCCTTCGGCAGCATCAATCCGCTGTGGATCCCGCGGTACGGCTCCTCCGTCGGTGAGCTGCCGGCGGGCTGGGGCTTCCACACCATCTGGCAGTACACCTCCTCCGGCCCGACGGTCGGCGACCACAACCTGTTCAACGGCGCGATCGACCGGCTGAAGGCGCTCGCCAACGGCTGAGCCGGGCCCAGCCACACCCCACACACGGGTGCTCCTCGCCCTCCGGTGCACGGACAGGTCTGTCTGTACGCTGGAGGGCACCGGCCGTACCTTCCGGCCCGCCCCTTGCCCCACCCGAGGAGCATGACCATGAGCAGCACCCGGCGGCCCTCCGCCCGCGACCGGATCCTGTCCACCGCGACCGAGCTGTTCGACGCCCACGGCGTGCGGGGCGTCGGAGTGGACCGGATCATCGCCGAGTCGGGCGTGGCCAAGGCGACGCTGTACTCCCACTTCCGCGGCAAGGACGAACTCGTCCAGGCCTATCTGCGCGCGACGGACACCCATTGGCGCGGGGCGCTGACCGAGGCCGCCGCGGCGGCCGGGCCCGATCCGCGCGACCAGCTGACCGGCCTCTTCGACGCGCTGGTCGCGGCGACCGTGCGGGACGGCTTCCGGGGCTGCGCGTTCGTCAGGACCGGGAGCGAGTCGGAGCCGGGCACCGACACGCACGCCGCGACGGCCGAGCACAAGCAGGCCGTACGGGACTGGCTGACCGGGCTGGCCCGGGCGGCCGGGGCCGCCGACCCCGCGCGGCTCGCCCTCCGGATCTCCCTCCTCGTCGACGGCGCGATGGCCGCGGCGGCGCTGGAGCCCAGGCCGGAGTTCGCGGAGGCGGCGCGGGAGGCGGCGCGGGCGCTGGTCGCGGAGGCGTGCCCGGCGCGGGTGTAGGTCCACAAGCACGGACAAGGGCCCGGTCGCACTACATGCGACCGGGCCCTTTCCCTGAACGTCACGCGACTGCGAGGTCCTTCTCGCTCGGCGCCCCGGCCGCCAGCAGCGCGCGGTAGCGCTCCTGGTGTGCGGCGAGCGCCGCGTCGTCCAGCCGATGCGTGCCGTGGACGACGAACGGCTCCTCGTAGCGCATTCCGGTGATGTTCGCGGTCGCGTCGAAGGGCTTGAGCAGCTCGGCGACCGTGAAGCGCTTGAACCCCTCGGGCCGGTACATCTCCTCCGCGGCGCCCGCCGAGGTGGCGACGACCAGCGTCTTGCCGCGCAGGGAGGTGCCGTTCGAGCCGTACGCGAAGCCGTACAGGAACACCTCGTCCAGCCACTTCTTCAGCAGCGGCGGCGCCGAGTACCAGTAGAAGGGGAACTGGAGCACGATCCGGTCGTGCTCCAGCAGCAGCCGCTGCTCCCGCTCGACGTCTATCCGCAGGTCCGGATAGACGGCGTACAGGTCGTGCAGCGTGACGCCGTCCACCGGCCGGGCAGCATCGGCGAGGGCGGCGTTGACGCGCGAGGCGGCGAGGTCGGGGTGGGCGAGGACGACAAGGGTGCGCACGGGTTTCCTCCGCGATGGCGACATGCGAACAGACAGGTCTGTCTGGTGCATCGCACGACGCTACCAGACAGACCTGTCTGCCTACCAAATGAGGGTCAGCCCCGGGGGAATTCGTCGGTCTTCAGCGTCAGCCCGACGACGGTGTCGGTCAGATCGAGTTCCCTGCCGAAGGGCACCGTCAACCGGGTCAGGTAGTCGCCGTCCTTGGGCTCGGTGAAGACGTGACACCTGCCGGTGTAGGGGTCCGCGATCAGACAGACGGGGATCTCAGCCGCCGCGTAAGCCGCCTTCTTGGGGCCGTAGTCGTTCGCGGCCGTACTTTTCGAGATCACCTCGGCGACGAACTCGACGTCCTGACAGCGATACAGCCCCTTGGAGTCCGTGGCCGCACCCTCCGCGATCAGAGTCACATCGGTCGCGAAGCCGTTCAGATGGCCGGGGTAATCGATACGGACATCCGACATGATCCGCTTGCGCGGGTATTCCGTCCGCAGCTGATCGTAGATATTGGCGATGATGTCCCAGTGGGTGGGCCGCTGCGGCGACATGAAGATGTGTCCCTCGACAATCTCAACCTTGATTCCCTCGGGGACGGGCATCTGCTCGAGCCACTCGAACATCATGTCCAAGGTCCGCTCGTCGCTGCTGTCGGCCATCTCGATCCTGTCAGTGTCGATCTGGTCAATCTCCATGACGGTCACCGTGCCGCTCCTCCCCGCCGCATACCGAACGAATGCGGCCGGTTGGTCCAACGATACGCACAGCACACAGGTCACGCGTGGCCCGGAACCCCGTTCGACACGGGATTCCGGGCCACGGCCACCGGCAGCGTCCGTCACGCCGCCACCGGGACCTCCGGGGCGCTCGCCGAGGCGGGCTGGAGGGCCAGCTCCAGGACCTGGCGGACGTCCGAGACCGGGTGGACGTCGAGCTTCTCCAGGACCTCGGCGGGCACGTCGTCCAGGTCCGGCTCGTTCCGCTTGGGGATGATCACGGTGGTCACCCCGGCCCGGTGCGCCGCCAGCAGCTTCTGCTTGACGCCGCCGATCGGCAGCACCCGCCCGGTCAGCGAGACCTCGCCCGTCATCGCCACGTCCGGCCGCACCTGACGGCCCGAGAGCAGCGAGGCCAGGGCGGTGGTCATGGTGATGCCCGCGCTCGGGCCGTCCTTGGGCACCGCGCCCGCCGGTACGTGGAGGTGGATGCCGCGTTCCTTCAGGTCGGCGACCGGCAGCTCCAGCTCCGCGCCGTGGGAGCGCAGGAAGGACAGGGCGATCTGGGCGGACTCCTTCATGACGTCGCCCAGCTGGCCGGTCAGGGCCAGCCCTGCGCCGCCCGTCTCGGGGTCCGCGAGCGACGCCTCCACGTACAGCACGTCGCCGCCCGCGCCCGTCACCGCGAGCCCGGTCGCCACGCCCGGCACGGAGGTGCGGCGCTCGGCCGGGTCCTGCGCGGACTCCGGGGTGTGGTGCGGCCGCCCGATCAGCGGACGCAGCTCCTCCACCCCCACCGTGAAGGGCAGGTCGCGCTTCCCCAGCTCGTGCTGGGCCGCCACCTTGCGCAGCAGCCGCGCGATCGAGCGCTCCAGGGTCCGTACGCCCGCCTCGCGGGTGTACTCCCCGGCGAGCTTGCGCAGCGCCTCGTCCGCCACGTCGACCTCACCCGGCTCCAGACCGGCGCGCTCCAGCTGCCGGGGCAGCAGGTGGTCGCGGGCGATGGTGACCTTCTCGTCCTCGGTGTACCCGTCGAGCCGCACCAGCTCCATGCGGTCCAGCAGCGCCTCCGGGATGGCCTCCAGGACGTTGGCCGTGGCCAGGAAGACCACGTCGGAGAGGTCGAGTTCGACCTCCAGGTAGTGGTCGCGGAAGGTGTGGTTCTGCGCCGGGTCCAGGACCTCCAGCAGGGCCGCGGCCGGGTCGCCGCGGAAGTCGGAGCCGACCTTGTCGATCTCGTCCAGGAGGACCACCGGGTTCATCGAGCCCGCCTCCTTGATGGCCCGTACGACCCGGCCGGGCAGCGCGCCCACGTACGTACGCCGGTGGCCGCGGATCTCCGCCTCGTCGCGGACGCCGCCGAGCGCGACCCGGACGAACTTCCGCCCCATCGCGCGGGCCACGCTCTCGCCGAGGCTGGTCTTCCCGACGCCGGGCGGGCCGACGAGCGCCAGCACGGCCCCGCCGCGCCGCCCGCCGACGACTCCGAGGCCGCGGTCGGCGCGGCGCTTGCGCACCGCCAGGTACTCGGTGATCCGCTCCTTCACGTCCGCCAGGCCCGCGTGGTCGGCGTCGAGCACCGCCTGGGCGCCCGGGATGTCGTACGCGTCCTCGGTGCGCTCGTTCCACGGCAGCTCCAGGACGGTGTCCAGCCAGGTGCGGATCCAGCTGCCCTCGGGGCTCTGGTCGCTGGCCCGCTCCAGCTTGTCGACCTCCTTCAGCGCCGCCTCGCGCACCTTCTCGGGCAGCTCGGCGGCCTCGACCCGGGCCCGGTAGTCGTCGGACTCGTCCTCGGGATCGCCGTTCAGCTCGGCCAGCTCCTTGCGCACGGCCTCCAGCTGCCGCCGCAGCAGGAACTCGCGCTGCTGCTTGTCGACGCCCTCCTGGACGTCCTTGGCGATCGACTCGGCCACGTCCTGCTCGGCCATGTGGTCGCTCAGCCAGGTCACGGCCAGCTTGAGCCGCGCCACCGGGTCGGCGGTCTCCAGCAGCTCCACGCGCTGGGCGACGCTGAGGAACGGCGAGTATCCGGAGTTGTCGGCGAGCTGCGAGACGTCGTCGATCTGCTGCACCCGGTCCACGACCTGCCAGGCGCCGCGCTTGCGCAGCCAGCTGGTGGCCAGCGCCTTGTACTCCTTCATCAGTTCGGTGACGGCACCGGGCAGCGGATCGGGCACGATCTCCTCGACCGCGGTGCCCTCGATCCACAGCGCGGCCCCGGGCCCGGTCGTCCCGGCCCCGACCCGCACCCGCCGCACCCCGCGGATGAGCGCCCCGGGATCCCCGTCGGACAGCCGGCCCACCTGCTCGACGGTGCCGAGCGTGCCGATGCCCGCGTACGTCCCGTCGATACGCGGCACCAGCAGCACCCGTGGTTTCCCGCCATCGGACCGGGCGGCGGCCTGCGCGGCCTCCACCGCGGCGCGTACATCGGTATCGGAAAGGTCCAGCGGTACCACCATGCCGGGCAGCACGACCTCGTCATCGAGCGGCAGGACGGGCAGGGTGAGCGGTGTGGACAGCGAAGCCATGATCTCCCCTTCGGCAGGCAAGTTGAGCTATGCAGACTCAATGCCTGGGCGGCCCCAGGTGTTCCCGAGTCCGTGTTCGCTGTGAGCGATCGCTTGTCCTGGATGCCGTGAACCGCCGCGGGGCTCCCGAGCGATAGAGGAAGCGTGAGACCGTTACGCCCCCTGGGGGCCCATCCGAGCGACGCGGAGCTGCTGCGCGCCGTCGCGCGGGGCGACGCCGACGCGCTCGCCACGCTGTACGACCGGCACGGCGGCTGGCTGCACGCCCGGCTCACCCGGCGCTGCGCCGACCCCGAGACCGTCCAGGAAGTCCTCCAGGACACCTTCGTCACCGTCTGGCGGTCCGCCGCCTCGCACCGCGGCGGCGAGGCGGGCGGCTGGTTGTGGACCATCGCGGCCCGCCGCCTCGTCGACGCCCGGCGCACCGCCGTCCGCACCGCCGAGGCGCAGTCCGCCCACGCCCGCCACGACCCCGACGCGGCGCGTGCGACCACGCCGTCGGCGGAGGACCGGGTGCTCGACGCGCTGGAGTACGGCACCGTCGGCACCGCCCTGGACCGGCTCTCCCCCGAGCTGCGCGCCGTCCTGCGCGCCACGGTGGTGGACGGACTCACCACGCGCGAGGCGGCACAGCTCCTCGGCATCCCCGAGGGCACCGTCAAGTCGCGAGCCCGCCGCGCCCGCCGCGAACTGCGCTCCGTACTCGCCCAGCTGTCCCCGCTGCCCGCGCCGCACCCGCTGGGAGGCACCCCATGACCCCTGCCTGGCATGTGACCCCGGCCCAGGCGGCGTCGTACGCCGACGGCTCGCTGCCGGAGCTGGACGCCTGGTCGGTCGACAAGCACCTGGAGGCGTGCACGCCCTGCGCCGCCCGCGTCTCCGCCGCGGCCCGCGAGGGCACGGCGGCCCCCGCCCTGGCGGCGGTACGGGCCGCCCTGCTGGCCACCGCGGCGCAGGAGGCCGCAAGGGTCGGCGACAGCCCCGGGCACGGCGGCGGCGCACCGGAGCCCGGCGCCCGGCACACCGGCCCGGCTGGCGGGGTGCGCCGGTGGGTCCCCCGTGGGCGGCTCGTCTGGGCCGCGGGGCCCGCGTTGCGGGGACCGTGGCTGGTCTCGTTGCTGGTCATCGCCGTCGGGGCGGTGTGTGCCGCGCGGGCCACCGGGTTCGACGGGGTACGGCCGCTCCTGCTGCTGCTCGCCCCCGTCCTGCCGACGCTCGGCGTCGCCGTGTCGTACGGGCGGCACGCCGACCCGATGCACGAAATCGTCGCCTCCACGCCGTCCGGCGGGCTGCGGCTACTGCTGACCCGTACGGCCGCGGTGCTGGCGGTGTCCGTACCGCTGCTCACCCTCGCCGGACTGCTGCTGCCCGCCACCGCCGGGGGGCCCGGGCCCGCGGCCTGGCTGCTGCCGGGGCTCGCGCTCACGCTCGCCGCGCTCGCCCTCGGCTCGTACGTCGGCTGCCGCGCCGCCACCGGCGCGGTCTCCACCGGCTGGCTGCTGGCCGTCGGCGCACCGGCGGCCGCGGCGCCCGGCGGTGCGCCTCATCTCCTGCCCACCGACGCCCTGGCCGGGTCCCTCGCATCCGTCCTGTCCGGCCCCGCCGCGCAGGGCTGCTGGGTCGCCGCCGCGGCCGGATGCGCGGGACTGCTGGTGCTGCGCCGCACCTCCTTCGACCGTCTGGAGCGCATATGACGACCACCGTGTCCGTCGGCGGGCTGACGGTCCGGCACCGCCGGACCACCGCCCTCGACGCCGTCGACCTCGACTTCGCCACCGGGGTGCACGGCCTGCTCGGCCCCAACGGCGCGGGCAAGACCTCCCTGATCCGCGTGCTGGCGACCGTCGCCGCGCCCACCGCGGGGCGGGTGCAGTTGCTCGGCCACGACGTGGCCGGACACGCGGGCCGCACCGCCGTACGGCGCCGGCTCGGCTATCTGCCGCAGGAGTTCGGGTTCTACCCGGGCTTCACGGTGCGCGAGTTCGTCGGATACGTGGCCTGGCTGAAGGAGATGTCCACCGCGGACGCCGCGTCCGCGGTGGAGCGGGCCGTCGCCCGGGTCGGGCTCGCCGACCGCATCGACACCAAGGTGCGGCGCCTGTCCGGCGGCATGGTGCGGCGCGTCGGCATCGCCCAGGCCATCGTCAACGCACCGGACGTGCTGCTGCTCGACGAGCCCACGGCCGGGCTCGACCCCGAGCAGCGGGTGGACTTCCGGGCCCTGTTGCGGGAGCTGGGCACCACCTCCACGGTCATCGTCTCCACCCACCTGGTGGAGGACGTCGCCGCGGCGTGTACCGAGGTGACGCTGATGGAGTCCGGCCGGGTGGCCTACCGGGGCACCCCCGCCTCGCTGGCGGAGCTGGGCGATGCGGCGGAAGCGGAGGACATCGGCGACAACCCCATCGAACGCGGCTACGCCACGGTCCTGCGGCGCCACCGCGCCGGGGCAGGGGACGGGCGCGACACGGCGGCCGGGCCCGGGTCGGCGGTGGCCCGATGACCGGCCGGGAGCGGCAGGAGGCGTCCGCCGTACGGGGGTCGGCGGACCCACAGGCCGAGGCGGACGGCCCGGCGCGGCGGCCGCGCCCCTTCCGTGGTCCGCTGCGGGTCGAACTCACCCGCTGGTTCGGGCCCGTAGTGGGCGCGACCGTGCTGGTCACGCTGTTGCTCGCCATGGCCGACAAAGCGGACCGCTGGCTCATCGCCTGGATCTCCACCACCGACCACCTGCGAACGGCCGGGTTACTGCTCGGCGGCCCGCTGACGGCCGCCGCCGCGTGCTGGCAGGGCGGGCGGGAGCGGCGGCGGGGGACCGCGGACCTGCTCGCCACCATGCCTCGTACGCCCCTGCGCCGGGCCCTGCTCGCCGCCGCGCCGACCGTCCTGTGGCCGGTCGCCGGGTATCTGCTCACTGCGGCCATCTGCCTGGTCGCGACCTGGCGGTACGCAAGCTACGGCAGCCCGTGGGTGTCCCTGATCGCGGCGGACGCGACGGCGCTCGGTGCCCTCGGAGTGCTCGGCTTCCTCGCGGGCCGCATCGTCCCGTGGCGGCTCGCTCCGCCTCTGGTGGCCGTGAGCACGTATCTCGCCCTGGGTCTGCCCGGGTACTCCGAATCCGCTGTCACCTGGCTGTCCCCCGTGCTCGACGAATTTTTCTTCACGGACCGCCCGCTGTGGTGGTGCGCCCCGGTCTCCATGATGTGGACGGCCGGGCTGGCGGGGGCGGCCCTGCTGGCGTACGCCGCCCGCCGCCGTGTCGTCGCGCTCGTACCGCTCGCCGCTGCCGCCACCGCCGCGGCGCTGCTGATGCAGCTGGGTACCGAGGGCCCGTGGCGGCCCGACCCAGCCGCTGCCGCGCTCGTGTGCGACGACGGAACGCCCCAGGTGTGCGCGTCGCGGGTACACGCCCGGATGCTGCCCGGCGCGTCGGCGGCGCTGGCGGGCCTGTCGGCGAAGCTGCGGGGCGTACCGAACGCGCCCGTTCGCGTCGTCGAGAACGAGACCTGGGCGGCCCGCAAGACCGACGCGCGGGTGTCCGGTTGGGACACCTTCTTCCACCGCAACCGGATCACCGAGCCGGAGCTGTTCGCGCACAACGCTGCCGCGGACGCGGCGGCTCCCACCTCCTGCCCGGACCCCGAGGCCCGCTCCCGGTCCGACGACATTGGTTCGGCCGTCGTCGACTGGCTGGCGCCGATGCCGGGGTGGGACGACCCGGTCTTCGGGCCGCCCCCACCGCTCTACACCCGCACCCTCACCAGGCTGCGGACCATGCCCGAACAGGAGCGCACCCGATGGCTCGGCGACTACCTGGCCGCCGCACGCTCCTGCCGCCTCGAACGGGTGACGGCCCCATGAGCGTGCTGTCGTACGCACGGTCGCGGGCCCTGCCGCTGACCGCCGCCGCCCTGGCCGCGGCCGCCGCGGTGAGTGCTTGGTGCGCCGACTGGCTGAAGTCCCAACCCGAGTTCGGCGCGCAGGCGCGGCTGCCGGTCGTCGTCCTCGCGCCGCTGCTCGCCTCGGCCGCGATCGGGGCGAGCCTGTACACCCACTCCGAGGAGCTGGACCGCACCGCCGTGCGCCCCTGGTGGCCCCGTCGCCTCTGTCAGCTGCTGCTGCTCACGGCGCTGGCGGCGGCACTGCTCGCCGCGGGGGTGCGGGGCCACCCGGAGCAGTTCGGGGTACCGGCGATGGTCCGCAACACCATGGCCGCGACGGGGGTGACGGCCCTCGCCGCTGCTCTGATCGGCGCGCGACTGAGTTGGCTGCCGGTACTGGCGCACACCAGTGCGATCTACCTGACGGCGGGACGCGATCCGGGTGGCTGGCGCGCTGTCTGGGCCTGGTCGGTGCAGCCGGGCCCCGAGCGGGCGGCGTGGTGGACGGCGGGCGTGGTGTTCGCCGTCGGCACGGCCGTCTACGTGGTGCGGGGCGCCCGCGCGGAGGGTCCGGCGCCGCGCCGTTGAGCCACCCGGCGGATGTGGCGCCAGCAGGCGACGCCGATCAGGAGGGCGAGGGCGTGGCCCCAGTCGGTGAGGGGGTCGAAGTGCATCAGGCTTCCGGCGATCAGCGCCGCGCCGATCCCGCCGGTCAGCGCCCAGCGTGGCCGGGGCGGGAGCAGTCCGGCGAGGGCTCCGGCGCAGGCGATCAGGCCGTAGCTGACGCCGTAGTCGAGGCGGCGCAGCGAGCTGTCGGGGAGGTGGCCGACGGCGACGGACGCGGCGACCGGGATCTCGGTGAGCAGCGTGGCGAGGACGTGACCGAGCAGGAACACCCCGGCCGTGCGCAGTCCGCCGACGCGGCGCTCCAGCGCGCCGAGCACGAGGAGGAAGAGGACGAGATACGGCGAGGTGATGCCGCCGACCACCCACAGTGCGCTGGCCAGCAGGGTCAGCAGCGGCCGCTGGGACAGGTTGGAGACATCGGTGCTGGAGACGGTGAGCAGGTCGTGGACGGTGCGGGGGTCGCCGAGGTGGGCGTAGAGGCCGGTGCCGAGGAGGATCAGGGAGTAGGAGAGGGAGAAGGGCATCCCGGTGGGCACCTTAAGGAGCGCGGTCCACCCGGGGACGCGGGGCACGCCGGGCCGTTCCACCGATGCCGTCACCACGGGCCCCCTTCCCTCGCCGCGCGCGCACGCGGCGCATATCCGCGCTGAACGCTCAACAACCACCGGCCCGTGAGTCATCTCACCGGTCCCGCGATGTGAAGGCCGCCACATCTGCCGACTCATCTATCGGTTGGACCGGCGGGTCGCCGCGGCGCGAGGATGAGACCGTCAGCCCACGCGAAGAAGCCGAGGAAGCCCGGGAGGACCCGCCCCATGCAGCCGCCGTACGACATCGCCGACGACCGGCCGGTCACCGTCGACCGCCGGGAGGGTCCGTACGGCGAGGTGGTTCTGCGGCGGCGAGGAGAGGGCGGCGGGAACGGCGGCCGCGGGGACGGTGCCGTCTTCGAGATCATCGCCAACGGGTGCTTCCTCATGGACACCTCCGACGGCCGCTCCGAGCGCCTGCTGATCCGTGCCGCGCTCGGCGCGCTACCGGACGACCGCCCCTCCCCCGCGCTGCTGATCGGTGGCCTGGGCGTGGGGTTTTCGCTGGTCGAGGCGGTGTCCGAGCCGCGTTGGGGGCGGATCGCGGTGGTCGAGCGGGAGGCGGCGGTGATCGACTGGCATCGGGACGGGCCGCTGGCGGCGGTGTCCGGCGAGGCGCTCGCCGATCCGCGCGCGGAGATCGTCCACGCCGATCTGGTCGCCCATCTGAGCGACGCCGGAGAGGGCGCGGAGCCCTACGACGCACTGTGTCTGGACATCGACAACGGACCCGACTGGACCGTCACCGAGGACAACGGCGGGCTGTACTCCCCCGCCGGGCTCGCCGCCTGCGCGGCCCGCCTCGCCCCCGGCGGAGTGCTGGCCGTCTGGTCGGCCCAGCCGTCGCCCGCGTTCGAGCGGGCTCTCCGGAATGCCGGGTTCACGGGGGTGCGTACGGAAGAGATCACCGTTGCCCGGGGTGTGCCCGACGTGGTGCATCTCGGGATTCGAGGCGCGTAGCCGAGCCGCGTAGGCTGCCCTTACGCTTGCTTGCCTACGAAAAGTGGCCGGTTCATGACCAGACGCGGAAGACGTGGGTTTCGGCACACGCGTGACGGTAGGCGGCCGCGGATTCATGGGAACGACGCAGGGGCGGGCGTATGGAGCAAATGCACAACGGCCACAACGGGGGCGCCACGACCACCCCGGGCGCACAACGCCGGATCCTCGTCGTCGAGGATGACCCGACCATAGTGGACGCCATCGCGGCCCGTTTGCGGGCCGAAGGATTTCAGGTACAGACGGCCGCGGACGGTCCGGCGGCCGTGGACACGGCCGAGGCGTGGCAGCCGGATCTGCTCGTCCTCGACGTGATGCTGCCGGGCTTCGACGGCCTGGAGGTCTGCCGCCGCGTGCAGGCGCGGCGGCCGGTGCCGGTCCTGATGCTGACCGCCCGGGACGACGAGACCGACATGCTGGTCGGGCTCGGGGTCGGCGCCGACGACTACATGACCAAGCCGTTCTCGATGCGCGAGGTGGCGGCCCGGGTGCACGTACTGCTGCGCCGGGTCGAACGGGCGGCGCTGGCCGCGAACACCCCGCGCAGCGGGATCCTGCGGCTGGGCGAGCTGGAGATCGACCACGCCCAGCGCCGGGTGCGGGTGCGCGGCTCGGACGTCCATCTGACGCCGACCGAGTTCGACCTGCTGGTCTGTCTGGCGAACAGCCCGCGCGCGGTGCTCTCGCGGGAGCAGCTGCTGGCCGAGGTGTGGGACTGGGCGGACGCCTCCGGCACCCGGACCGTGGACAGCCACATCAAGGCGCTGCGCCGCAAGATCGGCGCGGAACGGATCCGTACGGTGCACGGCGTCGGCTACGCCCTGGAGACGCCCGCGGCATGAGGAAGCCTCCCGGGACACCGTGGGCTCTGGACCGGCATCTGCGGCGGGTCCGGAGCCTGCCCCGGAGCGAGCGGATCCGCACCACCTGGAGCCGGGTGTGGAAGGCGCTGCGGCCGTTCGACCCGTACCGCTCGGTCAAGGCGGCGCTGGGCGCGCTGGTCATCGGGTCGGTCATCATCACGACCCTGCTGGTGTTCGCGGCCATGCACTCGGACACCGAACTGCGCGTGATCACGGTCTTCTCGATCATCGCCTCGCTGCTGATCACCCAGTTCGTGGCGCACGGGCTGACCGCCCCGCTGGACGAGATGACCTTGGTGACCAAGGCGATGGCGCACGGCGACTACACCCAGCGGGTGCGGGCGGCCCAGCGCCGGGACGAGTTCGGCGACCTGGCCAGTTCGTTCAATCGGATGGCGGCCGACCTGGAGGCGGTGGACACCCACCGCAAGGAGCTGGTCGCCAACGTCTCGCACGAGCTGCGCACGCCGATCGCGGCGCTGCGCGCGGTGCTGGAGAACGTCGTGGACGGGGTCTCGGAGGCGGACCCGGAGACGATGCGGGTCGCGCTGCGCCAGACCGAGCGGCTGGGGCGGCTGGTCGAACAGCTGCTGGACCTGTCGCGGCTGGACAACGGCGTGGTGCCGCTGCACGCGCGCACCTTCGAGGTCTGGCCGTATCTGGCCGGGATCCTCAAGGAGGCCAGCATGGCCAAGGGCGCCGACGCGGGCTCGGGCAAGCACACCCGTAAGGACGTCCACCTCGACCTCGACGTCTCGCCGCCGGAGCTGACCGCGTACGCGGACGCCGAGCGGCTGCACCAGGTCATGGCCAACCTGATCGACAACGCGATGAAGCACAGCCCGGCGCACGGCCGGGTCAGCGTGCGGGCGCGGTGCGGTGAGGAGCCGGGGAGCCTGGAGCTGGAGGTGCAGGACGAGGGCCCGGGCATCCCGGAGGCGGAGCGCCACCGGGTGTTCGAACGCTTCAACCGGGGCAGCCTCTCGCCGAACCCGGCGGGCCCGGCAGGTCCGGCGCCCGGCGCCCGTCCGCGGCCCGGTCAGGGCAGCGACGGGGGGACCGGTCTGGGGCTGGCCATCGCGCGCTGGGCGGTTGATCTGCACGGCGGACGCATCGGAGTGGCTGAATCCCCTCGGGGCTGCCGGATCAAAGTCACCCTTCCGGGGGACGTCCAGAGATCAAAATTGACGTAAAGTCGGTGTTGGAAGCGCACATCTGAGCGGTGTGGCTGCGCTTTTGCGTGTCCACATGCTGGACGGTTACAGCGGAACCACGTGTGTTTCCCGCCACGCCATGCGCTGAAACCCGCCGATGAGTGTGACTTAGACGACGATGACCAGTGCGGCCTGCACGTAAGGGGTCAAGAGGCGTAGCCTTTATTCCCGCTGTCCACCACCTTGTGAAGCGGAAGAGGGCGGTTACCGCCGTGTCGCCACAGTCCCCCAACACCTCGAGCGTCTCGACCGACGAGCAGGACGGGCAGGGAAGTAGCCCTGCCGCTGCCTTCGGCCCCAATGAGTGGCTCGTCGACGAGATCTACCAGCAGTACCTCCAGGACCCGAACTCGGTCGACCGAGCCTGGTGGGACTTCTTCGCCGACTACAAGCCGGGCCAGGACACCGGTTCCGCGGTGGCCGCGCCACCACAGGGAGTGACCGGAGGCGCTGCCCCGGCTCCCGCCGCGAAGGCCCCGGCCCCGGCCAAGCCCGCGGACGCGGCCCCGGCCGCGAAGCCCGCGGACGCCCAGCCCGCGGCTGCCCGGCCCGCCGCCGCTGCTCCGGCGCCCGCGAAGCCCGCCGCGGCCCCCGCGGCGAAGGCTCCGGCCCCGGCCAGGCCCGCGCCGGCCAAGCCGACCCCCGCCGAGCCCACGGTCTCCGCGAAGCCCGCGAAGGCCGAGCCGGCCGCCGGTCCCGAGCTGGTCACGCTGCGCGGCCCGTCCGCCGCCGTCGCGAAGAACATGAACGCGTCGCTGGAGCTGCCGACGGCCACCTCGGTCCGCGCGGTTCCGGTCAAGCTGCTGTTCGACCAGCGCATCGTGATCAACAACCACCTCAAGCGCGCCCGCGGCGGCAAGGTGTCCTTCACGCACCTCATCGGCTACGCCATGGTGCAGGCGCTGAAGGCGATGCCCTCGATGAACTACTCGTTCACCGAGAAGGACGGCAAGCCGACCCTGGTCAAGCCGGAGCACATCAACCTCGGCCTCGCCATCGACCTGGTCAAGCCCAACGGCGACCGCCAGCTCGTCGTCGCGGCGATCAAGAAGGCCGAGACGCTGAACTTCTTCGAGTTCTGGCAGGCCTACGAGGACATCGTCCGCCGCGCCCGCGCGAACAAGCTGACGATGGAGGACTTCACCGGCGTCACCGCCTCCCTCACCAACCCCGGCGGCATCGGCACCGTGCACTCCGTGCCGCGGCTGATGCCCGGCCAGGGCCTGATCGTGGGCGTCGGCGCGATGGAGTACCCCGCCGAGTTCCAGGGCACCTCCCAGGACACCCTGAACAAGCTGGGCGTCTCCAAGGTCATGACGCTGACCAGCACCTATGACCACCGGGTGATCCAGGGCGCCGCCTCCGGCGAGTTCCTGCGGATCATGAACCAGCTGCTGCTCGGCGAGAACGACTTCTACGACGAGATCTTCAAGGCGCTGCGCATCCCCTACGAGCCGGTCCGCTGGCTCAAGGACATCGACGTCAGCCACGACGACGACGTCACCAAGGCGGCCCGGGTCTTCGACCTGATCCACGCCTACCGGGTCCGCGGCCACGTCATGGCCGACACCGACCCGCTGGAGTACCGCCAGCGCAAGCACCCCGACCTCGACATCATCGAGCACGGGCTCACCTTGTGGGACCTGGAGCGCGAGTTCGCGGTCGGCGGCTTCGCGGGCAAGTCCATGATGAAGCTGCGCGACATCCTGGGCGTGCTGCGCGACTCGTACTGCCGCACCACCGGCATCGAGTTCATGCACATCCAGGACCCGAAGCAGCGCAAGTGGATCCAGGACCGCGTCGAGCGCAGCCACGACAAGCCGGAGCGCGAGGAGCAGCTGCGCATCCTGCGGCGGCTCAACGCGGCCGAGGCGTTCGAGACCTTCCTCCAGACGAAGTACGTCGGCCAGAAGCGGTTCTCCCTGGAGGGCGGCGAGTCCGTCATCCCGCTGCTGGACGCGGTGCTGGACGCGGCCGCCGAGTCGCGCCTGGACGAGGTCGTCATCGGCATGGCCCACCGCGGCCGCCTCAACGTCCTCGCCAACATCGTCGGCAAGTCGTACGCGCAGATCTTCCGCGAGTTCGAGGGCAACCTCGACCCGAAGTCGATGCACGGCTCCGGCGACGTCAAGTACCACCTGGGCGCCGAGGGCACCTTCACCGGCCTCGACGGCGAGCAGATCCAGGTCTCGCTGACCGCCAACCCCTCCCACCTGGAGGCGGTGGACCCGGTCCTGGAGGGCGTCGCCCGCGCCAAGCAGGACATCATCGGCAAGGCCGGCACGGACTTCACCGTCCTGCCCGTCGCCCTCCACGGCGACGCCGCCTTCGCCGGTCAGGGCGTGGTCGCCGAGACGCTGAACATGTCGCAGCTGCGCGGCTACCGCACCGGCGGCACCGTGCACATCGTCATCAACAACCAGGTCGGCTTCACCGCCGCCCCGGCCGCGTCCCGCTCCTCGATGTACGCCACCGACGTGGCGCGCATGATCGAGGCACCGATCTTCCACGTCAACGGCGACGACCCCGAGGCCGTCGTCCGCGTCGCCCGGCTGGCCTTCGAGTTCCGCCAGGCGTTCAACAAGGACGTGGTCATCGACCTCATCTGCTACCGCCGCCGCGGCCACAACGAGACCGACAACCCCGGTTTCACCCAGCCGCTGATGTACGACCTGATCGACAAGAAGCGCTCGGTGCGCAAGCTCTACACCGAGTCGCTGATCGGGCGCGGCGACATCACCCTGGAAGAGGCCGAGCAGGCGCTCCAGGACTTCCAGGGCCAGCTGGAGAAGGTCTTCACCGAGGTCCGCGACGCGGTCTCGACCCCGGCCCAGCCCGAGGTCCCCGAACCGCGGCCGGAGTTCCCGGTCGCGGTGCAGACGGCGGTCTCCCAGGAGGTCGTCAAGCGGATCGCCGAGTCCCAGGTCAACACCCCCGACCGGATCACCGTCCACCCGCGGCTGCTCCCGCAGCTCCAGCGGCGCGCGGCGATGATCGAGGACGACACGATCGACTGGGGCATGGGCGAGACCCTCGCCATCGGCTCGCTGCTCATGGAGGGCACCCCGGTCCGGCTCGCCGGACAGGACTCCCGCCGCGGCACCTTCGGCCAGCGCCACGCGGTGCTCGTCGACCGCGAGACCGGCGACGACTACACCCCGCTGCTCTACCTCTCCGAGGACCAGGCCCGCTACAACGTCTACGACTCGCTGCTCAGCGAGTACGCGGCGATGGGCTTCGAGTACGGCTACTCGCTGGCCCGCCCGGAGTCGCTGGTCCTGTGGGAGGCGCAGTTCGGTGACTTCGTCAACGGCGCGCAGACCATCGTCGACGAGTTCATCTCGTCCGCCGAGCAGAAGTGGGGCCAGACGTCCGGCGTCACGCTGCTGCTGCCGCACGGCTACGAGGGCCAGGGGCCGGACCACTCGTCGGCCCGGATCGAGCGCTTCCTCCAGCTGTGCGCGCAGAACAACATGACGGTCGCCATGCCGACGCTGCCGTCGAACTACTTCCACCTGCTGCGCTGGCAGGTCCACAACCCGCACCACAGGCCGCTGGTCGTCTTCACCCCGAAGTCGATGCTGCGCCTGAAGGCCGCGGCGTCGAAGACCGAGGAGTTCACCTCCGGCGCCTTCCGCCCCGTCATCGGCGACGAGACGGTGGACCCGGCGGGCGTCCGCAAGGTGATCTTCTGCTCCGGCAAGGTCTACTACGACCTGGACGCGGAGCGTCAGAAGCGCGGTGCGCAGGACACGGCCATCATCCGGCTGGAGCGGCTCTACCCGCTGCCGGGCGCCGAGGTCCAGGCCGAGATCGCCAAGTTCTCGGGCGTCGAGAAGTTCGTCTGGGCGCAGGAGGAACCGGCCAACCAGGGCGGCTGGCCGTTCATGGCGCTCAACCTGATCGACCACCTGGAGCTGGCGGTCGGCGAGGACGTCCCGGCGGCCGAGCGGCTGGTCCGCGTGTCGCGTCCGCACTCGTCCTCGCCCGCGGTGGGGTCGAACAAGCGGCACCAGACGGAGCAGCAGGCGCTGGTGAACGAGGCCTTCGAGATCTGAGGGTCCCTGTACGCACCGGAAGGCCCGGCTCCCGCGCATCGCGGGGCCGGGCCTTCCGGCGTACGGCGTTGCTAGATCGGCAGCGGCTCGAAGTCCCAAAGGGGCCGGATGCGGTCACGGGCCGCCACGGTCTCGGGATGGTCCGGCCCCAAAACGGTGTTCAACCCGCGCACGGCCACCTCCTCGACCACATCCGCCTCGTCCCGTCCGCCGCGGATCGCGCGCAGGTCCGCGGCCAGCGCGACCTGGGCCAGCAGGGTCAGCGGATGCCGCTCCCCCAGCACCTTGGCGGCCCGGTGTGCGGTCTCCCGGCTCATCGCGCAGGCGTCTGTGGGTGACTGGATCGCCGAGGCGTTGAGCGCGATGCCCAGCGTCCAGGGGTGGCGGGGCCCGAGCGCGGTAGTCATGTCCGCCAGGGTCTCTTCCAGCGCCCGCGCCCTGTCGTCCGCTCCCATGAGGACCAGCGCGCGGTTCGCCCGCGCTCCGATGGTGTAGGGATGCCGGGCCCCCAGCCATCCGTCGTAACGGGCCGCCAGGCGCTCGCTGATCTCCGCCGCTTGCCCCAGGTTCCCGGTTCGCCGCAGGTTGCGGGCGAGACCCGAGGCGATCACAAGGGATGCCGGGGCCTCTGCGCCGAGTACACGCTCCGCGCGCCGGCACACGTCGCGGATCCGGCGCAGGCCGGTTTTCGTGGCGCCATACGACCACTCGCACAATCCGCGGTGATACGCGGCGACCAGCGTCCACGGGTGCTCATCACCCAGGACCTCGCGATGCCGCTTGCCACTGGCCTTCTGGAGGAGCAGGGCGTCCTCGTAGCGGCCGGAAAGCCGTAGATCGTAGGCGAGGTCGGTCTCGGCCGACAGAGTCGGCAGCGCCCCCGGGCCCAACTCGTCCCGTAGGCCCTCCAAGACGATTCCGGAGATCTCCGCGGCCTCGGCGCAGCGGCCGAGCATCCGCAGCGAACGTGCCACGCTCCGGTGGCCGAGCCACGCATCCAAGCCGCCGTCCGGGAAGCGCACGGCACACAGGTCGCGTTGCTGGCAGGCCAGCTGGTGGGCCTCGTCATAGCGGCCCAGCCCCCGCAGATCACCGGCGAGCCGGGCCATGGCCAGCGGTGCGCCCGGCGCATCGGCCTCGACGAGGTCCACCAGCACCGACCGGTCCAGCGCCTCGGCCTTGGCGTAGTCGCCGGTCTCGCGCAGCAGCGTGGCGCGGCACACCGTCAGGTCGTGAGCGTCGCCCCCGACGCGTTCGGCGAGACGCATGCCCCTCTCGTAGTCGCCGCTCAGGGTCAGATACCGCACGAACCCGAGGACGGTCCCGCGCGACGTGGTGTCCGAGGACTCCAGATGCGGGAGGAGTTCGGCGTACCGCGGCCAAGTGGTGGGGTCATCGGGGCGGCCCGGGTCCGCCATGGCGAGTGCCCTGCGCACCAACCGGGCATTCCTGGGCGCCCGCCGCACCGCGTCCCGTACGAAGCGGCTCATCCACACGGCGTCGTCCGCCACCCGCACCACGGACCGCTGCACCAGCTTGCCCATGGCCAGATCCAGTTGGCTCGGATTCTCCAGCAGCGCCGCCACCGCCGGGGAGACCTGGTCCGCCGGGACGGCGCGCAGCAGGGCGAGCGGGACCGGGCCGGGGTCGAAGAGGGCGCACAGGTTCAGCAGTTCGGCCGCGGCCTTGGTGGTCTCCCGCAGCCGGGTGATCAGGTCCTTGAAGGTGGAGGGGTACGGCATCGGGTAGTCCGCCGCGGCCCGCACCGGGTTCGGCTCGCCGTCGCTCACCATGCGGACGTACTCCGCCACCGGTGTCGTCGAGCCGTCCAGCCAGCCCGCCGTCTGGTCCAGCGGCAGCGGCAGGTCCTCGACGGCCGCCGCCAGCAGGTCCGCGTCCTCCGCGCCGATGCGGGGCGCCCGGCGGCGTACGAACGCGACGCTCTCCTCCCGGCTCAGCGGCGGGACGTCCAGCAGCTCGGCGTAGTGGTCGGCCCAGGCCCGGTTGCGCGAGGTGAGCAGCACATGGCCGCGCCCGGCGGGCAGCAGGTCGGCGATGGCCTCCGGGTCGTCGGCACCGTCGAGGACCAGCAGCCAGCGTTCGTACGGATCGCCCCGGCGCAGGGCGTCCAGCGCGGCCCGGACGGAATCACCGTCCGGGGCGAGCGTGGCGAGCCGCCCCTCCAGCATGGGCCGGTCATGCCCGGAGGCCCACCACACCATGTCGTACCGGCCCGCGAAACGGTGGGCGTACTCGGCGGCGAGCTGCGTCTTGCCGATGCCCGGCAGCCCGACGAGCGCGACCACCGCGGTGTCGGCGGGGGCGGCCTCCAGACGGTCGTGCACCGCGACGAGCAGCGCGTCGCGCCCGGTGAAGCGCGGGTTGCGGCGCGGCACTCCGTCCCAGACGTCGGGCACGCTGCCGGGGAAGCGGGGCCCGTGGGTGGCGGTCCCGGGCCAGGCGGGCATTGACACCACCTCCAGCCTGCTCAGCAGGGCATACTCCGCCGCGACCGCCCCCAGCCGCCGCAGATCGAGGGGTGCCAGCGGAACCACGGCGGACGGCAGCGCGCAGTCTCCCACCACGACGGCCGTCGGCAGGTGGGCGGCGCGTCGCATCGTGACGACGTTCTCCTCCCAGTCGATACCCGAGCGGGTTCCGGCGGCGAAGAAGCGGTCGCTGAACAACAGGATCTGGGTGACCTCATCGGTGGAGCGCTTCTCCAGCGCCCCAGGAAGCGCGGGGTCCCAGCGTCGCGCCGCCACCCGCTGGCCATTCCCTCGCAGTACATGGGTGATCCAGTCCGCCCAGGGCCGGTCCTCGTCCGCGTGGACGACGGCGAATGCACGGGGAGCCCGCGAAGGCAGGGCCCCGGAACGGGCACCTTCCTGCCGGGCCCGTAACGCCGTCAGCTCCCGCTCCAGCTCCCGCGCCCAGGCATACGCGTACTGTGCCGGATCCTCGGCCTCGGCCTGCTCCCCGGCCGCCTCCTCCTCCGTCTGCAACTGATGCTCCAGCGCCTCACACCGCCGCTCGGCCTCCAGCGCCTGCCGCCTGGCCTGCGTCAGCTCTCCCTGCAAGCGGGCGACTTCCTCGCGCAGCCGGTCACGTTCCGTGCGTAACCCCTCGTGCTCCCCGCGCAGCCGGTCGACCTCCGCCTCCCGCTCGTTACGCTCCATCGAGGCCGACACCGCTCTCTGCCGCTGCTCGACCTCCATCTCGGCGATGCGCTGTTGCCGTACCAGCAACGCCTCCGACAGCGCCTCCGCCCGCACCTCGGCCTGTTGCCTCTGCCGGTCGGCGTCGGCGAGCTGGTCACGGAGCCGCTGGAGCTCCCAGCCCACCCTGTTGGTGACCTGCAACGCCCGCCGTTGCAGGGCGTGCACATGGGCCGTCACCTCCGGCGAGGAGGCCCGCCCGGTGGCCTTGGCCGCGTGGGTGAGCAGCTGGTCCACGAATTCGGCGGGCGGTACGACGGTCCCGTTGAGATAGCGCGAGACGGTCCCGGCGTCGTAGCGCACCCGTACGGCGAAGACCCGCAGCGAGACCCCCACCGCCCCGAACAGCTCCCGCAGGCTCAGGGCCAGCTCCCGGCACTCCGGCTTCACCTTGTCGGGGATCGGCTTGAGGTCCCCGATCCGCCGCTCCGGCACCAGTTCCCCGCTGGCTACCTCGTCCGTCATGGGCGCCCCTCCCCCGTTGCGGCCGTCTGCAACACGTGCGGTCTGCCGCAACACCCCAGGCCCCGCACATCGTGAACGTACTCCCCGGCGCCCTCGCCGGTCTCACGAAAGCAGGACGAAGATGCCGAACCGCCGCCCCACCGCCCTCCTCACCCTGACCGCAGCCGCCCTCACCGGCGCCGTCCGCGCGGTGGTGTCCTGGCTGCTCAGCCGGACGACGGAATGACCGCGCCGGAGCTGCCGAGCCACGCGGTCTGGCCGTCGGCGGTGACGGTGAGGCCGAAGTCGTACAGCTCGGGCGAACCGGCCTCCCGCCACCACTCGTACGCCCGCTCCAGCTCGCCGAACAGGTCACGCGGGCCCCACTGCTGGACGTGCCCGTCCCGGACGTACGCCCACGAATCGGTGGTGGCGAGCCATCCGTCGCTGGCCCAGTGCACTCCGGGAAGCCGGAGCCCCAGCGCGAAGCGGGCGTGGAAGTCGGTATCGAGGAACGACGGATCGAGTGCGGTCCGGCTGTCGCGGCTCTCCTCCCAGGACGCGGGGGTGTACACCTCATGGAGCGGGTTGTCCGGCCGCCGCTGGCCGCGCAGATCCATGAACGACATCGGCTGATCGAAGTGGCCGCTCGCCGAGGCGCCGTCGTCCGCGACGTGGAGGCGCACCATCCCGTGCGGCTGGAGCGTCGTCTTCCACGGCGTGACGACGAGCCCGCCGGGGCGGGTCTGCTCCACCCAGGCGAAGGGGACACGCTGGAGCGAGGCCGTGCACAGCACCCGGTCGTACGGGGCCCCGGGCGCCCAGCCGCCCTCCCCGTCCGCGACGACCACGCGCGGGCGGTACCCGGCCTCGGCCAGCCGCCGCGTGGCCGCCTCCGCGAGCCCTGCGTCGACCTCCACCGACGTCACGTTCGCCGCACCGGCCCGTTCGCACAGCAGGGCGGCGTTGTAGCCCGTGCCGGTGCCGATCTCCAACACCCGTATACCGGGGCGCACATCCGCGGCGGCGAGCATCGTGAACACGGCGTCGGGGGCGCTGATGGAGCTGGTCGGCAGCGTGCCCTCGGTCCCGGCCGCCCCGTCGTCGACCTGAGTGACGACGGACGCCAGCGGATCGTGGACCAGCGCGGCCCAGGCGCCGGGGTCATCGGCGGCGCGCAGCGGACGGTAGGCGTCGTCTCGCCACACCCACACCGTGTCGGGGAGGAAGGCGTGGCGCGGCACCTTGAGAAACGCCTCCCGCATCCACGGCTCGGCAAATCCCTCCAGGCCGTCGAGTGCCTCGGCGGCCTGGACCCGAAGCGCGTCGTGGCTCATCCGCGATGCGTCCCGCCTCCGGGCCTCGACACATCCGGATGCTGACCGTCGCTGTCCCGTGGCGACGGCTGCGGAGGCTGCGGGTTCGGCGCCGGCGGCTTCCCGTGATCACCCATGGAATTGGTCCCTTCGATTGCCCGTATCACCAGCGTGCCGCTCCGGGGAAGCTCCCGATTCCCCATCAGAGGTATCCCCATGATGGGTACAATCCGGCTTGAGACTGCTGATATCCCCTTCTCGCCACCGGAACTCGGGAATCACATGTCCAACTACCTCTCACCCGCCGCACTTCCTCCCCACGTCCTCGATCGCTCCGACGTACGGAGGGCGCTGGAGCGCCATGATTTCGGGACCGTCTTCAAGCTGGCCCGGCAATGGGGCGGGATCAACTTCTCGAAGATCGCGGACGCCTGCGGCATCAAGCCGGAGCGCGTGGGCAAGGCCCGGGGCGAGGGCTCGATCACGACGTACGAAAAGATCACGCAGATCGCCGACGCATTACGCATCCCAGGCCACCTGGTGGGCCTCAGCCCCCGCCCCTGGGAAAGCGACCAGCCACGAGCGGCCGCTGACGAAACGGCCCCCATCGCATCGCTCGAGCTGCCGTCCCTCGCCCCGGATCCCGATCTGCTCGATCGGTTGACGAAGACCGTACGGGGCGACGCCCGCGCCGACAGCGCGACCCTCGACTGGCTCGACCGCCTGCTCGCCGAGCACCGTAAGGCGGAGGACGACATCGGTTCGCGCCCGCTCGTCGGGATCATGCGGCAGCAGTTGACCACCGTGGTCGGCCTCCACGACGCGTCCACGGGGAGCGTGGCCACCCGCGTCGTACGGCTCGCCTCCGAGCACGCGCAGTTCCTCGCGTGGATGGCGCAGGACCAGGGGATCTCATCGGCCGCTCTGGCCTGGTACGACCGTTCCCACGATTGGGCCATGGAAGCGGGTGACGCCGACATGGCGGCCACGACGCTCAGTATGAAGGCACACCTGGCCTGGTCGGCGGGCGACGGCCGCCGCTGCGCCCGACTGGCGCAGGCCGCCCGCTGGGCCTCCCCCGGGACCTCACGGGGCGTCCAGGGCATGGCGGCCCAGATGGAGGCCCGCGGACACGCGCTGAACGGGGAAGCCGACGCGGCGCATCGTCTCCTCGACGAGGCGCAGCACCTCATCGCCCGCGCCGCCGAGCGGCCGGAGGACGAGCCGCCCTGGATGTACTTCTACGGCGAGAACTGGTTCACCCTTCAGCGCGGCATGGCCGAGATGCATCTGCACCGCTGGGACACCGCCGTCGATCTGCTGCGCACCGGCGTTGACGCGCTTTCCACCCAGTACCGACGCGATCGAGCCTGGTTCAGCGCGTGCCTCGCGCACGCGCTCGCAGCCGCCGGTCAAGCCGACGCGGCCGCGGACACCGCGCTCGGCTGCACCGCCGACGCCTCGGACGTGGGGCGGCCGCACGCCTGGAACGAGTTGAACACCACCGCCGTGCTGCTCCTCCGGCGCGGGGCGCCCCAGGCGCGGGGCCTGATCGACGCACTGGCCGACTGCGGCTGAGTGTCCGGGCGGGGCCGCATATCCTGGGCCGGTAGGTCCACCACACCCACCCCGGAGCGAACCCTTGTACTTCACCGACCGCGGCATCGAGGAGCTGGAGCAGCGACGCGGCGACGAGCAGGTCACCTTCGAGTGGCTCGCCGAGCAGCTGCGGACGTTCGTCGACCTGAACCCGGACTTCGAAGTGCCGGTGGAGCGGCTGGCGACCTGGCTGGCGCGGCTCGAGGACGAGGACGACGACATCTGAGGACGTCGCCGGAGCCGGGGGCACCGGCGTCGGCGCAAGCGCAGGCGTAGGCGTTACGCCACTACCGGGCCGCGGCCCGGGGTGCCCGCCTCGTGGTCGAGGCGGGGGTCGGAGACCAGGACGGCCTGCTGGAGGCGCTGGAGCTTGGCGGAGGGCTCCAGTCCCAGTTCCTCGGTCATGGTCATGCGCAGCCGCTGGTAGACGCCGAGGGCGCGGGTGCGCTGGCCGGAGCGGTGGAGGGCCAGCATGTACTGGCTGTGCAGGCCCTCGTGGAAGCGGTGTTCGACGACGAGCGAGGCGAGGTCGCTGAGCACTTCGAGATGGCTGCCGAGCCGCAGCCGGGTCTCGATGCCGCGCTCGATGACGGTGAGCCGGGACTGCTCCAGCCGGGCGACCTCGGCCTGGAGCGGGCGGCCGTGCGGGGTGACGTCGACCAGGGCGGGGCCCTGCCAGAGGGCGAGGGCCTGCCGGAAGGCGGTGTCGGCGGCGCGTTCGTCGCCGACCTCCAGGGCGCATTCGGCCTGGGCGACGAGGGCGCGGTAGTCGTGGACGTCGAGCTGGTTGGGGCGCAAAACTAACGCATAGCCGCCGGGCCTGGTCTGGAGGACGTCACGGGTGACCGCGGCGGAGGACGTGCCGAGCACCTGGGCGAGCAGTTTGCGCAGGTGCAGGATGTACGTCTGGAGCGTGGTGAGCCCGGTGCGCGGCGGCTGGTCGCCCCACAGCTCTGTCATCAGCGACTGCACCGGCACCATGCGGCCGTCGCTGAGCAGCAGCAAGGACAGGACTTTGCGCGGTTTCATCGCGCTGGGGACTCCGGACAGAGCGCCGTGGCGCAGGGTCAGCGGTCCGAGAACGTTCGCACGCATGGGTGCCACCTCCTCGCACGTCATGTGCGGTACGCGCGGACAATCAGGTCGGCGGCCTTCTCGCAGATGGCCGTGGCATCGACGGCGGCGATCGGGCGGGTGCCGTACATCGACTGGTACAGGCCCTGCTGGACGACCAGGGCCACGAACTGCTGGGCGGCGGAGGCGGGGTCGGGGACGTCCAGCTCGCCCCGGTCGGTGCGGCGGCCGAGCATTTCGGCCAGGTACTTCACCATTTGCTGGGGCTCGCCCTCGGCGCAGGCCGGGCGCAGCGCGGGGTGGCGGGCGACTTCGGCGATGATCAGGCGGCGCAGCGCGGAGGCACGTTCGTCGAGGAGTACGTCGAGGACGCGGTGGCCGAAGGCGGTGAGTGCCGCGCGGACGTCCCGCTCGTCGTCCTGCGCGGAGGGGGCGCTGAGCGACGCGGGGGCGAAGCCCGCGGCGACCCGCTCCCGTTCACCGTCGACGGCGGCGAGGAACAGCCGCTCCTTGTCGCCGAAGTGGTTGTAGACGGTCTGCTTGGAGACCCTGGCCTGGTCCGCTATGACGTCGACACCGGCCCGTGTGTAGCCCTCGCGCAGGAAGACGGCGACGGCCGCCTCCAATATCGCCTGGCGCTTGGCGGGTTGCGGGCCCGCCGGCCGTCCCGCGGCACCGCGCCGCGGACCGTTGTCCGTCCGCAACGGTCCAACCTCCTCGCTGTCAGCCGGCCTTGCCCTCGATGGACCTGTGAGTCTAGCCTTCCATCACTGCGATGGACTAGCCCGTCCAGTCCATTTAATTCACCATCGCGTACGCACCCTGAGGAGAAGCTCCATGAGCGCACCGGAGAACAGCGATGCCCTGCGGCACCTCACCCTCGCGCCGGAGGCGCAGAACCAGCTGTTCCTGGAGGCCCGTACGGCCAACACCTTCACCGACGAGCCGGTGACCGAGGACCAGGTCCGCGCCATCTACGAGCTGACGAAGTACGCGCCCACCTCGATGAACCAGCAGCCGCTGCGCATCGTCATGGTGCGGTCGGAGGAGGCCCGCGGACGGCTGGTGACGCACATGACGGGGCGTAACCAGGAGAAGACGGCGAAGGCGCCGCTGGTGGCCGTCCTCGCCGCGGACCTGGACTTCCACGAGGAGCTGCCGCGGCTCGTGCCGTTCATGGAGAACCCGCAGGCCATCTTCGCGGACCCGGGCATGCGGGAGGGGTCCGCGCGGTTCAACGCCGCGCTCCAGGTGGGCTACTTCATCCTCGGCGTGCGCGCCGCCGGGCTGGCCGCCGGACCCATGATCGGCTTCGATGCCGCCGCCGTGTCGAAGGAGTTCTTCAGCGACGGCCGCCACCGGGCGATCTGCGTCGTCAACATCGGCAAGCCGGGCCCGGACGCCTGGATGGGCCGTCTGCCGCGGCTGGAGTACGACGAGGTCGTCACCACCGTCTGACCCACGATCGGTTCCCCCCACAGGCGGGCCGCCCGCCCTCGCGGCAACGAGGGCGGGCGGCCTGAGTCCGTGGAGAAGCGGTCGTCGTCAGCTTTCGATCAGGTCGTGGAACGCCACGGTGTCGAAGATGTCCTCCATCCTCGTCGCCTTGCCGTCCCGCATCGTCCACGAGTGGACGAAGTCCAGGGTCACGGTTCTGCCGCCGCGCGACGTCACGTCCCGGGTGCCGAACACCACGACCCGGTCGCCCTGCTCGATGAACTCCTCCGGCGCGAGCGTCATCCCGCCCAGCACGCTCGGGACGTGCGCCAGGAACTCCTTGATCCCCGCGTGGCCCAGCTTGGTGCCGCCGAGGCCGTACTTCGCCATCCCGGCCGGGTGGACCCACTCGACGTCCGGGTGCATGGCCGACAGGATCCCCTCGATGTCGCGGTCCCGGAATCCCGCGTAGGCGGCACGGATGGCCTCGATGTTTCGTGATGCCACGGTCTTCGTCCTCCTCAGGCGGCGTACTGCGGCTTGATGTGCTCGGGGTACAGGGCGTGGAGCGTGCGGCGTACGCCCTCGCGCCACGGCACCCGGCACGGCCCGGTGATCTCCCGGCGGCGCGCGGGGGCGAACTGGTACGTCTCCCTCGTCACCTCGCTCGGGACGAGCCGCGCCTCGATCCCGCTCAGCTCCTCCAGGTACCGCACCAGATCGGTCATCCCGACCGGCTCGTCGCCGCCCCAGTTGACGAGGGTGGCCGGGGACGCCGCGGCCGCCCACAGCGCGGGGACCTGGGCGACCAGGTCGTCGGTGTGCAGCAGCGAGCACCAGTTCTGGCCCTCGACGGGCACCGGGATCGGCTCGCCCGCGAGCATCCGCTTGAAGTACAGCATCGGCACCCCGCCGTAGCCGCCCGGGCCGTACGCGATGTTGAGCCGGGCGATGGTGGTCGGCAGGTTCAGCACCCCGGCGAACGCGCGCGCCGTGCCCTCGGCGGCGATCTTGCCCACGGGGTAGCAGGGCAGCCAGTCGGCCACGCCGTCGATGGGGTCGTCCTCGGCATACGGGTGGTCGAGGGTCTGCCGCTTGTAGAGCGCGCCGGTCGAGACGAACAGGAACGATTCGGCGGTGCGGCAGTGGGTCATCAGCCGTCCGGTGGCGATGGAGTTGACCTCGACGGCGGCGTTGTAGTCGCCGTCCTCGCCGCGCCGCACCGCAGAGTGGAAGACATGGGTGAAGTCGTCCGGCAGCCCCTCGTACCCCGACTCCCCCAGGTCGTTCATGTCCCAGCGGAAGGTGGTGATGCCGCGGGCGCGCAGTTCCTCCTCGACGCCGGGGGTGCCGAACCGGCCCAGGCACCACACCTCGTTGTGTGCCGCCAGCGCCTCGGCCACCGGCCGGGCGACCTGCCCGGTGGCGCCGGTGACCAGGATCTTCTTGCCTTCCACCGTGCTCTTCTCCTCTGTTGTGCCTACCGTGCCGCGGTCCGCGGTGGCTCCGGTCATCCGTCGCCCAGCGCGCGGTCCAGCTCCTTGCGGAGGATGGCCTGGAAGGCCGCGACGTGCTGGGGACCCATGAGGGTGTAGTGCTCACCGGGTACGTCGATGTACCGGTTCGGCTCCGTGGTGTGCTCGTCCCATCTGCGGAGCTCGTTGTTCAGCCAGTCCTCCTTGGTGCCGCGCAGCGGGATGGCGTAGAAGACCGTCATGGACCGGGTGGTGCCGCTGGGCTGGTAGGTGCGGCCCAGGCCGGTGAGCCCGTGGGCCAGCTCCGCCCAGGCGGAGAACTTGTCCAGGTCCAGGTCGAGTTCGGCCAGCCGCCGCTGCGGGGCGATCCCCAGCAGATGCGCGAGCTGTTCCCGCCGGGGCAGGGCGCGCAGCTCGCCCGGGAGGTCGAGGGACTGCTTCTTGTTGATCAGGTCGAGGAAGAAGGCCAGGTTGGCGGCGGTCTCGACGAAGTCGAGTTCGTCCATGCGGTACTTGATGTGCGGCGGCAGGTTGAAGCTGCCGGTGAAGTCGACGCGCTCGCCTTCCGCCTCCAGCGCCTTGGCGATCTCGAAGGCCACGGCGCCGCCGTACGAATACCCGGCGATCGCGTACGGGCCGTGCGGCTGCCGGGCGCGGATGGCCCGCACATAGCAGTCCACCATCTCCTGGAAGCTCTCGAAGGGCCTCTCCCCCTCGTTGAACCCGCGGGCGCGCAGCGCGTAGAACGGCCGGTCGCCGACGAAGTACTTGGCGAGGTTGACGAAGACCAGGACCTCGCCGACGCCCGGGTGCACACAGAACAGCGGGGTCTTCGCGCCGCCCGTCTGGAGCGGCACGATCGGGTCGTACGCCTCGGCATCGGGCGTGCCGCCCCCGGTCAGCCGGGCGGCGAGCTGCCGCACCGAGGGCGCCGTGAGCACGGTGATGATCGGCAGATCCGCCACCCCGAGCCGCCGGGTGACCTGGTGCCGCAGCCGCAGGATGTCCAGTGAGGTGCCGCCGAGGTCGAAGAAGCTCGCCGTCGCGCTGATGCCCTCCGGGTCGGTGTCGAACATCTCGGCGTAGATCTCGGCGAGGATCCGTTCCGTCTCGCCCTCGGGCGGGGTGTAACCGCCCAGGCGCCGGGTGGTCAGCTCCGCCACCCGCGCGATGACGTCGTCGAAGCCGCCGGACTCCAGCCGCTTCCGCATCCGCCGGCGCAGCGTCTTGCCCAGACTGGTCTTGGGGAACGCGTCCTTGGGCAGCGGCAGGATGAGGAACGGGCGGAAGCCCCAGTGGATCACCACGGTGGAGCGCACCGCGGTGATCAGGCGGTGCAGTCCCGGCTCGTCGTCATCCGCGAGTTCGGGGTGGACCGCGATCACCAACTGCTCGGTGTCGCTGCCCGGGCGGCGGGTGGGGAACGCCGCGACATAGCCGCCCGCCACCCCGTCGAGCTGCTCCAGCGCGGCCTCGATCTCGTGGCTGAAGTAGTTGACGCCGTTGACGATGATGCTGTCCTTGCTGCGTCCGACGAGGGTCAGCCGACCGTTGTCGATGCGGCCGAGGTCGCCGCTGCGGAACCAGCCGTCGGGGGTGAAGGCCTCCTTGGTGGCGGCCTCGTCGCGGTAGTAGCCGCCGGTGATCATCGGCCCGCTGAGCTGGAGCTCCCCGACCTCGCCCGCGGGCAGCGGCCGGTGGTCGTCGTCGGCGACCCGGATGCTCAGCCCCTCGACGGGGGTGCCGAGGTTGGCGAACTCCTGGCCCACGTCGGTGACGGGAAAGGCACGGTTGTACACGGACCCGGCGCAGGTCTCGGTCATCCCGAAGGCGGGCCAGAGGGCGGAGGGCCGCAGGCCGTACGGGGCGTAGTGGGCGAGGAACGCCTCGCCGGTGGCGACGACGTTGGCCTCGCCGCCGCTCACGATATGCCGCAGCGAGCTCAGGTCGAGCGCTTCGCCGCCCGCCGCTATCTCCTCGGGCAGATCCCGCACCGATGTATTCAGCGGGCCGAGGAGAAAATTCGGGGTGAAGGTCATCGTGACCTTGTGACGGGAGATGATGCGGAGGAAATTGAGCGGTTCCTCAAGGACGACCGACGCTTCCGCATGCAATTGTTCGGCGCCGACGTACAGCGGCAGCATATGCGCTTCCAGCAGCGCGGCGACATGGTCGTAGGAAATCCAGTTGAAGGTGGTATCGGCCTCCGTGAGCCGCTGCTTCCCGGCCTTTCCCGCCATGGATGCGAGAAGGTTTCCGTGGGTGAGCATGACCGCTTTGGAATTCCCGGTGGAGCCGGAGGTCAGCACCAGCAGGGCGAGATCCTCCGGTGCCGCGAGGTGCACCTCGGGCGACGATCCGCCGCCGGCGGCGGGTGCGTCCTCCGCGTCCCGCAGGTGCTCCACCGTGGTCACGGCGAGCCCGGGCACGTCCGGCAGCTCGGCGCTCATCGCCTCGGTGGTGACCAGCAGCGGGCGGTCCAACAGCTGGTTGACATGGGAAAGCTGTGCGGACCAGCGAGCCGGGTCGCCGGAGATCGGCACCATCGGGCACGGCACGAACCCGCCCAGCAGGCAGGCCCAGAGGACCGTCAGGAATTCCCGCTGGCCGTCCAGCAGCAGGGCCACCGTGTCGCCCGGCCGCAGCCCGTGCCCGCGGAGCGGTGCGAGGAGTTGCAGCGAGGATTGCAGAAGTTCCGGATAGGACTGGCGTGTTGCGTCGCGCCCCGCCTCGGCGGTCACGTAACGTACCCCGGAATCGGGGTGGTGATGCGCTGCCCGCAAGAGCAACTGGGCAACGGAGCGCAGATCCTGAGAATCGTTTGGTACCGAGTATTTCAAGGGTTGTGACGCCATTACCTTCACTGCCCTCTTCCTTCCCGATTTCTGAAGGCACGAAGGTAACAGCCTCGAACATTCGTATTCCATGACGCTCCACCAGCGCTCTAGTGATGCTCTAGCGGTAATCCCTGGAGCAGCATTGGCCTTGGCACCGGGCGATTTATGTCACATGGAAACCACCGCCGTACTTCACACGGGATACATACCTGCGGTAATGAGCGCCCGGGCCCGGGAGCCTCCACCCCTGCCCGCGAGGGGCTTGACTCCAGCGATCCACGATATATCGTGTCTATCGAGACACGATATGTTGCGTGACCGCATCCAGCCAGGGAGGCCAGGGGATGTCAGCCCGGTCAGAGTGGTCGTTCGGCGAACCACAGAAGCTCACCTTCGACGAGCCCGTCTCCGCGCTTCACGTCCGCATCGTGGAGGGCACGGTCAACGTCGTCGGGACCGACGGGGGCCCGGCACGCCTGGAGCTCTCCGAGATCGAGGGCCCACCGCTGAAGGTGACCCTGGAGGACGGCACCCTGAGCGTCGCGTATGACGACCTCCCCTGGAAGGGCCTGCTCAAGTGGCTCGACCGCAAGGGCTTCCACCGCACCGTCCATGTCACCCTCGCCGTGCCCACCGGCACCGCCGCCTCGATCGGGGTGGTCAACGCCTCCGCCGTCGCCTCCGGGCTGAGCGGCCGGACGGATCTGCGCGGCGTATCGGGCGACGCCACCCTCGTCGGGCTGACCGGTCCGGTGCGCGCGGACACCGTCTCCGGCCGGGTCGAGGCCCAGGCCGTCACCGGCGATCTGCGCTTCAACTCGGTCTCCGGCGACCTCACCGTGATCGAGGGCTCGGGCCCGGTCGTGAAGGCCGACTCCGTCAGCGGCAACATGGTGCTCGACCTCGCCCCCACCGCCCAGCACGCGGACATCAGCCTCACCACCGTCTCCGGTGAGATCGCCATCCGGCTGCCGCACCCCGCCGACGCCAGGATCGAGGCCAACACCGCGAGCGGGCCCGTCTCCAACGCCTTCGAGGACCTGCGCGTCACCGGCCAGTGGGGCGCCAAGCGGATCACCGGGAACCTGGGCTCGGGCCGGGGCAGGCTCAAGGCCACCACCGTCTCCGGCGCGATCGCGCTGTTGCGGCGCCCGCCCACCGACGAGGACGGCGACGACAGCACCGGCGGCTCCGGCGGCACTGACAGCGCTGACAGCACCGGCTTCACCGGCGGCACCGGCACCACCGGCGGCTCCCAGGGAAAGGTCCTCTGATGCCCCCCGTATTCGCCCACGGCCGACTCCGCCTGTACCTGCTCAAGCTGCTCGACGAGGCCCCGCGCCATGGGTACGAGGTCATCCGGCTGCTGGAGGAGCGCTTCCAGGGGCTGTACGCGCCCTCCGCCGGCACCGTCTATCCGCGCCTGGCCAAGATGGAGGCCGAGGGCCTGGTCACCCACACCACCGAAGGCGGCCGCAAGGTCTACTCCATCACCGACGCCGGACGCGCCGAACTGGCCGACCGCAGCGGCGAGCTGGCCGACCTGGAGCTGGAGATCCGCGAATCGGTGGCCGAACTCGCCGCCGAGATCCGCGAGGACGTGCGCGGCTCCGCCGACGACCTGCGGCGGGAGATGCGGGAGGCCGCCCAGCAGGCCCGCACCTCCGGCGGCGAGGGCAAACACGCTCCCTGGGAAGGGGGTTCGTGGGACAACAGCGAGGGCTGGCGGCAGGCGAAGGAGGAGCTGCGGCGGGCGAAGGACGAGTGGAAGGAGCAGGCCCGCCGCGCGAAGGAGGAGAGCCGCCGCGCCCGGCAGGACGCCCAGCGCGCCCGTAAGCAGGCGAAGGACGCACAGGAGTTCGCGATCGAGGAGGTCCAGCGGGTCGCCCGGCGCGTCCAGGAGCAGACCCAGGAGCACATCCGGGCGGGCGACTGGCAGCGGGCGGTGCGGGACGGGCTGGCCGAGGTGTCGCGCAGCATGGGCCGCCTCTCCCGGCAGGGCACGTCCCCCTCGGGGTGGACGGACGCGGACGAGGGAACGAAGACCACCGCCCCGCGCGCGGAGGCACCGCAACCGGGCCCCGACGCCGCCCCGCAGGACGCCACCGGCGCCGCCACCGAGGGCGGCGGCGAGGGCGGCGCGCCGGCCGAGCCCGCATGGGCCGGGGAATTCACCCCGTCAGGCAACCCCGCCCGCGACCTGGACCGGCTGCTCGACCGCTTCCGCGACGACATCCGCGACACCGCCCGGGACCACGGGGTGACCGATGCCCACCTGGCCGACGCTCACCGTCAGCTGGCGGCGACGGCGGCCCGGATCACTCGTCTGCTGCGCGGCCCGGCCAAGGAGTAGACCCGGGCGCGCCCGGCGGCGCTTCGTCCGGCGACGCGTTGCCCGGCGGCGCGTTGCCCGGCGGCGCGTTGCCCGGCGGCGCTTCGTCCGGCCACGGGACGGAGCGCCGCAGTAGCCTCGCCGGTATGCGACTGGAGACCCCCGAGGCGCGGCGGCGCTTCGCCCGCGCCCGGGTGCTGCGGCTGGCCACCACGGACGAGGACGGCCGACCGCATCTCGTGCCCGCCACCTTCGCGCTCACCGCCCCGGACGGCGCCGATGGCATGGACACCGTGGTCACCGCCGTGGACCACAAACCCAAGCGCCACCAGGACCTGAAGCGGCTGCGCAACATCCACACCAACCCGGCGGTCTCCCTCCTGGTCGACCACTACGACGAGGACTGGCGGCAGCTGTGGTGGGTGCGGGCCGACGGCCGGGCCCGGATCGTCCCGGCCGAGGCGGCGGCCGAACGGGAGGACCCGGTGCGGCGACTGGTCGACAAGTACCCGCAGTACGCCGACCGGCCGCCGCGCGGACCGGTGATCGCCATCGAGGTCACCCGGTGGTCGGGCTGGGCATTCGCCGAGGAACAGCCGGACCGCTGATCAGTCGTCGCCCCTCCCCTTGTCGCGGTCCCCTTCGTCTCAGTCGTCGTCCCCCTTGCCGTCCCCGTCGTCCTCCTGGTCGCGCGGACAGTCGAACGCACTCCTGGGGCCCCAGGTCTTCGCCTCGTCCCCGCTGTCGCGTATCCCGCACTCCAGCGCGATCTCCGGCGACCCGCCCCTGGTGTCGTGCAGGATCAGCAGCCGCTTGTTGACAGGCACCTTGGCGCCCTCGCCGTAGATCAGCGAACCGGTGGCCCCGCGCAGCCCCTCCGCTCCGCCCGCCCCTCGCTCCAGCGCCGACTGCACTCCGCCCCGCCCGAAGGGCGCCGTGCCCGCGCTCTGGTACGCCGCGTTGATCCCCTCGGACAGCACACCGAGCGCGTCCGAGGCGAGCGGCACCCGGGCGTCGTTGCTCCACAGGTCGCTCCCGTAGGCGTCGTGGTACCTCCGGCGGAACTCATCGCCCTTCACATTGGGCGAGCTGCCCTTCGCCAGGGCCTGCGCCGCGTAGTACAGCCGCAGCCTGAGGTGCTTCTCGCTGGGACGCTGCTGCTCGACCACCGCGTTGTCGAGGTCGTTGCCGCCGAGCACGGTCGATTGGCCGTTGCAGCCGGTGCGCCGGTCGAAGTCATCGAGAAAATTCTCGAATTCATGGGCGCGGGCCGCCCAGTACACCACCGTGCGCGGTTCCTCCTTGAGCCTCCGGCATATGCTGTCGGCCATCTGCGAGGTATGGGAGACCCATTCGCCCCCTTGGCCTTTGCGTTTCGGGGGCGGCGCGGCGGACGGGCGCTGGACCGGATACCAGATGCGGTGGACGTCCTCGAATTCCTCGGCGAACCGGTCGCTCAGATTCGCGCTGTAGATGTCGGTCGGATCTCCGATCACCACCGCCTTCTTGGCGGGGGCACAGGTCCCGGGCGCGGTCTGCACGATATTGGCGTGCCGCGCGAAGTTCGCCGCGATCCGCGCCTCCCGGTGGTTGTCGGGGGCGACCTGGCGGTACATCGGCGAGCGCTGCATCTCCTCGGCCGTCGCGGCGGTGCCGATCATGGGCAGTCCGGCCCCGGCGAGGATGTTCCGCGCGCTCAGCGTGCCCGGGCGGCTCTGGCCGAGGCCGACCACGCCCAGGAACTGCTCACCGTTCCCGGCGCGCTCGGCCTCCGCGACCTCCTTCGCCAGTGCTCTGGCCGCCGCGGGCGCCCGGGTGAAGCGCTCGCCCGCGTCCATCAGACGGACCTTCAGCCAGACCTTGCTGCTCTTCTGCTGATCCGCCTGTTCGTTGATCTCCTCCTGGGCCAGCGCGATGCCGCGCACCTCGGGGATGGCGCCGCTGTACTTGGCCTCGTCCCAGCCGTCCGCGGTCACCGGCACCCCCAGATAGCCGACCGTCCGGACCATGTCGCCGGAGCGGGCCGCCTTGTCGGCCCGCTTGTTCTGCCGGGTGATGGCGGCCACCGCGTCGCCGTAGACGGCCCGCGGACTCCGGTTCGGCGGGCGGCTCCGCCCATCGCCCTTGCCACCGGACGCAGACACGGACGCAGACGCGGACGCGGTAGGGACCGGGGCCGGGGTCGCCGAGGCGCCGCTGCCCCCGAGGCAGGCGGTGTCGCTGCGCGCTGTCAGCCAGGCCACGCCATAGCCGCCGAGCAGCCCGAGCACGGTGATACCCGCCACCGCCGCGACCGCGGCCTCCACCCGCGGCGCCGCGTCGGAACGGCTTCTGCCGACGGCGATCTCCGGATAGCGGCCGAGCCAGCGGGCCGCGTCCTCGTCGTCCGCATGCGGTTCGACGCCCACCCGGACCACCCGGGCGCCGCCCGCACCGGTGGTCCCGATCCAGGACTTCAGCGTGATGGCGGCTTCGGCGAAGGTCTCGGTGCGCTCCCGGCCCGGGGACACCGCGGCCATCAGCATGACCCCGGTGCATCCCGTGTGCTCGACCGCCTGGGGGAACTGCTCCAGCAGCCGCCCGGTGTCGTCACCGATGGCCGGGGGCTGCGGGAAGACGAGGACCACGCGATGGCGGCGACGCCGCCCCCACGGCGAGAGCCGGGGATGGCGGAAGGCCCGCTCCAGGTCGGCGAGCAGCGCCCGCAGCAGCACATCGACGATCGGCTCGCGCCGCGCGGCGCCGGGCGCGCCCACGGTCAGCCGACAGGCGTCGGCGAAGAAGCCGGGCCCGCCCTCGGGCAGTTCGGCCCAGGTGCGGTACCAGCTGCCCTTGCGGGTCATCCGGCGGCCATGGCGCCGCCCGTACCACCAGCGCGGCAGCAGGCCGAACAGCGGTCGGCGCAGCCAGTACCAGGCGGTGCCCGGGATGCTCGGCGGCGGCTCCTCCCCGCCGCTCACGGCTTGGAGGGCGCGCAGGAAGACCGAGCGGGCGCAGTGCGCCTCGTAGCTCCGGTTGCGCAACTCCGTGGCCTGGGTGCCGGACGGGCATCCGGCGAGGTCGGCCTCGACGATGCCGCACATCAGCCGGAACTGCGGCAGCCGCAGTCGGCCGAAGCCACCGGGCCGGTTGCGCAGCAGCTCCTCCTCGATCTTCTGGAACGTCACCCCCACGTGCTCCTGACGCGGGGCCTCGGCCTCGCCCGCCACCTGGGCGAACGGAACGCGGGCGCGGCCGCCCGCGCTGAAGCGCGCGCACAGGCCGTCCGCGATCCGCCCGGCCTCGGGTCCCTCGGTCAGCTGGGTGAGCAGGATCTGCGGCGCCGGACCGCGGCGGCCCGGCGGCAGGGTGACGAGCTGTTCGAGCGCGTCGATCAGCAACTCGATTTTCGGCAACGGTGGTACTGAAGTAGTCATGTGCATCCCCCCGGGCACGATTATCCGCGCCGACTTCGGAGAGCACCAGACCCTTCACCGAGAGTGATGGCAATACATCACTCTTGACCGCGAAAGATCGAACAAGGGTGCAATATCCGCCACATATGACCGTCGGTCAGGCCCGCGGAGCCAGTCAGCCCTCAGACCGTCAGCACGACCTTGCCGAACAGGTCGCCGCCCGCCATCTTCTCGAACCCCTCGCGCGCCCGGTCCAGCGGCAGCACCGAGTCGATCACCGGCCGCACCCCGCGCGCCGCGCAGAAGCTCAGCAGGTCCTCCAGCTCGTCCTTGCCGCCCATCGTGGACCCGACGACCTTCAGCTCCAGGAAGAAGATCCTGTTCAGCTCGGTGGCCTGCGGGTTGGGGCCGCTGGTGGCGCCCGAGATGACGAGCGTGCCGCCCGGCTTGAGGGACTTCACCGAATGCGACCAGGTCGCGGCGCCGACCGTCTCGATCACCGCGTCCACCCGCCGCGGCAGCCGCTCGCCCGGCTCGTACGCCCCCTCGGCGCCGAGTTCGACCGCGCGCTTGCGCTTGGCCTCGTCCCGGCTGGTGGCGAGCATCCGCAGCCCGGCGGCGGCACCCAGCACGATCGCGGCGGTGGCCACGCCGCCGCCCGCGCCCTGCACGAGCACGCTGTCGCCGGGCCGTACGCCCGCGTTGGTGAACAGCATGCGGTAGGCGGTCAGCCAGGCCGTCGGGAGGCACGCGGCCTCCTCGAAGGACAGCTCCTTCGGCTTGGGCAGCAGATTCCAGGTGGGGACGGTGACCTTCTCCGCGAAGGTGCCCTGGTAGCGCTCGGTGAGGATGGTGCGGGGCTCACGCGGTCCGACGCCGTGACCGCTCTGGCCGATGACCGAGTGGAGGACGACCTCGTTGCCGTCCTCGTCGATCCCGGCGGCGTCACAGCCGAGGATCATGGGCAGCGACTCCTCGCCGAGTCCCACCCCGCGCAGCGACCACAGGTCGTGGTGGTTGAGCGAGGCGGCCTTGACGCTGACGGTCGTCCAGCCGGGGCGTGCCTCCGGCTCGGGGCGCTCGCCCAGTTCGAGGCCGCTGAGCGGCTGGTCGCGGTCGATACGTGCGGCGTAGGCAGCGAACATGATCCCGACCATAGGCCGCGGCGGAAGACGACGGAACCACGCCGCGATGTGAGTCACACCGCCCCGGGCGCCGCCCGAGCGCCGCCCGGGCACCGCACCGGAGCCGAACGGCGGGGCCGGGCCGCCCCGTGGACGACCCGGCCCCGCGCGCCGGTCGGCGGTCGGCGGACCGTGTGGCTCAGCGGCGCGCCACGCCCTCCGCGCGGGCGGCGGCGGCCACGGCCGCGGTCACGGCCGGGGCGACCCGCTCGTCGAACGGCGAGGGGATGACCTTGTCCGCGCTCAGCTCGTCGGCCACGACGGAGGCCAGTGCCTCGGCGGCGGCGAGCTTCATGCCCTCGGTGATCCGGGAGGCCCGGACCTGGAGGGCACCGGCGAAGATGCCGGGGAAGGCGAGCACGTTGTTGATCTGGTTCGGGAAGTCGCTGCGCCCGGTGGCGACCACGGCCGCGTGCTGGTGGGCGACCTCGGGGTGGATCTCCGGGTTGGGGTTGGCCATCGCGAAGATGAAGGCGCCGGGCGCCATCTTCGCCACGGCCTCCTCCGCCACCGTGCCGCCGCTGACGCCGATGAAGACGTCGGCGCCGTCCATCGCGGCCTCCAGCGAACCGGTGAGCCCCGCCTTGTTGGTGAAGCCGGCCAGCTCGCGCTTGACCTCGGTGAGGTCCTCGCGGTCCGGGGAGACGACGCCCTTGCGGTCGCAGACCGCGACGTCTCCGATGCCCGCCTCGGTGAGGATCCGGGCGATGGCCACACCGGCAGCGCCCGCTCCGGAGATGACGGCGCGCAGCTGGCCGAGGGAGCGGTCCGTCAGCTTGGCCGCGTTGCGCAGCGCGGCCAGGGTGACGACCGCCGTGCCGTGCTGGTCGTCGTGGAAGATCGGGATGTCGACGCGCTCCTGGAGCTTGCGCTCGATCTCGAAGCAGCGGGGCGCGGAGATGTCCTCCAGATTGACGCCGCCGAACGAGGGCGCGAACCGGACGACGGTCTCGACGATCTCGTCCACGTCCCGGCAGTCGAGCGCGATGGGCACCGCGTCCACGCCGCCGAACTGCTTGAAGAGGATCGCCTTGCCCTCCATCACCGGCAGGGATGCCTCCGGGCCGATGTCGCCGAGCCCGAGCACCGCGCTGCCGTCCGTCACGACGGCCACGACCTGGGACTTCCAGGTGTAGTCATGGACGAGTTCGGGCTGTTCGGCGATTGCGCTGCACACCTTGGCGACGCCCGGCGTGTAGGCGAGGGACAGGTCGTCCCGGTCGCGCACGGGCACGGTCGCCTGGACGGCCATCTTGCCGCCGCGGTGCAGCGCGAAAGCGGGATCGAAGGGCTCTCCGTCGGTCACTCCGTCGGCTCCTTCGCCGCTGTCGCTTGCGTTGTCGCTGCGAGGATTCACCATCTCCGCTGCCACTTTTAGACCCCTTTGTCGTTTTTCTGTCGAGGGTAGCCGCCCCGGGTTGGGAGCGGGCGGGCACCGCGTCCGGTGCCGCGGGGCAGTTACCTGCCACGCGGAGTCAGATACGGACGCCGGACGCGTCGCACTCGCGTCCTGAGCCCCGGATGAGGGGGGTAGCCGTCTGTTCTACCGGAAGCGCGCGCCCAGAACGAGCGGGTTCCGTTGCGGTGGTGTTCGGAAACTTCTCAAAACCGTCGGAAGCGGTCGAAGCAGCCTCGAATATGCATGCTGCCGTCACGCGTCATTCGCCGCATGATCACAATTTCGTACCGCTCCTCGCACCTGGGCTGTCCAGCCCGGTGTCCGTTTCCTGTGCACCACGGGGATCGCCCGTTATCCGATTTTGACATGGATCGCCGTACGGGCGTGCCCGTCCAGATGGCAAGATGCCCCAATCACACGAGATCGCGACACCCATACGCGTGTTCCCGACCCTCGGACACCCTCTCACCCTGCCGGAGGAACCAGCATGACCGCCAGCTTCACGCGTCGCCGGGTCACCACGAAGTCCCGGACGGCCGCTGTCGGCGCCGTCGTGGTCGTGGGCGCCCTGCTGCTGACGGGCTGTGGCGACCAGACCAACAAGGCGAAGCAGGGTAATTCCAGCAACGCCGCCGACAAGGGTCCGCTCTTCAGCAAGCTGCCGCAGAAGATCCAGGACGCGGGTGTGATCAAGGTCGGCTCCGACATCAATTACCCGCCGGTCGAGTTCAAGAAGAACGGCAAGGTCATGGGGCTCGACCCGGACCTGGCGAACGCGCTCGGCAAGGAGCTCGGCGTCACCTTCGAGTTCAACAACGCCACGTTCGACACCCTGCTGTCCGGTCTGCGGTCGCAGCGCTACGACATCGCCATGTCGGCCATGACCGACAACAAGGGCCGTCAGGACGGCGTCGACCCCGACACCGGCAAGAAGGCCGGCGAGGGCGTCGACTTCGTCGACTACTTCACCGCCGGGGTCTCGATCTACACCAAGAAGGGCGCCGACCAGGGCATCAAGACCTGGGACGACCTCTGCGGCAAGAAGATCGTCGTGCAGCGCGGCACCGTCTCGCACGATCTGGCCAAGGCGGAGTCGAAGAAGTGCGACAAGAGCGGCAAGGGGAAGATCGCGGTCGAGGCGTTCGGCAATGACACCGAGGCCCAGACCCGGCTGCGCGGCGGGGGCGCCGCAGCGGGGTCCAGCGACTTCCCGGTGGCCGCGTACGCGGTGAAGACCTCGGGTGGCGGCAAGGACTTCCAGCTGGTCGGCGATCAGGTGGACGCCGCCCCGTACGGCATCGCCGTCTCCAAGGACAACACCGAGCTGCGCGACGCCCTCCAGCAGGCGCTCGCCCTCATCATCGCGAACGGCGAATACGACAAGATCGTCGCGAAGTGGGGCGTCAAGGACGGCGCGGTCACCAAGGCCATCATCAACGGCGGCAAGTGACCCCGGCCCGACCCTGAAGCTCGCGCGCTCGCGCTGAAAGGCACTCACCCGTGACAACGAAGATCGACAAGACGGGGCCCGTCGGCACCCCGTCTCCCGCACCGGAGAACATCAAGGCCATCCCGGTGCGGCACTACGGCCGCTGGGTCTCCGCGGTCGTCGCCATCGCCGTGCTGGCGATGCTCGTCTACGCCTTCGCCAAGGGCGACGTGAACTGGGCCGCCATCCCGGACTACTTCTTCGACGGCGAAGTCCTCAAGGGTGTCCGCAACACCATCTGGATCACCATCCTCTCGATGGTGCTCGGCGTGGCCCTCGGCATCGTCCTGGCCGTGATGCGGCTCTCGAAGAACCCGGTGACGTCCTCCATCGCCTGGGGCTACATCTGGTTCTTCCGCGGCACCCCGGTCTATGTGCAGCTGCTGGTGTGGTTCAACCTGGGGCTGGTCTTCAAGTACATCAACATCATGCCGATCTACAAGGACGAGTGGTCGGACTTCATGACCCCGTTCCTGGCCGCCCTGCTGGGCCTCGGGCTGAACGAGGCCGCGTACATGGCGGAGATCTGCCGGGCGGGCATCCAGTCCGTCGACGAGGGCCAGACCGAGGCCGCCCAGGCGCTGGGCATGAGCCACGCCAAGACGCTGCGCCGGGTCGTCCTGCCGCAGGCCATGCGGGTGATCGTGCCGCCGACCGGCAACGAGTTCATCAACATGCTCAAGACCACCTCGCTGGTGATCGCGGTCCAGTACTGGGACCTGCTCCAGGCCACCTCGGAGGTCGGCCAGAACTCCGGCGCCACCGCCGAGATGCTCTTCCTCGCCGCCGCCTGGTACCTGATCCTCACCTCGGTGCTCAGCGTGGGCCAGTACTACCTGGAGCGCTACTACGCGCGCGGCACCTCCCGGAACCTGCCCGCGACGCCGTTGCAGCGCATCCGGGTCAACCTGCTGTCCGGCTCCAACCGCCAGGGAGGCGTGAGCGCATGAACGCCATGGTGAAGGCCGAGGGCGTCCACAAGTCCTTCGGCGCCGTACAGGTCCTCAAGGGGATCGACCTCGAGGTCGCCCCGCGCGAGGTGTTCTGTCTGATCGGCCCGTCCGGATCCGGGAAGTCCACGTTCCTGCGCTGCATCAACCACCTGGAGAAGATCAACTCCGGGCGGCTGTACGTGGACGGCGACCTGGTCGGCTACCGGCAGAAGGGCGACAAGCTCTTCGAGCTGAAGGACCGCGAGGTCGCCGCCAAGCGCCGCGACATCGGCATGGTCTTCCAGCGCTTCAACCTCTTCCCGCACATGACCGCGCTGGAGAACGTGATCGAGGCGCCGGTGCAGGTCAAACGCGAGACCAAGGCGGTCGCCCGGGAGCGCGCGCTGAAGCTGCTGGACCGGGTGGGCCTCGCCGACAAGGCGGGCAACTACCCCTCGCAGCTCTCCGGCGGCCAGCAGCAGCGGGTCGCGATCGCGCGGGCGCTGGCCATGGAGCCGAAGCTGATGCTCTTCGACGAGCCGACCTCGGCGCTCGACCCGGAGCTGGTCGGGGACGTCCTCGATGTGATGCGGGGGCTCGCGGAGGACGGCATGACGATGATCGTCGTCACCCATGAGATGGGCTTCGCCCGGGAGGTCGGCGACTCGGTCGTCTTCATGGACGACGGCGTGGTCGTGGAGTCCGGGGTTCCGCGTGAGGTGCTGACGAACCCGCAGCACGAGCGGACGAAGTCCTTCCTGTCGAAGGTGCTCTAGGAATACGACGCGAGGGCGGTACGGGGCATGAGGCTCCGTACCGCCCTCGGCCGTCACTTGAGCCCGAGCACCATCGCGTCCGAGACCGAGCACCACACGGGCCGCGCCTCGGCGAACCCCGCCTCGCGCAGCGCGTCCGCGTGCCAGCCCGCGGACTGCACCTCGCCGTCCGCGTGGTCGCCGTCCGCCGGGTTGCCGAAGATCGTGAACCGCTCCGCGACGGGCTCCGCCAGCACCGGGTCCGCGGCGGCGGCGCCCCACCAGTCCACCCAGTCCTGGGCGCCCTCGGCCTTGGCCCGGGCCTGCCGCTCCTTGCGGTACGTACGGTCGGCGTCGTTGAGCCGGGGGGTGTCCGGGTCCGGCATGTGGTCGGCGTTCAGGAACACCCCGCCGTCCCGCAGCACCCCCGCCACCTGGCCGTACAGCGTCCGGAGTTCATCGGAGCGCAGCCAGTGGAGGGCGGTGGCGGTGAGCACCGCGTCGTACGTGGGGTGCGGCAGCCGCCCCGTCCACCCGGGGTCGCGCAGGTCCACGCTGACGAAGGTGATGCGGCCGTCCCCCGCGAAGTACCCGCGCGCGATGGCCAGCAGCGCGGGGTCCAGATCGACGCCGGTGCCGGTGGCGCCGGGGAAGCGGCGCAGGGCCCGATCCGAGATACTGCCCGTGCCGCACGCGAGGTCGAGGATTCTCGGCTCCGGACCGACCAGCGCCTCGACCGCGTCGAGCATCGCCCGGAACCGCTCCTCACGATCGGGGAGGTACCACTCCTGCTGCCGGTCCCAGCTCCGTTGCCACGCCCGCCAGTCCGCCGCGGCGAGGGTCTCGGTCATCGCGTTCCTCCAAGCCGTCGTAGTCCGTAATACCCTGGCGCCTAGAGCGCCCATTACCCGACCTGACCGAACCGACCCTAGACCGCCTCCGTAAGGACCACAAGTGGAACTGGCTTATTACTCAGATCTCGCCGTGCGTCTGGTCAACAGCGAGGAGCCCGCACGGGGCACCGACGCGCTCACCTCGGTCGACGCCGTACGGACCCTCTTCGGCGAGAGCCAGCAGGCGACCCGGCGCGCGACGGACGCCGACGTCACCCGGCTGCGGTCGGTCCGGGCCCGGCTGCGCGCGGTCTTCGAGGCGGCGGCGGACGGTGACGAGGTCCTGGCGGTGGACCTGCTCAACGCGCTGCTCATCGAGTTCCCGGTGAGCCCGCAGATCTCCGGGCACGAGCTGCGGGACGAGGACGGCCGCCCCAACTGGCACATGCACATCGCCGACTACGCCGCCAACGCCAGCGCCGGTTTCGCCGCGACCGCCTCCATGGGGCTCGCGTTCCACCTCACCGAACTGGGCGCGGACCGGCTCGGCATCTGCGAGGCCCCGCCCTGTCGTAACGCCTACCTCGACACATCGACAAATCGATCCCGGCGCTACTGCTCGGACCGCTGCGCCACCCGCGCCAACGTCGCCGCCTACCGCGCCCGTAAACGCCTCGACGCGGGCCGCTCGGCCGACCCCGCACCCGCACCCCTGGCGCGCGACCGCGACCGCACCGGCCGCACCGCCGACACCGCCCACGACAGCAGCCCCGCCATCGACCGCTGACCCCGGGCCCCGGCCCGCCCCGGCAGCGGCCGCACCCGCACCCACGCCCGCGCCACCACCAGCTCGTCCGGCACGACGCCGAACTCCCGGCTGTCGTTCTCCACGTCCGGGTTGTCCCCCATCACCCACCAGCCGCCGTCGCGGCGCTCCACCGCGCGCTTGACGATGAGCAGGTCCTGCCGGAAGGGATGCCGGAGCACCACCACGTCCCCCGGCCGCACGGGCACCCCGTACCGCACCACCAACTGGTCACCCGGGTACAGCGACGGCTGCATCGACGGGTTGTACACCTCGGCCAGCCCCATCCGCAGCAGTCCGTGCTGCTCGCGGCCCTTCTCCTGCCCGCGATCGTGCAGCTGCTCCTGCATCACGGCACCTCCGGTCCGTACGCCACCATCCGCCCACACCATCCCAGGTCACACCCTCAAGGCTCCCGGACTGTCACCGGACTTTTGACCTAAGCCCCCCGGCCCGCCCGAGAAAAGCCTTCCCACACGGAGTAATCTCGCACCTGAGAAGACGATCACGAATGGAAGGACAGCTCTATGCTCTCCCGCCTGTTCGCCCCCAAGGTTCAGGTCAGCGCGCACTGCGACCTGCCGTGCGGCGTGTACGACCCGGCCCAGGCCCGCATCGAGGCCGAGTCCGTCAAGGCCATCCAGGAGAAGTTCCAGGCCAACGAGGACCCGCACTTCCGTGCCCGCGCCACCACCATCAAGGAGGAGCGCGCGGAGCTGGCGAAGCACCACGTCTCGGTGCTGTGGAGCGACTACTTCAAGCCCCCGCACTTCGAGAAGTACCCGGAGCTGCACCAGCTGGTCAACGAGACCCTGAAGGCGCTCAGCGCCGCCAAGGGCTCGACCGACCCGGCCACGGGTCAGAAGGCCCTGGACTACATCGCCCAGATCGACAAGATCTTCTGGGAGACCAAGAAGGCCTGACCCGGCCCCGGGGCCGACACGCCCCCTGCCCGCACCCGGCCCGCCACCGCGGCCGGGTGCGGTCTTCTTTTAACGGCCATACTGGAACACGTGGACCAAGCGGGCGCGGCGCGGGTCACCGTCAGCGGTGATGCCACGGTGACCGGCTGGAACGACGGCGCCCGGCGGCTGCTCGGATATCCGCCGTCGGAGGTGGTGGGGCGGTCTGCCGCGGCGCTGCTCGCCGAGCCGGTCGACGGCGTGGTGGAACGCGCCCGGGCGGTGCGGATGCGCTGGCGCGGCACGCTGGCGGTGCGCCACCACGACGGGCACCGGGTGGAGGTGGCGCTGCTGGCCCACCGCACCGGGGACGGCTGGCTGCTGGTCGCCCCGCTGCCCTCCGAGGATGCCGCGGCACCCTCCGACGTAACGCTCCTGACCTGGGCGTACGCCCAGTCGCCCTGCCCCATGGCGATCTACGACACCGATCTGCGGCTGCGCAAGGTGAACGCCGAGATGGCGCGCGTCATCGGCCTGCCCGCGGACGACCTCCAGGGGCTGCGGCTCGCGGACATCTCCGGGAAGCTGCGCAGCGAGGGGCTCGAAGCGCTGATGCGGCACGTGCTGCGCACCGGCGAACGACGCCATATGGAGACGTATCCGCGCACCGGCGGCGAGCAGCGCGAGCACGCCTGGTCGGCCCACTTCGCGCCGCTGAAGACCAAGGACGGCCAGGTACACGGCGTCTGCCTGGCGGCGCACGACATCACCGAGCAGTACCGGGCCCGGCAGCGGCTGCTGCTGCTGAGCGAGGCCAGCGTACGAATCGGCAGCACCCTCGACATCACCCGCACCGCGCAGGAGCTGGCCGAGGTGTGCGTACCGCGGCTGGCCGACTTCGTGACCGTCGATCTGCTGGACCGGCTCGACCAGGACGAGGAGCTGCCGCCAGGACCGCTCACCGGTCCGATCGTGCTGCGCCGCGCCGCCCATCAGTCGATTCACGAGGGGACCCGCGAGGCGGTGATCGCGCCGGGGCAGGTGGACACCTATCCGGAGGTCTCGCCGATGGCCGAGTGCCTGGTGGCGGGGCGGCCCATCATCTACACCACCGACGATCCCGTCATCACGGCGTGGGCCGCCCTCAAGCCGGCCCGCGGCGCCATGTTCCAGGAGTACGGTGTCCATTCGATCATGTCGGTACCGATCCGGGCGAGGGGGACGACCCTCGGAGTGGCCGTGTTCAACCGCCACCGCCGCCCCGAACCGTTCGCCCAGGACGATGTGCTGCTGGCCGAGGAGATCACCACGCGGGCCGCGGTCTGTGTGGACAACGCCCGCCGCTTCACCCGGGAGCGCGACACCGCGCTGGCCCTCCAGCACAGCCTGCTGCCGCAGGCGGTGCTCCGGCCGTCGGCGGTGGAGGTGGCGTCCCGCTATCTGCCCGCCGGGCCGTACACGGCGGCGGGCGGGGACTGGTTCGATGTGATTCCGCTGTCCGGGGCGCGGGTCGCCCTGGTGGTGGGCGATGTGGTCGGCCACGGCATCCAGGCGTCGGCCACCATGGGGCGGCTGCGCACCGCGGTGCGGACCCTCGCCGATGTGGACCTGCCGCCGGACGAACTCCTCACCCATCTCGACGACCTGGTGATCCATCTGTCCGCGGAGGCCGGGGACGAGGAGACCGCCGGGGACGTCGGCGCCACCTGCCTGTACGCGGTCTACGACCCGGTGACGCACCACTGCGCCATGGCCGCGGCCGGACATCCCGCACCGGCCGTGGTCACCCCCGGCGGCCCGGTGGAGTTCGTACCGCTGCCGGTGGGTCCGCCGCTGGGAGTCGGCGGGCTGCCGTTCGAGGTGATGGACCTCGAACTGCCCGAGGACACCGTGCTCGCCCTCTACACCGACGGCCTGCTGGGCGGCTGGGACCGGGACGTGGACGAGGGGCGCGTGCTGCTGGCCGATGCGCTGACCCGCCCCGCCGCCTCGCTGGAGGGCACGTGCGACTCCGTTCTGCGCGCTCTGCTGCCCGAGCAGGGCGTGCTGGACGACGTCGCCCTGCTCCTCGCCCGCACCCACGCCCTGGACGCGGCGCACGTGGCCACCTGGGACGTGCCCGCCGACCCCGCCTGTGTCGCCCGGTCCCGCCGGGACGTCACCGAGCGGCTGACCGACTGGGGTCTGGACGACGCCGTGTTCACCACCGAACTGGTCGTCAGCGAGCTGGTCACCAACGCCATCCGGCACGCGCTGCCGCCCATCCAGCTGCGCCTGATCCACGACCACTCGCTGATCTGCGAGGTGTCCGACGCCAGCAACACCGCCCCGCATCTGCGCCGCGCCCGCACCTTCGACGAGGGCGGCCGCGGGCTGCTGCTGGTCGCCCAGCTCAGCCGCCGCTGGGGCAGTCGGCAGACCGCGGACGGGAAGACCATCTGGGCGGAGCAGCCACTGCCCGGCGCACGGCCCGACCTGGGCTGATCCGCCACCTGTCGGCCACTGATGTTGCTGTCGCCGTGAAGATTCCCACACACGGCCCGATGAGTTCCGGCCCACCGCGCGGTCCCCCTTACCCGAGCCCTCACCGGGCACTCTCACGGACGAATGGGGACCGCACATGAACGCCGGAGGATTCTCGACCGCGCGACTGGGCCGGATGCACGACGTGCTGGCCCGCCATGTCGACCGGGGCGAGGCGCCCGGGCTGATCACGGCGCTCAGCAGGCGCGGTGAGACGCATGTCGATGTGATCGGTACGAAGGCGTTCGGCGGCGCGGACCCGATGCGCCGGGACACGATCTTCCGGATCGCCTCGATGACCAAGCCGGTGATCGCGGTCGCGGCGATGATCCTGGTCGAGGAGTGCGTGCTGCGGCTGGACGACCCGGTGGACGCGCTGCTGCCCGAGCTGGCCGACCGGCGGGTGCTCCGCCGGATCGACGGACCGCTGGAGGACACCGTTCCGGCGGTCCGCCCGATCACCGTGCGCGATCTGCTGACGTTCCGGCTGGGCCACGGCATGCTGATGGGCCCGCAGGACGCTCCCATGGCGCGCGCGGTCCAGGAGCTGGGGGTGGGGCCGGGGATGCCGGACCCCACCGCGGCGCCGGACCCCGATGAGTGGATGCGGCGCCTGGGCACCCTGCCGCTGATGCACCAGCCGGGCGAGAAGTGGCTGTACCACACCGGCTCCCAGGTACTGGGCGTGGCTCTGGCGCGGGCGACCGGCCGCCCGCTGGAGGACTTTCTGCGGGAGCGCATCTTCGAACCGCTGGGCATGGCGGACACCGGCTTCCACGTACCGCGGGAGAAGCTCGGCCGGCTGGCCACCTCATACGTCGCCGGCCCCGGAACGGGGAAGCCCGAACCGTACGACGGGGTCGAGGACAGCCGGTGGGCCGCGCCGCCCGCGTTCCCGGACGGCGGCGGGGGCCTGGTCTCCACGGTGGACGACTTCCTGGCGTTCGGCCGGATGATGCTGGACCGGGGCCGGTACGACGGTGGCGGGCGCATCCTGTCCCGGCCGTCCGTGGAGCTGATGACGACCGATCAGCTGACGCCCGCCCAGAAGGCGGTGTCCGGCCTCCTCCCGGGGGCGTGGGACAACCTGGGCTGGGGGTTCGGGGTTTCGGTGGTCACCGGGCGGGACGGGGTCGCCGCGGTGCCGGGGCGGTTCGGCTGGGACGGCGGGCTCGGCACGTCCTGGGCCTCGGATCCCGCGGAGCAGATGGTGGCGGTGCTGCTGACCCAGCGCGCGCAGTTCCCGCAGTTCTCGCCGGTGTACCTCGACTTCTGGACGCTGGCCTACCAGGCGATCGACGACTGAGGCAGCGGCGCCCGGCAGGCGCTACGCGCCGTCCGACGGGCCCGCGAGGCCGATGTCGGCCAGCGGGACCGGCGTACGGGCGTCGCGGATCCGCACCAGCGGGCTGTCGTTGCGCAGCAGCCACTGGCGGTAGGCGTCGCTCGCCCAGGCGATCTCCAGGTACGCGGTCTCCAGCTCGGCGAAGAGCGCGTCGACGTCGGCGGAGACGGCCGCGCCGCCCGCGTCCGGGGCATCCGCGTCCGGCGCGCGCGAGGCCAGGTACAGCCCGACCGTCAGCGGATCCCCGTGCAGCGGCCGCACCACCATGCCCGGACGCGACCGGGCCGTGGGCTGGCAGGGGGCGACCACCTCCCCGGAGGCGACCAGGTCGGCGGCGGTCAGATAGTCCCCGTACACCACGCGGGGGTTCAGCCCGGCGGCGGTGAGGACGCGGCGCAGGCCGGGCCCTTCGCCGTCCCCCGCGGGGTCGACCATCCACTGGTCGTCGGCGAGGTCCGTGAGCCGCACCACCGGTGCGTCGGCGGCCGGGTGCGTCTCGGCGAGGGCCACGAACTGTGGCTCGCGGGCCAGCAGCACCCGGCGCCGCACCCCTTCGGGGATCCGCAGCGGGGCGCCCTCGACCTCGTGGACGAAGGCGGCGTCGAGCTGCTGCGCGGCCACCATCTCCAGCAGCGCGTTCGCGGACACGTCCATGTGGATGGTGGTGTCGGTGTCCGGGAAGCGGGCACGGAGCCTGCGCAGCCACCCGACCACGGCCCTGCTGCCGGTGCTGCCGATGCGCAGGGCCTCGCCCGTGGCCTGCCCCACCTCCAACCGGACCTCGCTGACGAGGGCGTTCATGTCGGCCACGATGGGCCGGGCCCGGTTCAGCAGGGACCGTCCGAGCGGGGTGGGACGGCTGCCGGTGACCTCCCGCGAGAACAACCGGCCGCCGACGGTGTTCTCGATGCGCCGGAGCTGTGTCGTCAAAGAGGGCTGGCTCATGCCCAGCTGCCGCGCCGCCTTCCGTAGGCTGCCGGTGTCGGCGATGGCGCACAGCGCACGAAGGTGCCTCACCTCGAGCTCCACGGCGGGAGCATAACGGCGCTCTCGCGCGTCACACCAGACACTGAAACCGCGCCAATTCCCCTTTCTGCGGAGGCGAGTCGGCATTCACGACCCGTGGCGGGATATGCCATGGGACTATCGCCGGTTGGCATCTCTGCGCCACGCCGGATCTCCTCAAGACTCTGCGGCACCAAGAGTGCATCCCAGGGCTCCCACCGCCGCACCCCACACGGCGGCCGGGGCCCCAGGACGATGAGGAGCCCCCCACGTGACACTTCCCACGTTGGCGCTGTCCGCGACCCTCGGCCTCGGTCTGGCGGCGAGCCTCGCCGCCGTGCCCGCGTCGGCGGCCACGCCCGACCACACCCGGTCGGCCACGACCGGCACCACCGCCGCGTACGTCCCCGGCGCCGAGGAGAAGGCCGACACCGACGCCTTCATCCAGGCCGTCATGAAGTCGGCGCTGGCCAAGCGGGCGAAGGCGCCCGGCCTGGCCGCCGCGGTCACCGTCACCTACAGCGCCAGTTCGGCGCCGACCTTCAAGTCGGTGATAGCCCGCAGCACCCAGATATGGAACGCGTCGGTGAGCAACGTGAAGCTGAAGGAGGGCAGCAACCCCGACTTCACCTACCGCGAGGGCAACGACTCCAGAGGGTCGTACGCGAGCACCGACGGCCACGGCGGCGGCTACATCTTCCTGGACTACAAGCAGAACCAGCAGTACGACTCCACGCGGGTCACCGCGCACGAGACCGGCCATGTGCTCGGCCTGCCGGACCACTACTCGGGCCCGTGCAGCGAGCTGATGTCCGGTGGCGGCCCGGGGACGTCCTGCAAGAACTCGCAGCCCAACCAGGCCGAGATCAAGCGCGTGAACCAGTTGTGGGCCAACGGCCTGGCAGCCCTCCAGAAGAAGGACCTCGCCACGGCCCGCTGAACGCCTCCAGGTCACTGTGAGTCCCTGAGCCACTGATCAGGGCACGCCGCCCGCACCCGGTCCCCCGACGCCGGTGCGGGCGGCGGGTGGTTCCGGGAAGAGCCGCACGCGGGGCGCTCCCGCTTCCGGGCGGAGGTACGGTGTATTCACCAAGGTTTCGCGCATTTCTGCCGGAATTCCTCCAGGCCGGGGCCCGGCCCCAGGGAGTGAACACCATGGAGACCGTCGTCAACGTGGTCGTGATCCTGGCGATGATCGCCGTGGGCGTGCTGGTGATCCACCGCCTCAACGCCCAGACCGGCAACAAGATCGCGCCCGATCGCCACAGCGATCTCCCGGCCCGCCACCGCCACCGCCACCGCCGATGGGGCCGCGGGCGGCCGCACCGGGGCCACGGCGTGGCGCCGCCGCGCGTCTGACGCACCGCGCGTCTGACGGCACCGCGCGACGCCCGGACGTACCGCGCCTGCGATGCGCCACCCGTCCGACGTGTCACTCCTCGCCGATCGCGTCCTCCAGCGTGGCCACCGGACCGAGCGCATCGAGCAGCCCGCCCACCCGCAGGGTGCGCAGGATCAGCGGGTCGTCGCACACCAGCCGCAGCCGGCCGCCGCGCTCGGCCACCCTTCGCTGAGCGCGGCACAGCAGCCCCAGACCGGAGCAGTCGAAGAACGTCGTCGGCGTCAAGTCGACCACGACCTCGGGCGCCCGGGCGCCCGTGGCGGCGTCCAGTGCCGGGCCGACGCCCGCCAGTCCGGCGATGTCGATCTCACCGTGCAGGGCGACGACGGTGTATCCGCCGATGCGGGACGTACGGGCGTACGGGGCCGGGTCCGGGTGGTCCGGCAGGCGGCATAAGTCACCGGCGGCAGCGTCGGAGCCCGGCGCTGCGTCCGGCGTCGCGTGTGACGCCCCCTGCGGCATCGGTGCGCCACGGGGAGCGCCTTGCTGCGACATCACGAATTCCCCTCGGAACGGCACACTGCCCCCTTTCACCGTCCTCGGACTCCCGGAAGCGGGCAGAGTGGAGCATCGGGTGCAGTTCCGCCGGGCCCTGGGTGACGTGCAGGCGAGCGTAAGGGGGTGACCGCCGGTTACAGAGAGAGGGACGCGCCGTTCTCCGAGCGAAAAACGCTCGTTCGAGTGAAATTCTTTTCTTCCTATTGACGCCTGATCAGCCCGCGACCGCCGGTGTCAGATCCTCCAGCACCTCGAAGGCGTCCTCCAGCCGGACCATCCGCAGCAGTCGCAGGAACCGCGGATCGACGATGACCAGCCGCAACCGGCCCTCCCGCTCCAGCACACGGTTGCGCAGTCGGCACAGTAACGACAGCCCGGCGCAGTCCAGGAACGTGACGTGCCGCAGGTCCAGCACCAGATCCGGGCATCCCGTACGGGCCAGGGAATCGAGCCGTGCGGAGATCCGTCCCGCGGCGAAGATGTCCAGCTCTCCCGCGATCTCAGCGACCGTGACACCGCCCAGCACACGCACACGGACGCCGAAGGCGGGCCGATCATCGAACATGCAAGCCTCCTCGGCAGGGTGGAGGCGCGCGACACCGGAGCTCTGGAGGTGACACGACGTCCGGGCGGGGTGCGTGCACCGCCGGGGGTCCAGGCCGGCCCTTCAGTACATGACATACCCATCTATCGGCTGACCAGTCAATGAACGGCCCGGCACGTGTCGTTGACCTATTTCCGGCCCGCGAAGGCTTCTCCGCGCCAATCGTTACTCATCAGTAAACGCAGCGGCCTTCTCATGTCCACCGTCGAACGTGAACATGCCACTCGGGCACACAACACGACGACGAAGGGACGGAACCCATGACTCCAGCACGCGCGCGATCACGACGGCTCGGCATGACGACGGTGGTCTTAGGGCTCGCCATCGGCCTCGGCGGCACGGCCACGACGGCCACCGCCGCGACCACGTCGGCCGCCGCGCCGAGCGCAACGGGCACCGCCACCGGAACCGCCACCGCCGCCATAAGCGGAACCACCGCCGCCGCGAAGGTCGACTACGAGACCTGGAAGCGCGATGTGAAGGCCGTCATCGACCAGGCCCGGCCCTACGTCGAGCAGCGCACCCAGAACGCCGGGGACGAGAAGCAGGCCATCGTCCTCGACATCGACAACACCTCGCTGGAGTCGGACTTCACATTCGCCTTCCCGGCACCCCCCGTGGACCCGGTGCTCCACCTCGCGAAGTACGCGCACACCCGCGGCGTCGCCCTCTTCTTCGTCACGGCGCGCCCGGACATCCTCACCCTGCCCACCCGGTTCAACCTGGAGACCGTGGGCTACCCGGTGGCCGGGCTGTACGTACGCAGCCTCCCCGACCTCTTCGAGGAGGTCGCCGCGTACAAGACGGCCAAGCGCGCGGAGATCGAGAAGAAGGGCTACACGATCATCGCGAACATCGGCAACAGCCCCACCGACCTGGTCGGCGGCCACGCCGAGAAGACCTTCAAGCTCCCGGACTACGACGGCCGGCTCTCCTGACCGCACGGCCACGAACGCGGTGGCGGCCATGTACCGGAAGGCCGCCACCGACTGCTGGGAAGGCCGAAAGCTCCAGATCTCGGGGCCATACGTTGTCACCTGCCCGCGCACCGGACGGGCCCGCGGCCCCCAAGACTGGACGGATGACCGGATCACGCGTACTGGCGCTCGGCCACTACCAGCCCGCGAAGGTGCTCACCAACGACGACCTCGCCGCCATGGTCGACACCAGCGACGAGTGGATCCGCAGCCGGGTCGGGATCCGCACCCGCCATGTGGCGCGCTCCGACGAGACGGTGGACGAGATGGCCGCGGCGGCCGCCGCCAAGGCCCTCGCCCACAGCGGCCTCGCCCCCACCGGCATCGACATGGTGCTGGTCGCCACGTCCACCGCCATCGACCGCAGCCCCAACATGGCCGCCCGCGTCGCCGCCCGGCTGGGCCTGACCTGCCCCGTCGCCATGGACATCAACGTGGTGTGCGCCGGGTTCACCCACGCCCTGGCCACCGCCGACCACGCGATACGGGCCGGATCGGCCACCGCCGCGCTGGTCGTCGGCGCGGACAAGTTCACCGAGGCCGCGGACTGGACCGACCGCTCCACCTGCGTCCTGCTGGGCGACGGTGCGGGCGCGGCCGTGGTGACGGCGGCCGAGGAGCCGGGCATCGGGCCGGTGGTGTGGGGTTCGGTGCCCGAGATGGGCAACGCCGTCCGTATCGAGGGCACCCCGCCGCGCTTCGCGCAGGAGGGCCAGTCCGTGTACCGCTGGGCCACCACCCAACTGCCGCCCATAGCCCGCGAGGTGTGCGCCCGCGCCGGGATCGAACCGGCCGACCTGGCCGGTGTCGTGCTCCACCAGGCCAACCTGCGGATCATCGAACCGGTCGCCCGCAAGCTCGGCGCGGTCAACGCGGTGATCGCGCGCGATGTCGTGGACTCCGGGAACACCTCGGCGGCCAGCGTTCCACTCGCCCTGTCCAAGCTGGTCGAACGCGGCGAGATCCCCTCCGGAAGCCCGGTGCTGCTGTTCGGCTTCGGCGGCAACCTGTCGTACGGCGGCCAGGTCATCCGCTGCCCCTAGGGGGTGTCTCGTCGGAGTGTCCGATTCGTTCAAGACCGGCGGGTCGCGGGCTGCCTACGCTGCCCGCATGACACCACGATTCGACGCGATCGGGCTGGCCGTCGCGGACATGGCCGCCTCCCTCGCCTTCTACCGCATGCTCGGCCTGGACATCCCCGCCGAGGCCGACACCCAGCCACACGCCGAGGCCACCCTGCCGGGCGGCCTGCGCCTGATGTGGGACCGGGCCGAGACCCCGCCGCCCGGCGGGCCGGGACGGATGGAACTGGCCTTCCTGTGCGACAGCCCGGCCGAGGTGGACGCCGCGTACGCCAAGCTCACGGACGGCGGCGTACGGGGCTCCAAGGCGCCCTGGGACGCCTTCTGGGGCCAGCGCTACGCGGTCCTGCTGGACCCGGACGGCAACAACGTCGCCCTGTTCGCCCCACTGCCCGGCTGACGGCCCCGGCGAGGTGGTGCGGACCCAGGGGTGTCTCGCCGATCATGCCGGGCTCGCTGATCCGGCCTGATCGACAAGACACCCCCTACGGCCCCAGCAGCCCGCCCAGCGGTACGCCCGCCAGCCCCCGCACCTCCCGCGCCAGATGCGCCTGGTCCGCGTACCCGGCCACCGCCGCCACCTCCGCAAACGGCACCCCGCCGCGCGCCAGCTCCAGCGCCCGGTTCAGCCGCAGCACCCGGCCCAGCGTCTTCGGCCCGTACCCGAAGGCCGTCAGCGACCGCCGGTGCAGCTGCCGGGCGCCCAGGCCCACCGCCCGGGCCACCTCCGCCACGCTCCGCCCGCCCGCGAGCCCCGCGACGACCTCGCCCACCAGCGGATCGACGGGCGCCGCGCCCCGCATCCGGTCCAGCGCGGCGGCCTCCAGCACCCGCCCCACCTTCCCTTCGAAGGCCCGCTCCGCCAGCCTGCGCACCTCGGCCTCCGGCCACAGCGCGGCCAACGGCACCCGTTGATCACGCAGTTCGCAGGCCGGGGAACCCAGCACCGCGGGCCCCGCGCCCGGGGCGAAGCGCAGCCCCACGGCGCGCGCCCCCGCGGGCCCGCCGGTCAGATGGGCGTGGGTATCGGGCCCGGCGACCAGCAGCCTGCCGTCGATCCAGATCAGGTCCGTACAGCCGTCGGGCAGCACCCGCTGCGGCCCGGCCCCGACGGTGCGGGACCACACCACCGCGCCGCCGCCCAGCCGCGACGCCCGCTCCCGGTAGTCGCTCCCGCCGTCGCTCAAGGGACCTCGCGCAGATACATCGCGCCGCAGGAGTGGCAGAAGGGCCCGGAGTCGCCGGTGGCCCACAGGTCCGCGTCCTGGGTCTCGGCGTCCGGGGCCAGCTCACGGCCGCACATCGCGGTCGTGCCGTTGCCCCGGACCATGTGCCAGATCTTGACCGGCGCGCCCGCCACCCGCCCGGAGCTGCCCTCCTCGTACTCCGCGCGCATCTCGTGCTGCATGGCGCCACACCTCCTGCTACACCACCATGCTCCCGCCACCACCGGCGCGGCGCCACCCTGGAGGCCCACAGACGCTAGAACACCGACCACTCGGTCACCGTGGTGAAGTGGTCCAGCGCCGCCACCCCGGCCACCGAGTTGCCGCGGGCGTCCAGGCCGGGGCTCCACACGCACAGCGTGCACCGCCCCGGGATCACGGCGATGATCCCGCCGCCCACCCCGCTCTTGCCGGGCAGCCCGACGCGGTAGGCGAAGTCGCCCGCCGCGTCGTACGTCCCGCAGGTGAGCATGACCGCGTTGACCCGCTTCGCCTCGCGCCGCGACAGCAGCCGGGAGCCGTCCGCGCGCAGCCCGTGGCGGGCCAGGAAGCGGCCCGCGAGGGCCAGGTCGCGGCAGCTCATCTCGATCGAGCACTGCCAGAAGTAGTGCTCCAGGACGGTCGGTACGGGGTTGTCGAGGTTGCCGTAGCTCGCCATGAAGTGCGCGAGGGCGGCGTTGCGGTCGCCGTGGCCGGACTCGGACTCGGCGACGACCGGGTCGAAGCCCAGCTCGGGGTTGCCGCTCTCGGCGCGCAGGAAGTCCAGCATGGTGGTGCTGGCGTCGCCGGTGAGGCTGTGCAGCCGGTCGGTGACGACCAGCGCGCCGGCGTTGATGAACGGATTGCGCGGGATGCCGTTCTCGTGCTCCAGCTGCACCAGGGAGTTGAACGGGTTGCCCGAGGGCTCCCGGCCGACCCGCCGCCACAGCTTCTCCCCGTCCTGCGCGAGGACCAGCGCGAGGCCGAACGCCTTGGAGATCGACTGCACGGAGAAGGGGCGCTCCCAGTCGCCGACCCCGGTGACGTTGCCGTCGACGTCCGCGAGGGCGATGCCGAACTGATCCGGGTCGACCGCCGCCAGTGCGGGGATGTACTGGGCCACCTGCCCCCGGCCGATGTGGGGCGCCACATGGGCCGCGACCTCGTCGAGTACGTCCTGGTAGTGCATGGTGCGGTGGTTCTCCTGCGCGTCGTCGGGCGGATCAGACGCACCATAACGGCCGCTCTCAACCGCCCCTCAACCAGGAGTCAATGACCCACCGTGTTTTTGGGTATGCATACGGTGATACAGGCGGGCCGCGACGGGCGCCCGCCGGACGATCAGAACGGAGGCGGTCATGGCCTCACCCATGTCCGCGGGGGACTTCCTGGCGGCGTTGAAGAACGAGGGCCTGCGTGTGGTGCAGGTCGGCGACTGGCGGAACCACAACCGGAACCACAAGGGACCGTGGGGTGGAGTGCACGGTGTGATGATCCACCACACCGTCACCTCCGGCACCGACCTCACCGTCGAGATCTGCCGCGACGGCTACGAGGCGCTGCCCGGCCCGCTGTGCCACGGCGTGATCGCCAAGGACGGCGGGGTGCACCTCGTCGGCTACGGCCGCGCCAACCACGCGGGACTCGGCGACGACGAGGTCCTGCGCGCCGTGATCGCCGAAAAAGCGCTCCCGCCCGACAACGAGGCCAACACGGACGGCAATCGCGCGTTCTACGGCTTCGAATGCGAGAACCTCGGCGACGGGAACGACCCGTGGCCCGAGGCCCAACTGGACGCGATCGCCCGGGCAGCGGCGGCGATCTGCCGCCGGCACGGCTGGACCGAGCGATCCGTGATCGGCCACCTCGAATGGCAGCCGGGCAAGATCGACCCCCGGGGCTTCTCGATGAACTCGATGCGCGCGCGCATCCGTGAGCGGCTGAAGTAACAGCCCTCCGCGGTGGGCGGGCCCCGGCCGGAGACGGTCAGGGTCCGCCTTCCGCGGTCTCCTCGCGGTAGGCCGCCGCCTCCTCCAGGTCCAGGCGGCGCAGCAGCGTACGGAGCATCTCGTCGTCGATCCGGCGCGCGTCCCGCAGCTTCACGAACACCTCGCGCTCACTGCCGATCACCTCGCGTGCCAGCCTGCGGTAGGTGTCGTCCGCCGACTCCCCCGTCACCTCGTTGACCGTGCCGAGCCGTTCCCACACCGCGTTGCGGCGCCGCTCCAGCACCAGGCGCAGCCGGTTGGCCAGCGGCGGCGGCAGCGCGTTGCGCTCGTCGGCGAGGAGTTCCTCCAGCCGCTGCTCGGCGGCCCGCGACGCCTGCGCCTGCGCCTGTGCCTCGGCGAGCGTCTCGGCCTGGAGGTCGCGCCCCGGCATGCCCAGCGCCCGGATCAGGGCGGGCAGCGTGAGCCCCTGGACGACGAGCGTCCCGATGACGGTGGTGAAGGCCAGGAAGAGGATCAGGGTGCGGCCCGGGAAGGCGCCTCCGCCGTGCACGGTCTCCGGGATGGAGAAGGCGATGGCCAGGGACACCACCCCGCGCATCCCGGCCCAGCCGACGATGACGGGCGCCCGCCAGTCGACGCCGGGCTCCCGCTCCCGGATCCTGCGGGAGAGCTTGCGCGGCAGGAAGGTCGCCGGGAAGACCCAGACGAACCGTACGGCCACCACGGCCAGGAAGACGGCGACCGCGTACCAGGCCGCCTCGCCCGCCCCGTACTCCCCCAGGCCGCCCACCACGAACCGCAGTTGCAGCCCGATCAGCGCGAACACGGCCGATTCCAGGATGAAAGAGGTCATGTTCCACACGGCCGCCTCCTGGAGCCGGGTCGCGAAGTCGACCTGCCAGGAGCGGTGCCCGAGGTAGAGCGCGACCACCACGACCGCCAGCACGCCCGACGCATGGACCTGTTCGGCGGCCGCGTAGGCGGTGAAGGGGATCAGCAGCGAGAGGGTGTTCTGGAGCAGCGGATCGCGCAGCCGGGTGCGCAGCCAGTGCAGCGGCACCATCAGGACCAGGCCGACGCCGATGCCGCCCACCGCCGCGAGCACGAACTCCCCGGCGGCATGGGTCCAGGTGGCGCCCTCCCCCACCGCGGCGGCGAGCGCCACCCGGTAGGCGGTGATCGCGGTCGCGTCGTTGGCCAGGGACTCGCCCCGCAGGATGGTCGTCAGCCGGGAGGGCAGGCCGACCCGGCGGGCGATGGCGGTGGCGGCCACCGCGTCGGGCGGGGCGACGACGGCGCCCAGCACCAGGGCGACGGTCAGCGGCAGACCGGGCACCAGCAGGTAGGCGATCCAACCGACGGCGAGGGTGGCGAACAGCACATAGCCGAACGACAGCAGCGCCACCGGCCGCAGATTGGCGCGCAGGTCCAGATAGGAACTGTCGAGCGCGGCGGTGTGCAGCAGCGGCGGCAGCACCAGGGGGAGCACGATCTCCGGCTCCAGGGTGTAGTCCGGCACCCCCGGCAGATACGACGCCACCAGCCCGACCGCGACCAGCAGCAGCGGTGGCGGCACCGGGGTGCGCCGGGCCGCGCCGGCGACCGCCGCGCTGCCCGCGACCAGCATCAACAGCGGAGTTACGTCCATGCCCCGGCCCGTCCCGATTCATCGCCTTCGCCGGCTCGCCAGCGGTTCAGGGGGTGCGGCACCTCGCGGCCCCGCGCTCGTCGCACGCAGCGCCTCCCCCAGCTACCGCTGGGAGGTGCCCCCTGCGCTCTCCTCACGCGGGTTGCGAGCCTCCCCCAGCTACCGCTGGGAGGTGCCCCCTGACGCCGCTCGCTGATCCGGCCTGACCGGCAAGCCACCCCCTAGTCTGGCAATCATGAGGGAGTGCCCGCATATTCCGGCCCTGCCGCGCCCCGAACCGGAGCCGCAAGCCACCACCTGTCCGGAGTGCCTGACGCTCGGCAGCCATCCGGTGCAGCTGCGGATCTGTCTGGAGTGCGGCTATGTGGGGTGCTGCGATTCATCGACCTATCGACACTCCACCGAGCACTTCGAGAAGACCGGGCATCCGGTGATGCGCAGCTTCGAACCGGGCGACGACTGGCGCTGGTGCTACGTGGACCTGCTGATCGTCTAGGGGGTGTCTTGTCGATCAGGCCGGATCAGCGAGCGGCGTCAGGGGGCACCTCCCAGCGGTAGCTGGGGGAGGCGCTGCGTGCGACGAGCGCGGGGCCGCGAGGTGCCGTGCCAGGCGTCGGGAGCCCGGCATGATCGGCGAGACACCCCCTACTAGCGGGTGCGGCGCCGCGTGCGGTACCGCACGGCAGGGAATCCGCTGCCACGTTGTCGGTGCGGCGAGCTAGCCTTCACCACATGATCCGATCAGCGAAGCCGTCCGACGTCCCGGCCATCCTCGCGATGATCCGCGAGCTGGCCGCGTACGAGCGGGCACCGCAGGAGGCCAAGGCCACCGAGGAGCAGTTGCGCACGGCGCTCTTCGGCGAGCATCCGGCGGTGTTCGCGCTGATCGCCGAGGAAGTCGGCGACGGAGCGGCCGAGCCGGTCGGGTTCGCCCTGTGGTTCCGTAACTTCTCCACCTGGACGGGCACCCACGGGGTCTATCTGGAGGATCTGTACGTCACACCCCGGGCCCGCGGCGGCGGCCACGGCAAGGCGCTGCTGGCCGAGCTGGCACGGATCTGCGTGGAGCGGGGTTATGCCCGCTTCGAATGGTCGGTGCTGGACTGGAACGAACCGGCGATCGGCTTCTACGCGTCCCTGGGCGCGGAGCCGATGGACGAATGGACCGTGCGACGGCTGTCGGGAGAACCGCTGCGGGCACTGGCCGCGCAGGCTCCGGGCATAGCTTCGACCAGCGGTTCGTTGAGTGAGGCGACATCTCTTTCGAATTGAGACCGCAAACCCCTAGCCACGCTGCGTACTCATATGCTTACTATGAGTGATATCGGGAATGTTCATCTCGGGGGTTCACCCGTGACGGGGGCCGTGCTTCGTCCGGGCGACACCGAGTGGCAGATCGCGATAGCGTCGCAGCCGAACCACACATTGCGCCGGTCCGTTATCCCTCCACCATAAGGGCATATGGCCGACGCTCCAATCAGCTCAGCTCAAACAGCTTGTGTCACCTTGGAGGTGAGGGTGTCCCAGATCGCAGGCGAGCCCGGGACCCAGGACTTCGTGGAAGTCCGGCTGCCCGCTGCGGGGGCCTATCTGTCGGTGCTGCGTACGGCGACCGCCGGCCTGGCAGCCCGCTTGGACTTCACCCTCGACGAAATCGAGGATCTGCGCATCGCGGTCGACGAGGCCTGCGCGATCCTGCTCCAGCAAGCCGTCCCCGGCAGTGTGCTGAGCTGCGTCTTCCGTCTGATCGACGACGCACTACAGGTGACCGTGGCGGCTCCGACCACCGATGGCCGCGCCCCTGAGCGCGACACCTTCGCCTGGACGGTGCTCTCCGCACTGGCGGGCAAGGTGGATTCGACCGTCGCCGAGGACCGCACGGTCAGCATCAGCCTGTACAAGGAGCGCGGCGCCGGCCCCGGACAGCCGTGACGGACAAAGGGGGCTCCGTGAGCACTGCATCATCGCGGGGAGTACGCACCCCGGCCATCCCGCACCCGCCGGCCCGACCGCATCCCGCGGACTCGGAGGCGGCAGGAGACCGACCAGAGCGGGCGGACCACATGGATCAGCACGAGCAGGAGCAGGTGCACGAGCAGCACGATCCGCAGCCGCACGATCCGCACGACCGGAGCGGCGCGCGGGCGATGTTCGTCGAGCTGCGGGGGCTCCCCGAGGGCTCGACGGAGCGGGCCGAGCTGCGCAACAACCTCGTGCGCATGCACCTGCCCCTGGTCGAGCACCTGGCCCGGCGCTTCCGCAACCGCGGCGAGCCGCTGGACGACCTGACCCAGGTGGCCACCATCGGACTGATCAAGTCCGTGGACCGGTTCGACCCGGACCGCGGTGTGGAGTTCTCGACCTACGCGACCCCCACGGTCGTCGGCGAGATCAAGCGGCACTTCCGCGACAAGGGCTGGGCGGTGCGGGTGCCGCGCAGGCTCCAGGAGCTGCGGCTCTCGCTGACCACGGCCACCGCCGAGCTGTCCCAGCGGCACGGGCGCGCCCCGACCGTCCACGAGCTGGCCGAGCATCTGGCCATCTCCGAGGAAGAGGTGCTGGAGGGCCTGGAGTCCGCCAACGCGTACAGCACGCTGTCGCTGGACGTACCGGACACGGACGACGAGTCCCCGGCGGTGGCGGACACCCTCGGCGCGGAGGACGAGGCGCTGGAAGGCGTCGAGTACCGCGAATCCCTCAAGCCGCTGCTGGAGGATCTGCCGCCGCGCGAGAAGAAGATCCTGCTGCTGCGGTTCTTCGGGAACATGACGCAGTCGCAGATCGCGCAGGAGGTCGGCATCTCCCAGATGCACGTCTCACGGCTGCTGGCGCGCACCCTCGCCCAGCTGCGGGACAGGCTGCTGGTCGAGGAGTAGCGAGCGGTGCCCGGGACGAGCCCCGGGCACGCCCCTGCCCACACGGCCAGCCTCTCCAGCTGAGGAACGGGGAACTTCTAGGCGTCGCGCGGGCCGATGCCCAGCGCCTCGGTCGCGGTCGGGTTGATCAGCATGCCCAGGGCGGTGACGGCCGCGATGGCGGTCAGCACACCGATGATGATCAGCCCGCCACCGTTCTGCACCAGCGTCCAGGCCACCGGCAGCGCCATCAGCTGAGTGATCATCGCCGGGCCGCGGCTCCAGCGGCGCCGCAGCCACAGCCCGCGCGCCGCCAGCAGCGGCAGCAGGGCCAGGGCGAGCACGGTGACCCCGAGCGTCTCCGCCTGCTGCGGGCTCTCCGGGTCCCCGGCCAGACCCATGATCAGGACGTAGACCCCGAACCCCACGAGCACCAGCCCCTCGACGGCGGCCAGCGCCGCGGCCACGGTCAGCCGGACCGGCCGCGGCCCCCCGGGCCCCGCGTCGGCGGCCGCGGGCGCCTCGGCGGCGGGGGCGGCCTTCGTGGCGGGCTTGGTGGCCTTGGCCTTGGGAGTGCCGGTCCTGGGCGCCTTGGCGGGCTTCTTCCTGCTCACGCCAGCAGCCTAGGGCATGTCCACACGCGCGTCGGGTCAGCCCGCGGCGTCAGGGGGCACCTCCCGGCGGTAGCCGGGTGCGCGTGCGATGAGTCCGGGGGCGGGCCTACTCGGACGGGCCCGACAACGCAGCGAGAGGGGGCACCTCCCAGCGGTAGCTGGGGGAGCGTGCCAGGCGTCGCGGGCCCGGCGCGACTGTGCGGACGTGCCCTGGGCCGCGCACGGGCCCGGTGGGCGCCCCCGGGGGGCGGGGAGCGTTCCGGCGGGTCGGTAGGCTGGCGGCCATGCGCGCACTCCTCGTGGTCAATCCGGCAGCAACCACCACCAGTGCCCGCACCCGTGACGTCCTGATCCACGCGCTCGCCAGCGATCTGAAACTCGACGTGGCGACCACGGAGTACCGGGGGCATGCACGCGATCTGGCCCGTCGCGCGGTCGACGGCGGCACCCATGAGCTGGTCGTGGCGCTGGGCGGCGACGGCACCGTCAACGAGGTCGTCAACGGGCTGCTGCACAACGGCCCCGCGCCGGGCGAACTGCCGCGCCTCGCGGTGGTCCCCGGCGGTTCCACCAATGTGTTCGCCCGCGCCCTCGGCCTGCCCAACGACGCCGTCGAGGCGACCGGCGCCCTGCTGGACGCGCTGCGGGACGGCACCGAGCGCACCGTGGGCCTCGGGCTCGCGGGCGGCACCCCGGGCACCGCGGACGAGTCGGTGCCCGACCGCTGGTTCACCTTCTGCGCGGGCTTCGGCTTCGACGCGAGCGTGATCGGCCGGGTCGAGCAGCAGCGCGAACGCGGCAAGCGTTCGACCCATGCCCTCTACATACGGCAGATGGTGCGCCAGTTCTTCGGGGAGCCGAACCGGCGGCAGGGCACCATCACCATCCGGCAGCCAGGGCAGGACCCCATCCAGGACCTGGCGCTGTCCATAGTCTGCAACACCTCCCCGTGGACCTATCTGGGCAACCGCCCGGTCTACGCGGCGCCGCGCGCCTCCTTCGACACCGCCCTTGACGTGCTGGGACTCGCCAAACTGTCGGCGCCCGCGATGACCCGCTACGCGACCCAGCTGCTGATGTCGTCCCCCGAGCGGGGCCCGCACGGCAAGCACGCGGTGGGGCTCCACGATCTGACGGACTTCACCTTGCAATCCCAGGCGCCACTGCCGTTCCAGATGGACGGAGACCATCTAGGACTGCGGACGAGCGTGACGTTCACAGGCGTACGCCGTGCACTGCGTGTGATTGTGTGAGTCAGACCCCGTAAAGTCCTTCTAGTCGAACGTTTAGGCTGGGATCCACCCCCCGGAAGTACGGCTGTGATACAGCCGACACCAAGGAATCAAAAAAAACTTTCCGGAAGGGGTTGTATCCGCCGCCGAGGTTTGCGAATCTCTTCTTGGCGATCGGGACGGCCTGACGGAAGGCCCCCTTGAGAGCCCGAACCCCCTCCTCAATCCCACGGGACCGCACCAGCGCCCAAACTGGCGGCGTCCCTGTCCTTGTCAGGGGATTCGTGAAAGCGTTCACATTCACAAGCAACAAGCCCGCAATACGAGGAGATGGAGCAGCCATGGACTGGCGTCACAACGCCGTTTGCCGCGAGGAAGACCCCGAGCTGTTCTTCCCCATCGGCAACACCGGTCCTGCGCTGCTGCAGATCGAGGAAGCCAAGGCCGTCTGCCGCCGCTGCCCCGTCATGGAGCAGTGCCTGCAGTGGGCGCTTGAGTCCGGCCAGGACTCCGGCGTCTGGGGTGGACTCAGCGAGGACGAGCGCCGCGCCATGAAGCGCCGTGCCGCTCGGAACCGGGCGCGGAACGCCAGCGCCTGACCCTGATACGCCCCGTGGCCCCCGAGCCGCAGCGCGCAGTAGCCCCGATGCGCACAGCAACGTGAGCTTTTGAGCCCCGGACCATCCCGGTCCGGGGCTCAGTGCGTTGCCCGCCGTATGAGCCGCGTCGCCCACCGGCGTGAACCCGCCCCGGTGAAAGGGCCGTGAAGATTCTCAGTGCTTCTCGGCACGCACCGGCAGGTCGAGGACCACACGCGTGCCGCGCTCCGGAGCGGGCACCATGTCGAAGGTGCCGCCCAGTTCGCCCTCGACCAGGGTGCGGACGATCTGGAGGCCGAGATTTCCGGCGCGCTGGGGGTCGAACCCCTCGGGCAGCCCGCGCCCGTCGTCCTGGATGATCACCATCAGCCGGCCCTCCTCGCCGGCGCCGCCGCGCACCGCCGAGACCTCGACCGTGCCCTGCTCCCCCGGACCGAAGCCGTGCTCCAGCGCGTTCTGGAGCACTTCGGTGAGGACCATGGACAGCGGGGTGGCCACGTCGGCGTCGAGGATGCCGAACCGTCCGGTGCGGCTGCCGGTGACCTTGCCGGGCGATATCTCGGCCACCATCGCCAGCACCCGGTCGGCTATGTCGTCGAACTCGACCCGCTCGTCGAGCGTCTGGGACAGGGTCTCGTGGACGATCGCGATCGAACCGACCCGGCGCACCGCCTCGTTGAGCGCCTCCCGCCCCTGGGCGGAGTCCATCCGGCGGGCCTGGAGCCGCAGCAGCGCGGCCACCGTCTGGAGGTTGTTCTTCACCCGGTGGTGGATCTCCCGGATGGTGGCGTCCTTGGTGATCAGCTCCCGCTCACGGCGGCGCAGTTCGGTGACGTCCCGCAGCAGGACGAGCGAGCCGATGTGCACGCCCTTGGGCTTGAGCGGGATGGCCCGCAGCTGGATGACGCCGTTCTCGCCGCTCTCGACCTCGAATTCGCGGGGCGCCCAGCCGCTGGCGAGCTTGACCAGCGCCTCGTCCACCGGGCCGCGCGCGGGGGCCAGTTCGGCGGTGGTCTCGCCCAGGTGGTGGCCGACGAGGTCGGCGGCGAGCCCGAGCCGGTGGTAGGCGGAGAGCGCGTTGGGGCTGGCGTACTGGACCACGCCGTCCGCGTCGAGCCTGATCAGCCCGTCGCCGACGCGCGGCGAGGCGTCCATGTCGACCTGCTGGCCGGGGAACGGAAACGCCCCGGCCGCGATCATCTGGGCCAGGTCGGACGCGCTCTGGAGATAGGTCAACTCCAGGCGGCTGGGGGTCCGTACGGTCAGCAGATTGGTGTTGCGGGCGATGACGCCCAGGACCCGGCTCTCCCTCCGGACCGGGATGGATTCCACCCGGACCGGGACCTCTTCGCGCCACTCGGGATCGCCCTCGCGGACGATCCGGCCCTCGTCCAGCGCCGCATCGAGCATGGGACGGCGGCCACGGGGAACGAGATGGCCGACCATGTCGTCCTGATAGGAGGTGGGCCCGGTGTTGGGCCGCATCTGCGCGACCGAGACATAGCGGGTGCCGTCGCTGGTGGGCACCCAGAGGACAAGATCAGCGAAGGAGAGGTCGGAGAGCAGCTGCCACTCCGATACCAGCAGGTGAAGCCACTCGAGATCGGATTCGTCGAGGGCCGTGTGCTGGTGTACGAGATCGTTCATGGAGGGCACATGGCGAGCCTACCCGGACGAGGGATGAGCCGATTCGCACATAAGCGTGGACAGACGGCACTGGTCTAGTCCAGAATGGCCAGCGATGCGATCTTCCGCCCTCCCCGCACAGGAGGGTGGATCGGAGGCACACGGCGCGCTCTGCCCTGACCGCTCCGTACGCCTCTTGAGGTCGGCTGCTCGGCCGACGAGCTCCGGGCTGCGGTGCCGGGTGGGTTGAGGGTCCCGCCCCGGCGCCGCGGCCCGCGGGTGTTTTCAGGAGCCTCTCAGCGGGTCTCGGTGACCTTGGCCAGCGCGCGCGGCGCGTCCGGGTCCTGCCCGCGGGCGATGGTGACCTCGTACGCCAGCATCTGGAGCGGCAGGATCTCCAGGATCGGCTGGACCTCCTCGGCGACCCCCTCGGTGGGCAGGGCGAAACCGGCGGACGCCCGGTCGACCTCGGCCCGGCTGCCGATCACCACGAGATCCGCGCCGCGGCCGCGCAGCCGCTCCAGGACGGGCTGGAGTGCCTGGCCGCCCTTGCCCTCGGTGACGATCGCGATCACCGGCGAGATGTTGTCGACCATGGCGAGCGGGCCGTGCAGCAGATCGGCGCCGGAGTAGGAGAGGGCCGGGATGTAGCTGGTCTCCATCAGCTTCAGGGCCGCTTCCTTCGCGGTGGGGTAGCCGTAGCCCCGGGAGGTGAGGACCATCCGCTCGGCGAACCGGTAGCGGCCCGCGAGCTGCCTCACCTCGCCCTGGCGGTCCAGGATCTGCTGGGCGAGGTCGGGCAGCGCCTTGGCGGCCGCGCCGTCGCCGCCGCGCAGCCCTTCGACGAAGAGGTAGAGGGCGAGGAGTTCGGCCGTGTAGGTCTTGGTGGCGGGCAGCGCCTTCTCGGGCCCGGCCAGCACGTCGATGTGGAATTCGGAGACCGCGGCGAGCGGTGAGTCGGCGTTGTTGGTCACCGCGAGGGTGATCGCCCCGGCCGCCCGGGCGGCCTCGGTGGAGGCGACCAGGTCCGGGGAGCCGCCGGACTGGCTGACGGTGATCACCAGCACGTCGGTGAGGTCCTGCCGGGCGCCGTACGCGGTGGTGGTGGACATGGAGGTCAGCCCGCACGGCTTGCCCAGCAGCACCTCGAGCAGGTACTTGGCGTACAGCGCCGCGTTGTCGGAGGTGCCCCGCGCGGTGAGCAGGACGAAGCGCGGTGCGCGCGCGGCGATCCGCTCGGCGGTCTCACGGATCTTCGGAGCGCCCTGGTCGAGGATGCGGCGCAGCACCGCGGGCTGCTCGTTCATCTCGCCGGACATGATCCGGCCCGGCTGATCGCTGCGCGGGGCCGTCGTCGTGGCGGACATTTCGGGTGCCTCCCGTGGGCTGTGCCGGTGGTGCGTGGGGTGTCAGTGCCCGGCTTCCTTGCCGGTGCCGACGTCGGCGGTGACGCCGGTGATGACTTCCGCGGCCGCCCGCCCGCAGACCCGGGCGGCGCCGCGGGTCGCGATGTGCAGGGCACCGCCGGGAGGTGCCTGGGGCACCCCCATCTCGACGACGACGGTGTCCGGCCGGGCGGCGAGCAGGGCGTCCAGGACGCCCGCCATCCAGCCGTGGCGGTGGACGTCGCGGACCACAGCGACGATCCTACGGTCCGCCGCGGCGTCGAGCATCTGTGTGACCACGGCGGACGCGCCCCGGGCCGCGATGTCCTCGGGGCCGTGGGCGGCGGTCGTGGTGCCGGGGAGCAGCCGGGACAGCTCGGCGGCGACGCCCCAGGGGGTCTCGTCGCCGACAGCGATACCGGCCACCGGGGTGAGGGCGGCGACGAAGACGGGTCCGGTCGGCGGCCGGTACGCGGGGGCGCCGTCGGCCGGGGTGATCCGCAGGGCGCGGCGGGCGGCGGTGAGCCCCACCTCCGGGGCCGGCGCGATCCGCCGCGCCGCGTCGGGCCCTCCAGCGGTCTTCGCCCACTCCCCCAGGGCCCGGACCCGGGCCGCGGCGTCGGCCAGCCGCGCCTCGGGGAGCCGCCCGTCCGTCACGGCCGTGACCAGCGCGTCCCGCAGCCGCAGCACGGTGTCCTCGTCGGCGAGGCCGCCGCCGACGCAGATCGCGTCGGCGCCGGCGGCGATCGCCAGGACGCTGCCCCGCTCGATGCCGTACGTGTCGGCCACGGCGCGCATCTCGATGCCGTCGGTGACGATCAGGCCGTCGAAGCCGAGCCCGCCGTCGGCGACGGGGGCGCGCAGCAGTCCGTGCAGGGCGGCGGGGCTGAGGGTGGCGGGCAGGGCCGGGTCGAGCGCGGGCAGCAGGATGTGCGCGCTCATCACGGCCCTGGTTCCGGCGGCGATGGCCGCCCGGAAGGGCACCAGTTCGCGGGCGGCCAGGGTCTCGGGGTCGGCATCGATGCACGGCAGGGCGTGGTGGGAGTCGACGGCGGTGTCGCCGTGCCCGGGGAAGTGCTTGGTGCAGGCGGCGACCCCGGCGCCCTGGAGGCCCTCGATCCAGGCGGCGGTGTGCCGGGCGACGAGCTGGGGTGTGGCGCCGAAGGAGCGGACGCCGATGACCGGATTGTCCGGGTTGGAGTTGACGTCGGCGGAGGGCGCCCAGTTGAGGTTGACGCCGCAGGCGGCGAGCCGGCGGCCGAGTTCGCGGGCGACGGCACGGGTCAGCTCGGTGTCGTCGACCGCGCCGAGGGCCAGATTGCCGGGGAAGGAGGAACCGCCGCGTACCTCCAGACGGGTGACGTCGCCACCCTCCTCGTCGATCGCCACCAGCACGTCGTCCCGTTCGGCGCGCAGCTGGGCGGAGAGCGCGGCGAGCTGCTCGGGCGAGGCGATGTTGCGGCCGAACAGCCCGACGGAGGCCAGCCCCTCGCCGAGGCGGCGCAGCAGCCAGTCGGGGGCGGAGGTGCCGGTGAAGCCGGGCTGGAGGACGGTGAGGGCGTTCCGGGTGAGGGTGGCCGAGTCGTGCGCGAGCGTCGTCATGGACGTGGATCTTCCCTTCGCCGCGCCGGAAGCGAGCGCACCGACACCGGCCTTGCCGCGACACCCGTCGCCCCCATCGGGTCACACTTCACGGCGCCCTACTCCCCACATCGCCGAATGAGAGGTTTAATGGTTTAGACCACTTCATGCAGAGCGTGTCTCTCGACCTATAGGGGTGTCAAGAGTGGACAACGCCGCTTCCGGCTCCGTTACCGGACCGACATCTCTCGACATCCGGGCAGGGCAGCCACCCCGGGGCCAGGGCGTGCCACGATGTGAGCCGCCGGAATCATCAGAGGCCGGTGACGGCAGCAGACCCGACGTCGGAAAGGGCGCGATGGAGACCGAGGGGGCAATGGCGGCGACGGCCACGACGGCCACCGCCGAGAGCGGCAACAGCTCCGGCGGAACGCGCACCGCGCGCGTCCCGAAGTACTACCGCCTCAAGCGGCACTTGCTGGAGATGACCGAGACCCTGCCGCCCGGCACCCCGGTCCCCCCGGAGCGCACCCTGGCCGCCGAGTTCGACACCTCCCGCACCACCGTGCGGCAGGCGCTCCAGGAACTGGTCGTCGAGGGACGGCTGGAGCGGATCCAGGGCAAGGGCACCTTCGTCGCCAAGCCCAAGGTCTCGCAGGCCCTGCAACTCACCTCGTACACGGAGGACATGCGCGCCCAGGGCCTCGAACCCACCTCCCAGCTGCTGGACATCGGCTACGTCACCGCCGACGACCGGCTCTCGGCGCTGCTGGACATCGCGACCGGCGGCCGGGTGCTGCGCATCGAGCGGCTGCGCCTGGCCAGCGGCGAGCCGATGGCGATCGAGACCACGCACCTGTCGGCCAAGCGCTTCCCCGCGCTGCGCCGCAGCCTGGTCAAGTACACCTCGCTCTACACGGCCCTGGCCGAGGTGTACGACGTGCACCTGGCCGAGGCCGAGGAGACCATCGAGACCTCCCTGGCCACCCCGCGCGAGGCCGGGCTGCTGGGCACCGACGTCGGCCTGCCGATGCTGATGCTCTCGCGCCACTCGCTGGACGCGGCGGGCGAGCCGGTGGAGTGGGTGCGTTCGGTCTACCGCGGTGACCGCTACAAGTTCGTGGCCCGGCTCCAGCGCCCGAACGGCTGACATACGACGCCGGACTCCGCTTCTTTCTCATACCGATATGCGGACGGGTAGTGACGACTGCCGGTCCACGGGCTTAGATTCCTGCGCACTGCACAAATGATCAGCACCGGTGCTCAGCACCGATGGTCAGCACGGATGCGCCGAGGGGACGGGAGCCCGCCGCCATGTCAGACACGTCCACGGACAGGAGACCGGTCGTCACGCCCTCGCGTGTCGTGGCCGCGCTCTGTCTCATCGCGCCCTTCGTGGCGATGCTGTGGGTCGGCTCGTACGCGAAGGTCGAGCCCACCTTCATCGGCATCCCGTTCTTCTACTGGTACCAGATGGCGTGGGTGCCCATCTCGGCCGTGCTGACGACGACCGCGTTCATCCTGGTCCGCCGTGAGCAGCGGGCGCGCAGGGGAGGCGGTTCCGCATGAACGGCGGTGTGAACGGCGTCGCGCTCGCCGTCTTCGTCTTCTTCTTCCTCGCCGTGACGGTGATGGGCTTCCTCGCCGCCCGCTGGCGGGCCGCCGAGAACGCCGACAACCTCGACGAATGGGGGCTCGGCGGCCGTAGCTTCGGCACCTGGATCACCTGGTTCCTGCTGGGCGGCGACCTGTACACCGCGTACACCTTCGTCGCCGTCCCGGCCGCCATCTACGCGACGGGCGCGGCCGGGTTCTTCGCGGTGCCGTACACCATCCTGGTGTATCCGCTGATCTTCACCTTCCTGCCCCGGCTGTGGTCGGTGTCCCACAAGCACGGATACGTCACCACCTCGGACTTCGTCCGCGGCCGCTTCGGCTCCAAGGGGCTCTCGCTGGCCGTCGCGATCACCGGCATCCTCGCCACCATGCCGTACATCGCCCTCCAGCTCGTCGGCATCCAGGCGGTGCTGGACGTCATGGGCGTGGGCGGCGGCGAGGACACCAACTGGTTCATCAAGGACCTGCCGCTGCTGATCGCCTTCGGCGTGCTCGCGGCGTACACCTACTCCTCCGGGCTGCGCGCCCCCGCCCTCATCGCGTTCGTCAAGGACACCCTGATCTACATCGTCATCGCGGTGGCGATCATCTACATCCCGATCAAGCTGGGCGGCTTCGACGACATCTTCGCCAAGGCGGGCCACGCGCTGGCGCAGGAGAATCCGGCGACCGGGAAGCCGAAGGGGGAGCTGGCGAGCGGCGACAAGAGCCAATGGGCCTACGCCACGCTCGCCCTCGGCTCGGCGCTGGCGCTGTTCATGTATCCGCACTCGATCACCGCCACGCTCTCCAGCCGAAGCCGCGAGGTGATCCGCCGCAACGCCACCATCCTGCCGCTGTACTCGCTGATGCTCGGCCTGCTGGCGCTGCTCGGCTTCATGGCGATCGCGGCGGGCGTGAAGGTGGAGAACGGGCAGCTGGCCATCCCCCAGCTCTTCGAGAACATGTTCCCGGACTGGTTCGCGGGGGTCGCCTTCGCCGCCATCGGCATCGGCGCCCTCGTCCCGGCGGCCATCATGTCCATCGCCGCGGCGAACCTGTTCACCCGCAACATCTACAAGGACTTCCTGAAACCGGACGCCACCCCGGCGCAGGAGACCAAGGTCTCCAAGCTGGTCTCGCTGCTGGTGAAGGTCGGCGCGCTGGCCTTCGTCCTGACCATGGACAAGACCGTCGCCATCAACTTCCAGCTGCTGGGCGGCATCTGGATCCTCCAGACCTTCCCGGCCATGGTGGGCGGCCTGTTCACCCGCTGGTTCCACCGGTGGGCGCTGCTCGGCGGGTGGGCCGTCGGCATGGTCTACGGCACGGTCGCGGCGTACGGCGTGGCCAGCCCCACCCAGAAGCACTTCGGCGGCAGCTCGGACGAGATCCCGGGCATCGGCGAGATCGGCTACATCGGCTTCACCGCCTTCACCCTCAACGTCGTGGTCACCGTGGTGCTCACGTTCGTCCTGCGGGCGCTGAAGGCCCCCGACGGCGTGGACGAGACGTCCGCGTCCGACTACACGGCGGACGCGGGCGACCCCGGCGTCCAGGCCGACCTGCCCCCGGCGACGGCGGGCGCCCCCGGCGGCCACTGAGTCCGGCAGCGCGTCAGCGGGCCGCCGTCTCCCTCACGGGAGGCGGCGGCCCGTTCGTCTTGCTCACTGCACCGGACGGCGGCGGCCGCCGGGCCCCGGGAACGCACCGGACGCCCCAATTCCACCGAATTGTTCCAGCCAATCCTGTGCAGAATGGCGCATTCCGCCACCTTCCTCGCAACTGTTGTGCGCCCCCGGCGCGTCTGCACGTACGAGAAGTGTGCCGCCGGAGACCACCGGTGGCACGGGGGAGACACAACGGGGGTTCGGCCATGTCCGACACGCTTGTCCAGAACGATTCCGAGGAGACGGAGGAGCAGACCGCTCCGGCCGCGCCCGCGGCGGGGCTCGTGCCCTTCATGGACGCCCTGCGCGTACCGCCCCGGCTGCGGCCGGGGAAGGCAGAGGCGCTGCGGGGGATCACCGTCGATCTGCGCGCCACCTGGGTGCGGCTGCACTCGCAGCTGCCGCCGACCCGGGTGTGGGCCTACGAGGGGCACTTCCCCGGGCCCACCATCGAGGTGCGCCGCAAGCAGCGGCTCCGCGTGGCCTGGACGAACCGGCTGTCCGGCGCGTACCCGGTGACCGCGTACGAGGTGCCGGCCACCACCCCGCCCGCGGGCAACGCGCCGGGGCACGACGAGGTCGGTGCCGAGGAGGTCAAGGGCGTGGCGGAGCTGCCGCCCTGGTCGGTGACGCATCTGCACGGTGCCCCGACCGGCGCCGGAAACGACGGGTGGGCGCAGAACGCGGTCGCGCCCGGGGACGCCCAGCTCTCGGAGTACCCGAACGACTGCCGCGCGACGGCGCTCTGGTACCACGACCATGCCATGCACATCACGCGGTGGAACGTGTTCACCGGCCTGGCGGGCATGTACCTCATCCGGGACGAGGAGGAGGACGCGCTGCGGCTGCCGCGCGACGAGTACGAGGTGCCGCTGGTGCTGATGGACCGCAACCTCGACACGGACTCCGACGGACGGCTCACCGGGCGGCTGCTGCACAAGGTGCAGACCGTCGGCGAGGACCCCGAGGGGCGCAACGTCACCACGCCGTTCTCCGGGCCGTACACGCTGGTCAACGGGGTGATCTGGCCGTACTTCGACGTCGAGGCGCGCTGGTACCGGTTCCGGGTGGTCAACGCCTCCAACGCCCGCTTCTACCGGCTGGCGCTGATCGACGAGGAGACCGGTGAGCAGGTGACCGGGGCGGTCAAGCAGATCGGGACCGACGGCGGGCTGCTGGACCGCCCGGTGGATCTCGACGCCCCGGTGTCCATCGCCCCCTCCGAGCGGCTCGACCTGCTGATCGACTTCTCCCGGCTGCGCGGGCGCAACCTGCGTCTGGTCAACACCCCGGCCGGGAAGCGTCCGGGCGAGGCCGACGAGGCGAGGGGGATTCCGTATCCGCAGGTGATGCGGTTCCGGGTGGACCGCGAGCCGGTCCGCGACCGTTTCGTGCTGCCGAAGGTGCTCTCCTCCTTCCAGCGGCTCACCCACGCCAACGCCCCGTCGCACGGGCACCGGGTCATCGCCCTGACCCCGCCCGGCACGGTCGGCGGCAACGGCCACCCGGAGATCTGGGAGCTCCAGGAGGTCCCGGCGGCCGAGGTGACGGTCCCGGGGGACGGTGTGATCCAGGTCAGGAACGACAAGGGCGAGACGGTCACGTACCGGCGGATCGCCCGCTCCTTCGACGACACCATGGGCTTCAGCGTCGAGCTGGACTCCTGGGAGCAGTGGAGCTTCCTCAACCTGGGCGGCCCGACCCATCCGATGCACATCCATCTGATCAGCTTCCAGGCGATGAGCCGTCAGGCGTACGCGGCGGACGGCTTCGACCCGGCGCTGGGCGGTACGCGCGAGGGCGCGCCGGTCGCGTACTCCGGTGAGCTGGAGGTGCTGCCGAGCGAGCGGGGCTGGAAGGACACCATCCAGGTCGCGGGCGGCCAGATGGTCAACGTCATCGGCCGCTACACCGGGGCGACGGGCCGCTTCATGTATCACTGCCACATCCTGGAGCACGAGGACATGGCCATGATGCGGCCGTTCCTGGTCACCCCGGGCCAGGTGCTCGTCTTCGACCACCACCGCCCGGGCGGCGGCCACCACGGCATCGCCTAGGACACACGTCGGCACCGGCAGCCGGGGTGCCCCGGCTGCCGGTGCCGTACGGCTCACACGTGTCACACGTAGACGAAGCCGCCCAGGACGGTGGCGGTTCCGAAGGCCGTCACCAGGGTGACGGTCGCGGTACCGGCCACTCCGGGCGGAGTGACGCCGGTGACCGTGGTGGCGGTGGCGACCACGCTGGTGGCGGGAACGCCGTTGAACAGCACGCCCAGCACGCCGCCGAGGTTGGTCCCGTTGATGGTGAACGCCGTACCGCCGGCCGCCGGTCCGGTGTTGGGAACGATGTTGGTGGGCACCGGCGGGGGCGGAGCCACGAAGTAGGTGAACCCGCCCGGAACGGTGGCCACGCCACCGGGGCCAGTGAGGACCACAGCCGCGGTGCCGGCCGAGCCCGGCGGGGTGATGCCGACCAGCTGGGTCCCGGCGGGGTTCACGGCCACGATGGTCCCGGGGACACCGGCGAAGGTGATGCCGGTGACCGTGTTCAGGTTGGTGCCGTTGATCACGAACACGGTGCCGCCGGTGGTCGGGCCCACGGCCGGGGTGATGGAGGTGGCGGTGGGCGGGGGCGGCGCCACGTAGGTGTACGGCTGGCTGTTGCTGGTGCCCGCGGTGGTGATGACGAGGACCTGCACGCTCCCGGCCACGTGCGGCGGAGCGATCACCACGACGACGTCGGTGGACCCCGGCCAGCCGCCGCCCCAGCCACCGCCCCAACCGCCACCCCAGCCGCCGCCCCAGTCGGTGGGCTGGCTGACGATGGTGGCGGGGACGCCGCCGAAGGTCACGCTGATGACGTTGCGCAGGTTCGTCCCGGTCAGCTGGACGAGGTTCCCGCCGCTGGTGGGGCCCGAGTTGGGCACCACGGACACGAGCAACGGCGGGCCGGTCGGGGGCCAGTAGCCCGCGGTGGGTGCGGCGGCGGACACGAGATCGGTCGAGGTCATGGTCAGTCCTCCCGGGGAAGGGTGAGATGAGGTGCACTGGGCGCACGCAGGCCGACAGCGGAGGAAAGGAAAACCGGTGGGCCGCCGAGCGGTGCGCAGGGACGGTGCACGGATGAGGCGGGAGTAACGGGGCGAACGCCCGGCTCCTGAATGGCCGACGAGGTATGGGGCGGCCTCGATGCCACGTTTTCCAGTTATCCACGCGCATCCGTGTCGCTCAAGACTTCAGAACAGTCATCACTCGTTTGGCGCATGCGAGCTCGCACAGTGGCGTATTTATATGACGAACGCTCGGCTATTCGGGGGAATTCGCCGACGGAGTATCGCCTGTTGGGGCCCGTCGCGCTTGTAATACATGACATCGATCGAACCGGTAGATCGAACCGGTAAGGAACGATCCGATGAGCCTTGCAGCGTTCCTTCTCGCCCTCGGCACCACCTGCCGCATCACCCGCTTCATCACCAAGGACACCCTGGCGGCGGGCTTCCGGATGTGGATCGCCGACCGCTTCGGTGACGACTCTCCGGTCACCTATCTGGTCAACTGCGGCTGGTGTACGAGCACATGGGTGGGCGGAGCCACCGCCGCATACGCCTTCTCACTGGATACCACCGCGTGGTTCCAGATCCCGGCCACCGCCCTGACGCTTTCCTATCTCGCCGGTGTGGCATCGCGGTGGCTCGACTGAAAGGAAAATGCACCCATGGGCTGCAACTGTGGTGGAAGAACACCCCAACCCGTTGTCCTCTACCAGCTGACGCTGCCGGACGGCACGGTCCGCCGCTACGTCACCTACCAGGAAGCCGAGGCGGCCAACAAGCGCGCCGGTTCCACCGGAGTGATCAGCACCGTCACCCAGTGAGGGCCCGGTTGTCGGTGCCGTCCGGCAGACTGCGGACATGGATGTCACGATCAGGCGCGCGCGGGACGAGGAACTGGACGAGGTCGGGGAGTTCACCGCGGCCGTGTACATCGGGGACGGGCTGCTGGACTTCGGAGCCGAGGACCCGTACATCGAGGACCTGCGCGACGCGCGGAAGCGGGCCGCGGGGTCCGAGGTGCTGGTCGCGGCGGACGCGGAGAGCGACGCGGTGCTGGGCGCGCTGGCGTTCGCCGTGCACGGCGGGCCGTACGCGGAGCTGGCCGGTCCGGACGAGGCCGAGTTCCGGATGCTCGCGGTGCGGCCCGAGGCGCGGCGGCGCGGGGCGGCCGAGGCGCTGGTGCGGGCCTGTATGGACCGGACGCGGGAGCTGGGACTCAAGGGCATGGTCCTGTCCACCCACCCCAGGATGACCACCGCCCACCGGCTCTACGAGCGGCTGGGGTTCCGGCGCGCGCCGGAACGGGACTGGGAACCGATCCCGGGGATCGCCCTGTGGGCGTTCACCGTGGAGCTATGACCGCTCACGTCACCGCAGCCAGCCACGCTCCCGCAGGGCCGCAGTGAACGCGGCGTACGAGGCGTCGAGGGCTGCGTGCTCGCGCCCGTCCGGTTCGACGTCCCGGCCGGCGCCGACCATCGCGGCGGCGCTCGCCATGAGGTCCGGGTGGAGGGTCCCGGAGGCGGCCAGCAGGGCGGCGCCGAAGGCCGTTTCGGCATGGTCGGCGACGCGCAGCGGGCGGCCGAGGACGGTGGCGCGGATCCGGGTCCACAGCGGGCTGCGGCTGCCGCCGCCCGCGGCCCACAGCGGGCCCTCCACCGCCACGCCCAGCTCCGTCACCCGCTCCAACGCGAGGCGCTCCAGGAAGGCCACGCCCTCCAGCGTGGCGCGGTGCCGGTCGGCGTCGTCGGCCGGAGTGCCGAGGACGAAGCCCCGGGCGGCGCCGCTGACGAACGGGAAGCGCTCGCCCTCCCGGCGCAGCGGATACGCGACCACGGAGGCCGGGCCGCGGTCCGCGGCGGCGCGGTCGAGCGCGGGCAGGTGGTCGGACGGGACGTGCGCGAGGGCCTCGCCACCGGTGCTGGAGGCGCCGCCCGGCAGCCACCAGCCGTCGGGGTGGCGGTGGCTGTAGAGCGCGCCGGAGGGGTCGGCGAGCAGGTCGCGGGTGACGCCCTTGAGGACGTACGTGGTGCCGAGGATGCCCACGAACTGCCCGGGCCGCACGGCCCCGGTGGCGAGCTGTCCGGCGCAGCCGTCGGTCATGCCGAGCCGGACCGCGCACCCGATGGGCAGCCCTGTCTCCGCCGCGGCGTCCGCGCACACCGTGCCGATCGGCGTGGCCGGTGCCCGTACGGACGGCAGCCACCGGGCCGGTACGCCGAGCGCGTCGAACACCTCGCCCGGCCACTCCCCGGCGCGCGCGTCGTAGCCGCTCTTGAGCGCGTGCGACCAGTCGGTGGCCACGGGCCCGCCGGTGAGCCGCCACCCGACGAGGTCGGGGGTGTGGAGCAGATGCCGGGCGGCCTCATGGGCAACATGCCGGTTCCCCTGGGCCCGGTGCCCAAGGGCATCCGCATGCCGCTCCGCGCCCGCCAGCCAGGCAATGCGGCCGAGGGCGGCGGTCGGGGCGACCGACAGGCCGAGGGCCTGCCAGCGCGGCGCGCCCGCCTCCTGGGCGCGGGCGTTGAGCCCGGCGGCGCGGCGGTCGTCGTACATCAGGGCGGGGCCGAGGAGTTCGCCCCGGCCGTCCGCGAGGACGATCGTGCCGGAGGTGGCGGCGACGGCCACCGCCACGACCTCCCGGCCGCCCGCAGGAAGGGCCGCGGTGGCCTGGCGCAGGGCCGCCGCGACGGCGGGCCACCAGGCCGTGGCGTCCTGTTCGCTGTGGCCGCCCGCGCCCCGGCGCGGGGGCGGGAGTTCCGCGGTGCCCCGTGCCCGTACGCGCCCGTGCGCGTCGACGCACACCACCCGCACGGCCGCCGTGGCGATGTCGATCCCCGCGACGACCTCGGCCCGGTCGGACATCACCGATCACGCCCCTCACACGTGGAGTCAAGTTAACACTGACGATGTTAAGAAGGGCCGGGGGCGATCCTCACATCCGTACGCTCCCGCCACTCCCCCACCAGCCGGGCGTCCGCCGCACCGTCCACCACCAGATGGTCGAAGTCGGCCAGCGGGCACAGCCGGTGCAGCGCCGTACGCCGCGTCTTGGACGCGTCCATCAGCAGCGCCGTACGGGCCGCGGCGGCGAGCATGGCGCGCTTGACCAGCACCACGTCCTGCTCTTGGTGGTACGTGGTCGCCGCGTCCATGGCCGAGGTGCTGACCAGCGCCAGGTCCACCGAGACCGCCGCGATCGCCTCCGCGCACGGCACGCCGAGGAAGGAGTCATGGGTGTGCGAGTACTGCCCGCCGAGCCCGATCAGCCGGATCCGGGGCACCCCGGCGAAGACCTCGATCACCCGCCGGGCGTTGGTCACCACGGTCAGCGGGGCGGACTCCACCAGCAACGGGGCGAGCGCGAGGACGGTCGTGGAGTCGTCCAGCATCACCGACATCCCGGGCTCGACCAGCTCCGCGGCGGTGGCGGCCACCGCCTCCTTCTCGGCCCGGTGGGCGCCCATCCGATAGGCGAGGCTCGACTCGAAGACCGACGAGGGCAGGGCCGAGACCCCGCCCCGGAACTTGCGCAGCACCCCGAGCCGGGCCAGCTCGTCCAGGTCCCGGTGCACGGTCATCAGGCTGACGCCGGTGAGGTCGGCCAGCTCCGCCGCGGTGGCGGTGGAGTGCGCGAGGACGTATTCGGTGATGGTCTGTCTGCGGGCGTCCTGGGAGCGGACCGTGGTCATGGGCGGGTTCCTCCCGTAGCGCCGTCGGTGAGCACAATGTCGGTGGTGGGGACGTTCAGGGAGCGCAGCGCCGTGCGGTCGCCGTCGACGCCGATCTCGGTCACCGCCGCGTTGTCCAGCCGGGGGAAGACCGTGCGGTAGTGGCCGACGGGGATGCCGAGCAGGGTGCACAGCGCGGTCCGCAGCAAGCTGTTGTGCGCCACGACGAGCACCGTGCGGTCCGGATGCGCGGCGGCCAGCCGGCGCAGGGCGGCGACGGCGCGGGCCGCGGCCTCGCCGGGGCGCTCCGAGCCGGGGAAGGCGCCGGTCTCGGGGTCGTCGCGGAACGCCCGGACGGCCGCCGGGTCCTCCGCCTCCATCTCGGCGAGGGTGCGGCCCTCGCCCCAGCCGAAGTCCATCTCGCGCAGGTCCTCGACCACTTCGGGGACCAGGGACAGCGCGGTGGCGGCCGGTTCGGCGGTGTGCCGCGCCCGGCTCAGCGGGGAGCAGGCCACCGCGTCGATCTCCCGGCCCCGCGCCCAGTGGGCGAGGGCCCGTGCCTGCCGGTGGCCGCGCTCGGTCAGCGCGATGTCCGAGGTTCCGGCGTACCGGTTCTCCGCGTGCCACACGGTCTCCCCGTGGCGTACGAGCAGCAGTCGGGCGGTCATCCGGGTTCTCCCCTGCGTCCACCATGGCCTGAGCCATTGCCTGATCACGTCTCTGGTGTTAAATCTAGCATCACTCATGTGATGGAGCGCCGAGGTTCCGAAGGGAAGCAGGGCATGCGCATGATCATCGGAGTGGATGTCGGCACTTCCGTCACCAAGGCCGTGGCCTTCGGCCGCGACGGGGTCGCGCGCGCCTCCGCGGCCCGCCCCAGCCGACTGGACCGCCTGCCCGGCGGCCGGGTCGAACAGGACCTGGAGGACGTGCTGCGCACGGTCGCCGAGGTGGTGCGCGAGGTGGCCGCGGCGCTCCCCGGCCCGCCCGCCGCGCTCGCGCTCACCGGCCAGGGCGACGGGCTGTGGCTGCGCGACGAGGCGGGCCGGGCGGTGCGCCCGCCGATCTCCTGGCTGGACGGCCGGGGCGGCGGGACCATCGCCCGCTGGCGCGCCGACGGCACGCTCGAAGCCCTCTACGCGCTCACCGGCTCCGGGCTGTTCCCGGGCTGCCACGCGCCGCTGCTGCACTGGCTGGCCGAGCACGAGCCGGAGTCGCTGGAGCGGGCGGCGGTCGCGGGATACTGCGTGGACGCGGTGGCCCAGCGGCTGACCGGCGCCATCACCGTGGACGCCTCCGACGCGTCCCTGCCGTTCCTCGACGTCACCACTCGTACGTATGTGCCGGACGCCCTGGAACGCTGCGGTCTGTCCGGCCACGCCCGGCTGCTGCCGGACCCCGCCGCGCCCGGCACCGTCCTCGCGCTGGACGACGAGGGGGCCCGGCTGACCGGACTGCCGCCCGGACTGCCCGTGGTCTCCGGCCCGTACGACCTTCCGGCGTGCGCCATCGGCAGCGGGGTGCGGGACGTGGGCGACGGACTGCTCATCGTCGGCACCACGCTGGCCTGCCAGGTGCTCACCGACCGCGCGGCGGTGGACGCTTCGGCCGATCCGGCCGGAATGTGGCTGTGCACCCCCGACCCGGAGCGCTGGCTGCGCGCGATGCCCGCGATGGTCGGCACGGCCGCTCTGGAGTGGGTGCTCGATCTCACAGGCACGTCCACCACCGAACTCGACGCCCTGCTCGACGGCAGTCCGCCGGGCGCGAACGGCGTGACCGCGCTGCCCTTCCTGTCCGGCGCCGGGGAGCGCGCCCCGTTCGTGGAGCCCGCAGCCCAGGGGCGGTTGGACGGCCTCACCCTCGCCACCACCCGCGCCGACACCGTACGGGCCGTGTGCGAGGCCATCGCCTACGCGGCCCGCCACTGCCTGGAGGCGGCCGGGCTCTCGGGGCGGCTCGCGCTGTGCGGCGGAGGGGTGCGGTCCGCCGCCTGGACGGAGATTTTCGCGAACGTCATCGGCCGCCCGGTGGTCATTCCGGACGAGCCGGAGGTCGGCGCGCGGGGCGCGGTCGCGGTCGCGTGGCGGTCGCTCGGCGACCCCGTGGACGCGTCCCGGTGGCGCTCCGCGTCCCGTACGGTCGAGCCGCGGAGCGAGCTTCGCGGCGCGTACGAGGACGGCTACGCGGGCTACCGCGACCGCCTCGCCCGTGCCCTGGACGAATGGCGGACGAGCGGTCCGGCGAGCTAGTTTTCCCTGGGATTCCGGCGCGGCCAAAGCCCGCCGCGACTAGCACATCCATACGAATCCACCCAGCTGACGACACAACATCTGGGGGCGCGTGCGCAGCACGACACAAGATGTATGCTCGTCTCCGCTGTCGCCGCAGGGGAATCCGGCGCGAATCCGGAACTGTCCCGCAACGGTGTACGTGTGCGCTTTTGCGTACCCGTGAGTCCGATGACCTGCCGACGGCCGTCTGCATACGTCCGGGCCTCGCGGGTTGGGCCGATGGACGCTGCGTGGTGTGCCGTGAAGCGGAATCGGCATGCCCGTGAGCGGCCATCGCGCACTGCCTTCGCAGGCCCCAGCCGAGCGAGGGAGAACACTTCAGTGACCATCGCGCCCGCCGACCCGGTTTCAGAGGCAGCGGAAACTCCGGCAGCGGCCGACGCGCCCGGGACCGCCTTGTTGCGGACCCTCACCGGGCTCACCGCCGACCTGCCCGCCACCGACCCCGGCAAGGTCGCGGCCGCCGCCCTGCGCGGCCGCCATCCCGGTTCGGACGAGGCGGAGTTGCGCTCCCTGGCGACCGAGGCGGCGGCCGGACTCATCGGCGAGGAGCCGGAGTACTCCAAGCTCGCCGCGCGGCTGCTGACCCGCGCGATCGCCGAGGAGGCGGCCGGGCAGGGCGCGGACTCCTTCTCCGCGTCCGTCGCCGTGGGCCACCGCGAGGGCCTGATCGCCGACTCCACCGCCGAGTTCGTGACCGCCCACGCCGCCCGGCTGGACGCGCTGGTCGACCGGGCGCTGGCCGACGGCGCCGACGACCGCTTCGGCTACTTCGGGCTGCGCACCCTGCACAGCCGCTATCTGCTCCGCCACCCGATCACCCGTCAGGTGATCGAGACCCCGCAGCACTTCCTGCTGCGGGTGGCCTGCGGGCTCGCCGAGGACCTCACCGAGCGGGCGCTGGACGACGTCGCCGAGCTGTACCGGATGACGAGCACGCTGTCGTACCTGCCCAGCTCCCCCACGCTGTTCAACTCCGGCACCCGGCACCCGCAGATGTCCTCCTGCTATCTGCTGGACTCACCGCTGGACGAGCTGGACTCGATCTACAACCGCTACCACCAGGTGGCACGGCTGTCGAAGCACGCGGGCGGCATCGGTCTGTCGTACTCCCGCATCCGCGCCCGCGGTTCGCTGATCCGCGGCACCAACGGGCACTCCAACGGCATCGTGCCGTTCCTGCGCACGCTCGACGCCTCGGTGGCGGCCGTCAACCAGGGCGGCCGGCGCAAGGGCGCGGCCTGCGTCTACCTGGAGACCTGGCACGCGGACATCGAGGAGTTCCTGGAGCTGCGGGACAACACGGGCGAAGAGGCCCGCCGCACCCACAACCTCAACATCGCGCACTGGATCCCCGACGAGTTCATGCGCCGGGTCGAGGCGGACGCCGACTGGTCGCTGTTCTCGCCCGTGGACGCGCCCGAGCTGGTCGACCTGTGGGGCGAGGAGTTCGAGGCCGCGTACCGCAAGGCCGAGGCCGAAGGAAAGGCGCTCAAGCAGGTACCGGCCCGCCAGCTGTACGCCCGGATGATGCGCACCCTCGCGCAGACCGGCAACGGCTGGATGACGTTCAAGGACGCCGCCAACCGCACCGCCAACCAGACCGCCGAGGCGGGCCGGGTCGTCCACTCCTCCAACCTGTGCACCGAGATCCTGGAGGTCACCGACGACGGCGAGACGGCCGTCTGCAACCTCGGCTCGGTCAACCTCGCCGCCCACCTGGGCAAAGACGTCGGCGACGGGGAAGAGGTGATGGACTGGGAGCGGCTGGACCGCACCGTCCGCACCGCCGTGACCTTCCTCGACCGCGTGGTGGACATCAACTTCTACCCCACGGAAGAGGCCGGGGCCTCCAACTCCCGCTGGCGGCCGGTGGGGCTCGGCCTGATGGGCCTCCAGGACGTCTTCTTCCGGCTGCGGCTGCCGTTCGACTCGCCCGAGGCGCAGGCGCTCTCCACCCGGATCTCCGAGCGCATCATGCTCGCCGCGTACGAGGCGTCCTGCGACCTCGCCGAGCGCCACGGCCCGCACCCGGCCTGGGCCGAGACCCGCACCGCGCGCGGCGTGCTCCACCCGGACCACTACACCGGCGCGCAGGCCGCCTGGCCCGAGCGCTGGGAGGCGCTGCGCACCCGGATGGCGACGACCGGCATGCGGAACTCGCTGCTGCTGGCGATCGCGCCGACCGCCACCATCGCCTCCATCGCGGGCGTGTACGAGTGCATCGAGCCGCAGGTCTCCAACCTCTTCAAGCGCGAAACCCTCAGCGGTGAGTTCCTCCAGGTCAACAACTACCTGGTGAACGACCTGAAGAAGCTCGGCATATGGGACGCCCAGACCCGTGACGCGCTGCGCGAGGCCAACGGCTCGGTCCAGGACCTCTCCTGGGTGCCCAGGGACGTCCGCGACCTGTACCGCACCGCGTGGGAGATCCCGCAGCGCGCCCTGATCGACATGGCGGCGGCCCGCACCCCGTACCTCGACCAGAGCCAGTCGCTGAACCTCTTCATGGCGGCGCCGACCATCGGCAAGCTCAGCTCGATGTACGCGTACGCCTGGAAGCGCGGCATCAAGACCACCTACTACCTGCGCTCCCGCCCGGCGACCCGGATCGCCCAGAGCGCCCGCGGTGGCGCCGCCACGGCCACCGTCCCCGCCCCCGTCCCCGCCCAGCAGACGCCCGCCGAGGCCGACGCGGTCGCCTGCTCCCTGGAAAACCCCGAGTCCTGCGAGGCCTGCCAGTAATGCCCACCGCATCCGAGATGACCACCGCGAACACCGCGACGGATCACGCCAAGAACCTGCTCGACCCGGGCTTCGAGCTGACCCTGCGGCCGATGCGGTACCCGCAGTTCTACGACCGCTACCGGGACGCGATCAAGAACACCTGGACCGTGGAAGAGGTCGACCTCCACTCGGACGTCGCCGACCTCGCCAAGCTGTCCCCCGGTGAGCAGCACATGATCAGCCGACTGGTGGCGTTCTTCGCGACCGGCGACTCGATCGTGTCCAACAACCTGGTGCTGACGCTCTACAAGCACATCAACTCCCCCGAGGCGCGGCTGTATCTGTCGCGGCAGCTCTTCGAGGAGGCCGTGCACGTCCAGTTCTATCTGACCCTGCTGGACACCTACCTGCCCGATCCGGACGATCGCGCGGCGTCCTTCGCGGCGGTCGAGAACATCCCCTCCATCCGGGAGAAGGCGGAATTCTGTTTCCGCTGGATGGACTCGGTGGAGAAGATCGACCGCCTGGAGACCAAGGCCGACCGCCGCCGCTTCCTGCTCAACCTGATCTGCTTCGCGGCCTGCATCGAGGGCCTCTTCTTCTACGGCGCCTTCGCCTACGTCTACTGGTTCCGCTCGCGCGGCCTCCTCCACGGCCTCGCGACCGGCACCAACTGGGTGTTCCGCGACGAGTCCATGCACATGGAGTTCGCCTTCTCCGTCGTGGACACCGTTCGCGAGGAGGAGCCCGACCTCTTCGACGACGAGCTGGAGCGCCAGGTCACCGACATGCTGAAGGAGGCCGTCCAGGCGGAGCTCCAGTTCGCCCACGACCTCTGCGGCGACGGCCTGCCGGGTATGAACACCGAATCGATGCGCGCCTACCTGGAGTGCGTCGCCGACCAGCGCCTGGCCCGCCTCGGCTTCCCCGCGGTCTTCGGCTCGGAGAACCCGTTCTCCTTCATGGAGCTCCAGGACGTCCAGGAGCTGACCAACTTCTTCGAACGCCGCGCCTCGGCCTACCAGGTCGCGGTCGAGGGCTCGGTCTCCTTCGACGACGACTTCTGACCGTCTCCGGGGGCATACCCCCTCGCTTCCCGACACGGCCGCACTCCTTCCGGAGCGCGGCCGTGTCGTCGTTGACATCCCCTGTCGCCGACGGAACATTGGTCTGGCTCGGTTCACATAACACTGAATCACCGAGGGGGGCACATGGGGCACAAAGGGGACGGCTTCTCTATCGACAACACTTCCATCAACGGCAGTTCGAATCTGCTGATCGAGATGGCGGGGCTGCTCTATGAAGGGCGTCCTGACGGCGACCTCTGCACCATGGCACGAGCGCCACGTGCCCATCCTGACGTGGCGGCCAAAGCCGACCGGTTCGCCCGCTTCGCGAACGACCAGTACCAGGACCTGACGACGCTGCTCGCCGCACTCTCCACTCGCCTTCGGGAAACCGGCAGCAGCTATGTCGACTTCGACGGAGACGTCGCGGAAGGCCTCATGAACGCCCTCCTGGAACTGGGTCAGTACGTCGCGCCGGAAGACAGGTGAGTCGGGGGATGACGTATCGCAAGGATGTCGAATTCCTCGAAGACTGCAATCCCAAGCTCGTCGAGCGCAATTCCGATGAATTCCGCCGACTGCGTGACCTGCTGCTCGAGATCGAACCCGCCGCGAAACGCGCCGCCACCGGCACGGAGTGGGTGAGCAAGAGCCGCGAGCCCTACGACGACCGGCTGCGTCAAGCCCGTGACATGATCGCGCACCTCGCCGAAGGCTACGACGCGGCCCGCAAGGCGCTGCTGCACTACTCCGCGGCGCTGGACACCGCCAAGGCCCACTACTCCAACGGCAAGGCAGCCGAGCAGACCCTCGCGGATCTCATCGCACAGGTCGGCCAGGCCGTCACGCGTACGGCCCAGGAGGCCGAGCCGATGCGCCAGTGGGAGGACATGCGCGGCACCACCGGCTTCCTGGACTGGGCCGCTGAACTCACCATGGACATCGACGACATCAAGGACGATGCCAACCGCGCACACGATCAGGCGAGTTCGGACTTCGGCAATGCGAAGACGGTCGAAAAGGACGCGCGCGACGACTGTCTCGCCACGCTGAGGAAGGCGTACAAGGCTCTGCCCGATTTCCGCGGCGGCAGTTTTGCCGACGCCAAGGATCTGCTCGACAGCATCCCGGCGCTCCGCAGGGAGGCGGGCGAGGCCCGCAAGGACCCCCTCACCCGGCTCGAGGGCAGTGGCCCCAAGGCGGAGTTCGCTCCCCCGGTGGGCAAGGATGACGTCTCTCCCGCGCTCTGGGACATCCGCATGAAGCTCCAGGACCTTCCTGAGGCAACCGACAGCTACTGGATCCCGCCCCTGTCGAACGGGGACCGGGCCGAGTGGATCTCGGCGAACAAGGACATCATCAACGCCGCCGCGAAGCACTCGGGCCTGACCCCGGAGTTGGTCGCGGGCATCGCCTGGCAGGAGGTCGGCGGCCAGCCCGGGCCGGCGGACGACGTCACCGACTCGGTCCGGGAGATAGCGGAGCAGGACTGGTTCCCCGTCACCCCGGAGAACCTCCCCGGCCGGCTCGGCGGTGACAAGGACGAGACCTCCTTCGGTCCCATCGCGATCCAGGTGCGACGCGGTGCGGAGGTGCTCGGCTACGACCCCGAAAACCTCACCGGCAGCCAACGCGACCAGGTCGAGGCGGCCCTACAGGACCCCGGGCAGAACATCTTCATCGCTTCCGAATACCTCGCGATGCTGAAGGCCGAGAGCGACTTCGCCGATGTACCTGCCGACCAGATGACACCGGAGCAGCGCCAGGAGCTGGGGGCCCGCTACAACGGCGGACCGTACTGGCAGGACGGCAGCGCGCAGAACTACGGTAAGGCCTTCGACGGCAACCTGAAGGACGCGCGGAGGGCCCTGGAGTGACCAGCTTTCTTCGGTGGGCCGGTGCGGCGGTCCTGGTCCTCGCGAACGTCCTCAATGTCTACTTCGCCTTTTGGGCGCTGGTGACGGAGCCGGGCGGCAGCTGGGATGAGAACACGCTCACCGGCATCGAGACGGCGTCGTTCGTCGTGGTCGTCGTGGGGGTCGTGACCCTGCTGCTCGCGGCCCTTCCGGTCAGGAAGGGGGCGCTCAGCCGGTGGTGGCTGGCGCCGCCCGCGGTGTTCATCGTCCTGGGGGCAGCACGCTGGACGTACGTCGCGCAGTACTACCCCCAGGCGGCGAACGGCCCCTGACCCACGCCGGCCTCAGTCGTTCGGCACCGTCTCGTAGCGCGCGGTGCCCTCGGCCATCTGCCGGAGGACGTCCTTGCGGTCGCGCTTGGAGAGGCGGTCGATGTAGAGGTAGCCGTAGAGGTGGTCCGTCTCGTGCTGGAGGCAGCGGGCGAAGTAGCCGGTGCCGCGCACGGTGATCGGCTTGCCCGCGGCGTCCTGGCCGCGCACCACCGCATAGTCCGGGCGGGGCAGCTCGCAGTAGGCGGTGGGGACCGACAGGCAGCCCTCGTTGGAGTCGTCCAGGACGCGGCGGTCGGCGGGCAGCTCCTCCAGGACCGGGTTGCAGACCACGCCGACGTGACGTACGCCCTCGTCGTCCAGGCAGTCGTAGACGAAGACCTTGAGGTCGACGCCGATCTGGTTGGCGGCCAGGCCCACGCCCTCCGCCGCCCGCTGGCTGGCGAACATGTCGTCCACCAGCGCCGCGAGCTCGTCGCCGAACTCGGTGACGTCCTGGCACTCCTTGTGGAGCACCGGGTTGCCGACGACGGTGATCGGGCGGGCGGTGCCGCGCTCGCGGTACGCCCGCTCGCGCTCCTCGCAGTCCTCCGTGTCCACGACGAACTCGTCGTCCACCTGCTGCTTCGTGGTCCCTTGCTGCGACATCGTCCGCCGTACGCCTTCCTTCAAACCCTGATGCGTCGCCCTACAGGGTACGGCCCGCAGGTGAGGCCAGGGGGATCAGTGGCCCTTTCCGGGCATTCAGCAGACCTCAGCAGACCTCTTCAAGGTCTCGCCACTCCCGGGTGTCCGGGCTGTCGGCGACCCAGCCGTCCAGCAGCCCCCGCACCAGCCCGCTGGGGGCGGCGATCCCGCATTCGCGCTCGGCGACCCACAGCGAGCCCGAGCCCGCCGTGCGGTGTCCCAGCGGACCGGGGTGGCCCGGCTCGCTGTGGTCGTGCGGGTCCAGGTGCTCGCCCTCGCCCTCGTCGCTGGGCATCCGGCTCTCCGAACAGGAGCGGCACAGCAGCCGCACCGACGACGACCAGTCCTCGGCGGCGAAGCCCGCGTCGGCCGCCAGCCGCTCCAGGGCGTCCCGGTCGGCCTCGGTGGCCGCCTCCAGCAGCACCACCCAGGTCGGCACCGGGGACGGCGCCCACAGCTCGATCTCGTCGAAGACCGGGTAGGCCGGGCCCGCGGCGGTCACGCGCTCACCGTGCGGAACGCCGTCGTGCAGCACGACCTCGCCCCAGCGCCGCCCGGAGGACGGCAGCGGGATCGACAGCACCTCGATCCGGGCCGGGTCCAGCCGACGGCCCCAGACCACCTCGGCCTCGCCCTCGGGCGACAGCCGCACCGCCGCGCTGCCCAGCTCCATGCCGAGCGGCTCACCGGACGCGGACGCCTCCCCGGGCACCTTCAGCCCGTACGCCTGCCAGGCGCGGCGGGCCAGCGGCCAGTCCTGGAGGGCGGTCGCGGCGATGCCCACGTTCCACCAGTCGGGAGCGCCCGCCTCGCGGTCCAGCAGGGCGACGGCGCGCAGCCCTGCGGCCCGGGCCTGCTCCCAGTCGTGCCGGAACTTGTGCAGCAGCGCGAGGTTGAACCAGGACTCCGACAGCCACGGCTCCAGGTCGGCGGCGCGGGTGAGCAGCGCTCCCGCGTCCTCGTACCGGCCGTCGCCGATGAGCGTGAACGCACGGTCCGTGGCCTGCCGCCATGAGGCGGACGGCCGGTGCCGTACCTTGCCGAAGATCTTCACGATTCCCGCCTGCCGGTATCGAAGTAGTCCCGTACCAGAGCCTTGCGCGGACGGTGTCGCCCTCCCTGGAAGACAACCTGCCACACATCCGCGGACATCTCAGCCCAGCCCCTCACGCTTCGGCCGGGAGACGATGCCCACCACACCTCCTTGCCACCGGCCATCGGCCCGACACCCCTCTCTCGCATCCAACCATGCCTCTTGGGAGACCCGCTCATTACCGGCGAGTTCCACCTTCGTCACCGGGTTCCTCACCGCGGGCGGTCGTACGCCGGGCGGGACAGCACTGTCGCCAGCGCCTCCACCACCGCCGGATCGAAGTCCCGCGCGGTGGCCAGCCGCAGCCGCTCCAGGGCGCACAGCGGCGCCGCACCCCCCTGTCCCGCGGCCGCCGGGCCTCCCGCCGCCTCGGAGTACGCGTTCACCGCGCGCACGATACGCGCGGACAGGGGCTGTTCGCGGTACGGGTCCGCCTGCCGTTCGACGATCACCGCGACCTCCGCGGGCACCCCCGTCTGCCGTACCACGGCACCCCCCAGCAACGCGATTCGCCGCTGCTCGGCACGGGTCAGCGGCTCGGTCGCCCCGGCCGGAACCGGGTCCACCAGGGACAGCTGCCCGATGTCGTGCATCAGCGCCGCGTATTCCAGCACAGTCAGGGCGGGCTCGGAAAGCCCCAGCTCACGGCCGACCGCCCGGCTGAGCCCGGCGACCTTACGGGCATGCCCGGCCGGGGTGTACCCGGCGATCTCGGTCGAGCGGGCCAGGGAGGCGATGGTCTGCCGGCAGGTGGCCCGGATCGCGGCGTAGCGGCGGAACGAGTACTGGATCAGCAGCGGCGGCAGCGCCAGCACCGGCAGGGCCCACAGCCCGGTGACGGCCACCGTGAGCGCCATCACCACCCCGGTCGCGCAGATCGCCGACCCTATGCCGGTCAGCGCGCGCAGTTCGTCGCGCAGCAGCGGCCCGTACGGCCAGCCGGTGCGGGCGCGGGCCAGGGCGGCCGCGAGCACCGCGTCGCACAGCGCGGTCAGGGCCAGCACGCCCAGCAAGTAGCCGACGAGGGCGGGGCCGTGCCCCAGCCAGGAGACCAACCGGCCGGTGTGGTGCAACGGTTGGAAGCAGGTGGCCGCGAACCCCACGGTCAGCACGCGCCGGGCGGTGTGGCCCGGGTCGGCCGGGCGCCCGAGCGCCATGCGCGGCACCAGGCCCGTCAGGGAGGCCGCCACGACGACGGTGACGACCTGGAGCACCCCATGGCTGGTGGGCTCCCCGCCCAGCCGCCCCAGCAGCGCGTACCCGAGGGCGCCCGCGGCGGCCAGGGGCGTGGGCTCGCCGCGCTGCTCGTGCGCCCCGCTCGCGCGCGGGAGCGCGGCCGGGGCGTCACCACACCGGATGGCTTCCCCGAGGGCGATGAGCAGCCCGAAGGCGAGCGCCGCCCCCGGCTCGCGTATCCCGTGCCACTCCGTCCAGGCGAGCGCCACCACGGCGAGCGCCCCGGCGGCGCCGTACACCCCGGCGAGGGTGACCCTGCCGCCCCGCCGCCGGGTCGGAGGCGGGCCCCCGGCACGCATCGTCCGGGCCCGCCGGACAGCCCGCGCGTGCCGCTCCGCGAGCCGCCCGAGGCCGCCGCCCGGCCCGGCGCTCCGGTCCCGGTCCGGGCCCCGGGCCGCGTCTCGGGTCCGGCCATCCGGGTCGGGCGCCCGGACCGGGACACCGGCCTGGGATTCCTCGGCGTCGCCGGAGCCACCGGATGGCCCGGGCCCGCCTCCACCCCGCGCCCGGCCGGACCGGGGCTCCTGCGAGTCGCGGCGGGCCCCGACCGCGCTCCCGCGCGCCCCGCTCACGGCCCACTCCGCCGCGTCCCGGTCCCGGTCAAAAACCTGTGCCGGGCCAGGGCCGTCTGCCCCGCGGGCCCCGGCTGAGCCGCGGCCGCCGGGCGTCCCGGCCTCGCCCCCGCCGCGCGCCCTGGCGGACCGCGGGCGCGAGTCTTCGCCGTCGGGGGCCCGCCCCGCCGGGCCGGGCGCGCCACCGCGCCGGGCGGTCACGCGCCGCCGCCGGAGCGCGAGCCGTCGGGCGGCGGGGCGGCGGACGGGGGCGCCGCGGCGCGTACGAGCGGGGCGGGCGGGGGCGGCGGGACGTTTCCGCGCTCGTCGGCGGCGCCCCCGGCGCCCGTCACCGCGTCCGTACGGGCCTCCGTACGGGCGTCCGCGGTGACCGCCGCGTGCCAGCCGTGGCGGTCCAGCGCGCGGGCCAGGGCCCGCACCATGCGCGGGTCGAACTGCGAACCCGCGCACCGCTTCAGCTCCGCGACCGCCGTGTCCACCGGGCGGGCCCTGCTGTACGTACGCGTCGAGGTCATCGCGTCGAACGCGTCCGCGACCGCCACCACCCGCGCGAACTCCGGGATCTGCGCCCCGGCCAGCCCGTACGGGTAGCCGCTGCCGTCCAGCCGCTCGTGGTGGTGCAGGATCGCCGTCCGCGCCTCGCCCAGGAAGCGGATGCCGCGCACCATCTCGTGGCCGTATTCGGGGTGCAGCTCGATGACGCGGCGCTCCTCCGGGGTCAGCGGGCCGTTCTTGCGCAGCAGCCGGGTGGGGACGCCGAGCTTGCCCACGTCGTGCAGGATGCCCGCGATGCGCAGGGCCTCCAGCCGGTCGCCGCTCATGCCCAGCTCGCGGGCGATCATCACGGAGGCGCGGCCGACCCGCTCGCTGTGGCCCCGGGTGTAGCGGTCCTTGATGTCGACCGCCTGGACGAGGGCGCGGATGGTGGCCTGGTGGGCGGCGCGCTCGCGGTGGTAGAGCGCGAAGACGCAGGCGCAGACGTACATCGGCAGCAGCACCAGCAGGGCCGCCGCCGGTCCGTACGGGCTGGCCCACAGCACCGCCATGGCGAGCCCGGCGGGCCCGTGGACCAGCTGCGGCGCCAGCGCGCTCAGGTGGCGTCCGCGCCAGGCGGCGCGGGCCGAGCGGCGCTCGGCGAGGACCAGCACCCCGCCTTCGAGGGCGGCGGTGACCAGCCCCAGCACGAGCGCGGCGACCGGGGCGGCGGCCAGGGCCCGCGGAAAACCGGGCACACCGGGGTTCTCGGCGGCGCGCAGGGCGTACGGGCCGCAGAGGGCCCGGAAGGCGTGCGCGGCGGCCCAGACGGCCAGTGAGAGCTGTGCGGCGCGCCAGGCGCGGCGTACCGGCGCGGGCTGCCGCTCGACCCGCCCCAGCAGCGCCCCGGGCACCGCGACGAGCGCCGCGGCGGCCGGCGGCAGCAGAAAAGCCCCGGCCAGGAGGACGGGGCTGCACCATTCGGGGGACGGGGCCCGCACCGTACGGGACCCCACCGCGTACACCGCGGCGAGCAGGATCACCGTGGCCCACGGGACGGCCGCCTGGGACCACAGCACCGGGGCGGCGCACAGCGCCCCGGCGAGAACGGCGCTGAGCACATAGGCGCGCGCCCCGAGAGGAAGTGCCCGCAACGACCGCCCTCCTCCCCATCCACATCCGGTCGCCGCCCCGTCCGGGGCGGGTCAGATTGGGGAGAATAGGGCCGCATGCGGCGGGCGGGGACGGATGGACCGCCCGATTGCACCCCTTCGGGTGATGATCGGACCGTTCGGTAAACGCCGCCCGCGGCCCGCGGGCCAGGGTCACACCCGGGCGGTCACACCCGGGCAGTCACACCTCGGCGGTCACTCCTGGGCGGTGGCGGGCCGGGACGCCTCGGCGGTCTCCGCGCCGGTGCCGGGCTCCGCGGTGAGCTCGCGCTCGGGCACGGCCTGCCCGGAGCGGATCAGCTCGATGCGGCCCATGACCTTCGAGCGGAGGTCGGCGGGCACGTCGTCATGCCCGCAGCACCGCTTGACCAGCTTCTTCACGGCCTGCTCCAGGCCGTACTTCTCCAGACAGGGGGAGCACTCGTCGAAGTGCACCTCGAACTTGGCACAGTCCCCGTCGGGCATCTCGCGATCGAGGAACTCGTAGAGATGGTCGAGGACCTCGGAGCAATCCGTCTCGTGCGGCTCTCCGCAGCTCATGAGTCCGCGCCTTTCCGATCGTGCGACCCGTCCGCCGCCGCACCGGACGCGCCCGCCGGGACGAGCCCGCGCCCACGGGCGTAGTCCTCCAGCATTTCGCGCAGCTGACGGCGCCCACGGTGCAGACGGGACATCACCGTACCGATGGGTGTCCCCATGATGTCGGCGATCTCCTTGTACGCAAACCCCTCGACATCCGCGAGATAGACCGCGATCCGGAACTCCTCGGGAATGGCCTGAAGAGCCTCCTTGACATCCGAATCAGGAAGGTGATCCAGGGCCTGGGACTCGGCGGACCGCAGACCGGTCGACATATGCGACTCGGCGCGCGCGAGCTGCCAGTCCTCGATCTCCTCGGCCGCACTGCGCTGGGGTTCGCGCTGCTTCTTGCGGTACGAGTTGATGAAGGTATTGGTGAGAATGCGGTACAGCCACGCCTTGAGGTTGGTGCCCTCGCGGAATTGGTGGAAGGACCCGTATGCCTTCGCGTACGTCTCCTGCACGAGGTCCTCTGCGTCGGCCGGATTACGGGTCATGCGCAGCGCGGCAGAGTACATCTGGTCGAGGAACGTCAAGGCGTCGCGCTCGAAGCGCGCGTTGCGCTCCGCGGACGTCTCCTGCCGCTGCTCGTCCTGCGCTCCCTCGATGACGCCGTCGGTCTCTGCGTCGGTCCCAGTGACCTGACCCACCTCCTCCGTATTCGCGGCGGTACCCGATGCGGACCCGCTCGAATCGGAGAATAGACGACGATCCGGTCCGCCCGCCGCCTCGATCTTCGCGGTCTGCTCCGCCTCCATCTGACGCCAGTCCAGGTCAGCGGCGTGCGGGCGGGCCGGGCAAGCAAGCGAACCCATGCGGGGAACTCCCTCTCCTCGTGCTGGTGCCTCTTACGCGGTCGATACCTACGACGCGTATAACACCGGCCCCCGGGACGGCATTCCCGTGACCTCACCCACACCACTCAGCGCGCGGGCCCCGCGAGGCGCGTCAGCCACTCCCCGACCGCTTCGGTGATCACGGCGAGGGCTTCCGCTTCGGTGATGTCCGCCGACTTCGGCACGGCGAAGCCGTGGTCACCGTGGGGCACCTCAACCAGCTCCGTGGCTTCCGGCAGCGCCGGGAACTCCCCGGGGCGGCCGAAGGCGTCGCGGCCGCCCTGGAGGACGAGCGTCGGCAGGCCCGTGGACAGCAGCTCCTCGGCGCGGGACTTCTCCGGCTTGCCCGGCGGGTGCAGCGGGAAGGACAGCGCGAGCACGGCGCGGGCGCCCAGCTCGGCCCCCGTACGGCAGGCCACCCGCGCGCCCGCGCTGCGGCCGCCCGCGACGACCGGCAGGCCGCGCCGCTCCAGCGCGGGCCACAGCGCGCGCCAGCCGGTGTCGAGGGTCTTGGGGGCGGGCGCGACCTTCTTGCCCGCCACCCGCCACGGCTGTTCGACCAGTGCGACGCTCACTCCCCGCGGCGGCAGCGCGGCGGCCAGCGCCCGGAGGTCGCGCGCCTCGATGCCGCCGCCCGCGCCGTGGGAGACGGCCAGCACGGTGTGCGCGCCGGAGGCGTGGTGCCAGGTGATGCGGGCGTCGCCGACCGGGGTCGGCACGGTCTCGGCGGTCGTCCCAGTGGTCCCGGTGGTCCCGGTAGTGCGCGTCATCAGAACAGCGTGCCCTCTTCCGGGCCCTCCAGCTCCTTCAACAGCTCCGGGCCGTTGTTACGGACGTCACTCACCCCGGTCGCGACGGGGTACGCGCGCAGCAGCCCCGCGGGCGGCGGCGCCAGCAGCGGGAGCAGATCGTCGGGGTCGGTACGGGCCGGATCCAGCCAGGAGGACCACCGGTCCTCGGTGAGGACGAGCGGCATCCGGGGATGGATGTCGGCCAGCGAGCGCGGGCCCTCGTCCCCGGCGGCGCCGCCCGCGAACGGCTCCCGCTCCGCCTCGGTGGTGATCACGGTGCAGGTCACCCACCAGGCGCGCGGATGCTCGTCCGGCAGCGTGCGGTCCCGCCAGAACTCGTACAGCCCGGCCATCGCCATGACCGAACCGTCCACCGGGGTCACGAAGTACGGCTGCTTGCGCGGCCGTTTGCGCTTCCCCTTCTCCTCCAGCTGCCGCTCCCCCGACGCGGTGACCCACTCGTAGTAGCCGTCGGCGGGCAGGATGCAGCGGCGCGCGGCGAAGGGGCGCCGGTACGAGGGCTTCTCGTGCACGGTCTCGGCCCGGGCGTTGATCATCTTCGCGCCGCCCTCGGGGGACTTCGCCCAGGACGGGACGAGACCCCACTTCAGCGCCCGCAGCTGGCGGACCGGCCGCGGCCCGGCGGCTTCGGCCTCGGGGCCCTTGAGCGGGCGTTCGAGCACCGCGTACACGTCCTTGGTGGGCGCGACGTTCCAGTCGGGCGCCAGTGTCTCCTCCGGCTCCCACTTCTCCACCCCGAAGACCCCGGCGAGATCCTCGGGTCTCCGGCTCGCTGCGTATCGACCGCACATAGGTGCCACACTGCCACGACGCAACCCGACGTGAGGAGCCGCCCGCACATGGACGTAACGAACGCCGCCGACCTGTGGGACCGGGTCGTGGGCGCCCAGCCCGACCCCACGCTGTGGCTGGTGGCTTCCACCGGGTTGATAGCCCTCGCCGTCGTCGTCTTCCGCACCTCCTGGCGCATATCCCGCAACGCGATCACGATCGCCCACGAGGGCGGCCACGGACTGGTCGCGCTGCTCAGCGGGCGGCGCCTGGACGGCATCCGGCTGCACTCGGACACCTCGGGGCTGACCGTCTCGCGCGGCAAGCCCACCGGCATCGGCATGGTCCTCACGGCTGCCGCCGGCTACACCGCGCCCTCCCTGATCGGGCTGCTCGGCGCCTGGCTGCTGGCCGCGAACCACATCACCGCGCTGCTGTGGGGCACGACGGCGCTGCTCGCCGTGATGCTGGTGATGATCCGCAACGCGTACGGCGTGCTCACGGTCGTCTCCGCCGGGGCCGCCTTCTTCCTCGTCTCCTGGCTGACCGAGCCGGACGTGCAGGCCGCGTTCGCGTACGGCGTGGTGTGGTTCCTCCTGCTCGGCGGCGTCCGTCCGGCCTTCGAGCTCCAGCGCAAGCGGCGGTCCGGCGGTGCGTACGACTCCGACCCCGATCAGCTGGCCCGGCTCACCAACGTTCCGGCCGTGGTGTGGCTGCTGCTCTTCCACGTCGTCTCGCTGAGCTCGCTGATCGGCGGCGGCCGCTGGATGCTGCGGCTGTGACCCGGCCGCGGCTGTGACCCGTACGGGCCGGATGCGCCCCGTACACACCCTCGGCGCGCCCCTCCACCGCCTGTACCAGCGCTGTGTTTCGACTGGGTTTCGCCACTTTTGATCAAGATTCGCACTCTCGGTGAGCCACTAAAGTGAGACCCATGACCGGCATTGAGACTTCCCCGGGCGATCACACCGCCCTCTGGCCCGCCCCGACCGCTGACGGGGCGGTCGACGCGACCGTCACCGTGCCCGGATCGAAGTCCGTCACCAACCGCGGTCTGATCCTGGCCGCGCTCGCCGCCGAGCCCGGCTGGCTGCGCCGGCCGCTGCGCTCCCGCGACACCCTGCTGATGGCCGACGCGCTGCGCGCGATGGGCGTCGGCATCGAGGAGACGGTCTCCGACAGCGCCTTCGGCGCGGGCGGCTCCTCCGGCGGCGGCGAGGCCTGGCGGGTCATCCCCGCCGGACTGCACGGCCCGGCCACCATCGACGTCGGCAACGCGGGCACCGTGATGCGCTTCCTGCCGCCGGTCGCCTCCCTCGCCGACGGCCCGGTCCGCTTCGACGGCGACCCGCGCTCGCACGAGCGCCCGCTGCACGGCGTGATCGACGCCCTGCGCGCCCTCGGCGCCCGCATCGACGACGACGGCCGCGGCGCGCTGCCGATGACCGTGCACGGCGGCGGGGCGCTGGACGGCGGCCCGGTCCGCATCGACGCCTCGGCGTCCTCCCAGTTCGTCAGCGCGCTGCTGCTGTCCGCGCCGCGCTTCAACCAGGGGGTCGAGGTGCGCCACATCGGCGCCGCGCTGCCCTCCCTGCCGCACATCCGGATGACCGTCGACATGCTGCGCGCGGCGGGCGCGCGGGTCGACACCCCGGAGGCGGGCGGCGAGCAGGGCGTGTGGCGGGTCGCGCCGAGCGCGCTGCTCGGCCGGGACCTGGTCGTCGAGCCCGATCTGTCCAACGCGGCGCCGTTCCTGGCCGCCGCCCTGGTCACCGGCGGCCGGGTGACCATCCCGGACTGGCCGGAGCACACCACCCAGCCCGGTGACGCGCTGCGCCGGATCTTCACCGACATGGGCGGTTCCTGCGAGCTGACCGACGCCGGGCTGACCTTCACCGGCACCGGCCGGATCACCGGCATCGACGCCGATCTGCACGAGGTCGGCGAGCTGACCCCGGTGATCGCGGCGGTCGCGGCGCTGGCCAACTCCGAGTCCGTCCTGCGCGGCATCGCCCATCTGCGGCTCCACGAGACCGACCGGCTGGCCGCCCTCGCCAAGGAGATCAACGAACTCGGCGGCGACGTCGCGGAGACCGAGGACGGGCTGCGCATCCGGCCGCGCCCGCTGCACGGCGGGATCTTCCACACCTACGAGGACCACCGGCTGGCCACCGCCGCCGCCGTGCTGGGCCTGACCGTCGAGGGCGTCCAGATCGAGAACGTGGCGACCACGGCCAAGACCCTGCCCGACTTCCCCGGCCTGTGGACCGGAATGCTCGACGCGGCGACAGCCACGGCGCGGAGAGCCTGAGGGCGTACCGCCATGCGCCGCTACGGCAAGCACACCGACGAGGACGACGTACGGGTCCGCCCCAACCGCAAGGGCAACCGTCCGCGTACCCATATCCGCCCCAAACACGAGGACGCCTCCGAGGGCATGGTCCTGACCGTCGACCGCGGGCGGCTCCATGTCCTCATCGAGGGCCGCACGATCGTCGCCATGAAGGCCCGTGAACTCGGCCGCAAGGGCGTCGTGGTCGGCGACCGGGTCGCGGTCGTCGGCGACCTGTCCGGCGCCAAGGACACCCTGGCGCGCGTGGTGCGCGTCGAGGAGCGGTCCTCCGTACTGCGCCGGACCGCCGATGACGACGACCCGTTCGAGCGGGTGGTCGTCGCCAACGCCGAGCAGCTGGCCATCGTCACCGCCCTCGCCGACCCCGAGCCGCGGCCGAGGCTGATCGACCGCTGTCTGGTGGCGGCGTTCGACGCGGGGCTCGAACCGCTGCTCGTCCTCACCAAGTCCGATCTGGCGCCCGCCGACGGCCTCCTGGAGACCTACCGGACGCTCGGCGTGCCCTATGTCGTCACCAACCGCGAGGAGCTGGCCGACGGAGAGGCCGCCGACCGGGTGCGGGAACGTCTCACCGACCGGATCACGGTCTTCGTCGGCCACTCCGGCGTCGGCAAGACCACTCTGGTCAACGCCCTGGTGCCGGAGCGCAAACGGGCCACCGGACGGGTGAACGCGGTCACCGGCCGCGGCCGCCACACCACCACCTCGGCGCTCGCGCTGCCCCTTCCGGACGACAAGGGATGGGTGATCGACACGCCGGGCGTGCGGTCCTTCGGACTGCACCATGTGGACCCGACGAGGGTCATCCACGCCTTCCCCGATCTGGAGGCCGGCACCGACGACTGCCCGCGCGCCTGTAGCCATGACGAGCCGGACTGCGCCCTGGACCAGTGGGTGGCCGAGGGCCACGCCGACCCGGCCCGGCTGTACTCCCTGCGGAGGCTGCTCGCCACCCGCGAACGGCGGGAGGGCGACTGACCCGGGTTTGCCGCCTCCCCGGTGAGGTAAAGGGATAATCGCACCGAAGCAACCGGGCGAGGGACCAACCCAGGCAAACAAACGCAGCCGTCAGCGGTACGTACGGGAGGAATCTGTATGGCGTGGCTGCTGGTCGTGGTCGCCGGGCTCCTGGAAACGGGCTTCGCGGTCTGCCTCAAGCTCTCGCACGGCTTCACCAGGCTCTGGCCGACGGTCGCGTTCTGCGCGTTCGCGCTCGGCAGCTTCGGACTGCTGACGCTGTCCCTGAAGAAGCTCGACGTGGGGCCCGCGTACGCGGTCTGGACGGGCATCGGAGCGGCCGGGACGGCGATCTACGGCATGGTCTTCCTCAACGACCTGGTCTCCGTGCTGAAGATCGTCTCCATCACGCTGGTGATCATCGGCGTGGTGGGCCTCCAGCTCTCCGGCTCGGGGCACTAGCCGCTGCGGGCGAGCGCGCCGCGCACCGCGCTCGCCACCTCCACCGCGGGCGCGGGCACCAGGACGTACGACAGCGCCAGCCGCGCGGCCGTCTCGCAGGCCCGGGCCAGCTCCACCGGCCCGCCCGGCGGCCACTCCGCCTCCAGCAGCCGCACCGCGCGGTCCCGTGCCTGGCCCAGCAGATCGACGGGCGCAGGCACCGGCTCCACGACGGCGGCCCGGGACGAGCGCGGTGAGCCCGGCGGGCGCGACGGGCCACCGGTAGGGGCGGGACGTGTGGGTGACGGGGGCGCGGGACACGGGAGCCGTTCGTTCCAGCATCCGGTGAGCACCGCCCGCACCAGCGGGTTCTCGGTCCCGGCCCGGACCGTCCACACGGCCGCCGCCGCCAGCCGCTCCCCGGGCCCCGCGGCGCCCGGCACCCCGGTCAGGGCCCGCTCGACACCGTTGAGGTACGCCTCGGCCTCGCGCCGCACCAGGGCCCGCGCGAGGCCGTCCTTGCCGCCGAACTCGTTGTAGAGGGTCTGCCGCGACACCCCGGCGGCCGCGGCGACGTCCGTCATCCGGATCCTGGCCCACGGTCGGCGCGCGAGGGCGGCGAAGGCCGCGTCGAGCAAGGATTCACGCGCTGCGGGCATCGTCGCCTCCCCGGCTTTCCGCGTGCACAGAATTGACGGCCCGCCAGATGCTGTCAATAGCCTCCTGTGGATCGCCCCGATGTGGCTCGATACTGTTCGGCCATGGCCGACTACCACGATGACCTGCGTTTCGCCCATGTACTGGCCGATGCCGCCGACGCCCAGACCATGGAGCGGTTCAAGGCGCTCGACCTCAAGGTCGAGACGAAACCCGACATGACGCCGGTGAGCGAGGCCGACAAGGCGGCCGAGGAGCTGATCCGCTCCCAGCTCCAGCGCGCCCGCCCGCGGGACGCGGTGCTCGGCGAGGAATTCGGCAGTGAGGGCACGGGTCCGCGCCGCTGGGTGATCGATCCGATCGACGGCACCAAGAACTACGTACGCGGGGTTCCGGTGTGGGCCACCCTGATCGCGCTCATGGAGCGCGGCGCGGGCGGCGACCGGCCGGTGGTCGGGGTCGTCTCCGCACCGGCGCTGGGCCGCCGCTGGTGGGCCGCCGAGGGGCTCGGGGCGTACAGCGGCCGGAGCCTGTCGTCGGCGACCCGGCTGCACGTGTCGAAGGTGGCCGAGCTGGGGGACGCGTCGTTCGCGTACTCCTCGCTCAGCGGCTGGGAGGAGCGCGGCAGGCTGACCGGCTTCCTCGACCTGACCCGCGCCTGCTGGCGCACCCGCGGCTACGGCGACTTCTGGCCGTACATGATGGTCGCCGAGGGGTCGGTGGACCTGTGCGCCGAGCCGGAACTGTCGCTGTGGGACATGGCGGCGAACGCCGTGATCGTCCAGGAGGCGGGTGGCCGCTTCACCGGGCTCGACGGCGTACCGGGCCCGAACAGCGGCGACGCGGCGGCGTCCAACGGGCTGCTGCACGGCGCGATGCTGGATTACCTGCGGCCGTAGGGGCTGTCAACCGGAGCGTACGGGCGCGCTGAGCAAGAGATCGGCCTCCGCGCGCCCTTGTGGTGCCCACCGGAGCATGTGAACATGAGAATCCAGAGCCTTGTGAACTTGTGAATCCGTTCTCGAACGCGCATGACGGATTCCACCAAGGAGGTGCCTCCATCCATGCCCATGCACGTCCGTGACGCCATGAGCTCGGTGGTCCTCACCATCGGCCCCGCACATACGCTCCGTCAGGCCGCCCGGCTGATGTCCGCCCGGCGGGTCGGGTCGGCCATCGTGCTCGACCCCGACACCAGCGGCCTCGGCATCCTCACCGAGCGGGACATCCTCAACTCCCTCGGCGCGGGCCAGGACCCGGACCACGAGACCGCACACGCCCACACCACCGCCGACGCCGTCTTCGCCGCCCCCGGGTGGACCCTGGAGGAGGCGGCCCGCACGATGTCCCAGGGCGGCTTCCGCCATCTGATCGTCCTGGAGGCGGGTGACCCGGTCGGGGTGGTGTCGGTGCGCGACATCATCCGCTGCTGGGCCCCGGTGCCGCAGCCCGCACTGGCCTGACCCCCCGGGGCGAACCCGTACGAACGCCTGCGAACACGGAGAGGCCGGAGCCCACTGGCGTCCGGCCTCTCCGGTTGGTACGGCAAGCGTCCTAGCCGCGCAGGGCCTGGACCGCGGCCTCCAGCCGCTTGCCGTAGTCCGCGTCCGCCTTGCGGAAGTTGTCGATCGCCCGCTGCGCGATGTCGTCGCGCGAGACCTGCGCGATGAAGCCCGCGAGGTTGGCGATCAGGCGCTCCTTCTCCTCGTCCGACATCAGCCGGTAGAGGGTGCCCGCCTGGACGAAGTCGTCGTCCTCGGCGTGCGAGGGCGCCTCGTGGTCACCGGTCACACCGCTGACCGCGGACGGCTGCCACAGCGGCCGGTCGGTCTGCGCCGGGCCGCCGAAGCTGTTCGGCTCGTAGTTCTTGGCGCCCGCGTGGCGGCCGTCGTACAGCAGGCCGTCGCGGCCGTGGGTGCGCGCCTCGGTGGCGTGCGGACGGTTCACCGGCAGATGGTCGGCGTTGATGCCGACGCGGTAGCGGTGGGCGTCGCCGTACGCGAAGAGGCGGCCCTGGAGCATCTTGTCCGGGGACGGGCCGATGCCGGGCACCAGATGGGCCGGGGAGAAGATCGACTGCTCGACCTCGGCGAAGATGTTCCGCGGGTTGCGGTTCAGCTCCAGCGTGCCGATCTCGATCGGCGGATAGTCCTCGTGCGGCCAGACCTTGGTCAGGTCGAACGGGTTGAAGCGGTAGGTCGCCGCGTCCGCCGCGGGCATGATCTGCACCTGGACGGTCCAGGTCGGGAAGTCACCGCGCTCGATGGACTCGCGCAGGTCGCGCTGGTGGCTGTCCGGGTCCCGGCCCGCGAGCACCGCGGCCTCTTCCGAGGTCAGGTTCTTGATGCCCTGGTCGGTCTTGAAGTGGTACTTGACCCAGAAGACCTCGCCCGCGGCGTTGTTCCACTGGTAGGTGTGCGACCCGTACCCGTTCATGTGGCGGTACGAGGCGGGGATGCCGCGGTCGCCGAACAGCCAGGTCACCTGGTGGGTGGACTCGGGCGACAGGCCCCAGAAGTCCCAGACGTTGTCCGCCTCCTGCGAGCCCGTGTACGGGTCGCGCTTCTGGGTGTGGATGAAGTCGGGGAACTTGATGGCGTCCTTGATGAAGAACACCGGGGTGTTGTTCCCGACCAGGTCGTAATTGCCGTCCTCGGTGTAGAACTTCAGCGCGAAGCCGCGCGGGTCGCGCACCGCGTCCGCCGAGCCGAGGTTGCCCGCGACCGTCGAGAAGCGCAGGAACGTCTCGGTCTGCTTGCCGACCTCGGAGAGGAACGCCGCGCGCGTCCACCGGGAGACGTCGCGGGTCAGCGTGAAGGTGCCGTACGCCCCGGCGCCGCGCGCGTGCACGATCCGCTCCGGGATCCGCTCGCGGTTGAAGCGGGCGAGCTTCTCGATCAGGTGCTGGTCCTGGATCAGGACCGGCCCGCTGACGCCCGCCGTCTCGCTGTTCTGGTTGTCCGCCACCGGAGCCCCGGACTCCGTGGTCAGCGGACCCGTGATGTTCTCCTGGACCGTCACGTGCGCCTCCTGCCTGCTTCAAGCTCGATCGAACTCGATCCTACCTTGGACATTGTCTAAGTCAAGAAGAGTTGGAGACCGATACCCGATCCGGGCATGGACGCGACCACTGCTACCCTGTCCTTATCTGACTGATAGGTGAATGGCATGAGTGACCTGCTGAAACGACTCCGGGGACGCGGCTGGCGGCTGACCGCGCAGCGGCGTGTCGTCGCCGAGGTCCTCGACGGGGACCACGTGCACTACACCGCCGACGAGGTACACGCGCTGGCGGCCGACCGTCTGCCCGAGATCTCCCGCGCGACGGTGTACAACACCCTGGGCGAGCTGGTCTCGCTCGGCGAGGTGATCGAGGTCAGCACGGACGGCCGGGCGAAGCGCTACGACCCGAACGCGCACCACGCGCACCAGCACCTGGTGTGCGCGCGCTGCGGCACGATCCGCGACGTCCACCCCGTGGGCGACCCGCTGGCCGACCTGCCCGCGCAGGAGCGGTTCGGCTTCGCGGTCTCCGCGGCCGAGGTGACCTACCGCGGGGTCTGCCCCGACTGCGCGGCCTGACGGCTCAAGGCCCCGGGAGCGCCACCGGCGCCCCGGGGCCACGTATATCCGCCCGGGGCCGTCCCCCGGGGTCGCCTTCTCGGGGCCGGACATGACGAAGGGCCCGGATCTTCGGAAGATCCGGGCCCTTCGTTCTCGTAGCGGGGACAGGATTTGAACCTGCGACCTCTGGGTTATGAGCCCAGCGAGCTACCGAGCTGCTCCACCCCGCGTCGGTGTGAAGCAACCTTAACCCGAGGCCAACGCCAGGAGCAAACCGGTTACCCGGGCGTCACCGGCGAGGGCCCCGAGAGGCCCTCCGGAGAGTCTCCGGGGGGTCTACGCGGTCAGCTCCTGCTGGAGCGCGTCCCGCAGCCGTGCGGCCCGCTCGGCGACCTCCGCCGGGCCCAGCTCGACCGCCCGGGCGCACCACCGCTGCCCCTCGGTCAACGCGCCGCGACGGGCCGCGAGCAGCGCCAGCCGCAGCGCGGCGCGGCCGTGCCCGGCCTCGGCCGCGCGCGTCCACCACAGGGCGGCCTCCGGCTCGCTGCCCTCGCGGGCCAGCAGCAGCCCCAGGTTGAACGCCCCGTTGCTGCTGCCCGCCTCGGCGGCCGTCCGGTACCAGCGAGCGGCCTCGACCACCTCGCCCCGGGCGGCCGCGAGCATGCCGACGCGCACCTGGGCGCGCCGGTGGCCCTGGCGGGCGGCCCGCTCGTACCACTCCTCGTACTCGGGCACGTGCCCGTCCTCGGGCGGGACAGGGAACCGCGTCCCGGAACCGGCGGCGAAGCCGGTACCGGTCGCCGCGGGGTCACCACCGACCGCCGAGCGGTCCAGCAGCGCCGCCAGCCGGAACGCGGCCTCGGCGCTGCCGCCGCCCGCGGCGCACCGCAGATGGCGCTCGGCCGCCTGGTGGTCGCCCTCCCGCAGCAGGGCGATGCCCACCTGGAGGGCGGCCTCGGTGTGCCCGGCGGCCGCGGCCCGCTCGTACCACTGCCGGGCGGCCCGCTCCTCGTCCCGGCCCGCGTACAGGATGCCCAGGTTGAACGCGGCGTCCACGCTGCCCGCCTCGGCCGCCTTGGAGAACCACGGCTCGGCGCCCGCCGCGTCGCCGCGCTGGAGCAGCAGCACGGCGACCGCATTGGCGGCCTCGCGGTGCCCGGCGTAGGCGGCGCGGCGGTACCACTGCTCGGCCTGGGCGGTACGGCCCTGCTCGGCGCAGAGCAGGCCGAGGTTGTACGCGCCGTTGATGTCCCCGGCGTCCAGGGCGGCCCGGTACCAGCGCTCGGCGGTCTGGGTCTCCCCGCGGTCGGCGTGCAGCGCGCCCAGCGCGTTGGCCGCGTTGCCGTCGCCGTCCTGGGCGGCACGGCGCCACCACTCCGCCGCGCTGTCGGTGTCGCCCGCGTCGCGCAGCAGGAAGCCGAGCGCGCAGGCGGCGCGCGCCTCGCCGTCCTTGGCGGACGTCAGGTACCAGCGGCCCGCCTCCTGGGTCTCGCCGCGCTTCTCCAGCAGCGTGCCGAGGCGGAGCGCGGCGCGCCGGTGGCCGCGCGCGGCGGCCTGCCGGTACCACTGCTCGGCCTCCTCCGGCTCCGCGCTCTCACCGCTCCGGCCGCGCTCCCCCGCGGCCTCGTCGTCGCTGTGGTCGAGGAGGCGGGCGAGGCGGTACGCGGCCTCGCGGTGGCCACGCTCGGCGGCCGTGCGGAACCACCGCTCGGCACCGATGTCGCTGCGGTGTTCGAGCAGGTCGGCGAGGGCGTACGCACCCAGGGTGTGGCCGGATTCGGCGGACTGGCGCAGCCAGTACTCGGCGGCCGGTTCGTCGCCGCGCTCGCGGTGGTGGCGGCCGAGGGCGTGCGCGGCCGCGGCGGATCCCGCGACGGCGGCGATGCGCCACCAGCCGGCCGCCTCGTCGGCGTACCCGCGCTGGTGGAGAAGGACGCCGAGGTTATTGGCCGCGGCGCGGTCGCCCGCCCCCGTGGCCTCCCGCAGATACGGCTCGGCGCCGTCGAGGTCGCCGCGGCGCAGCAGCAGCGCGCCGAGGGCGCTCATCGACGCCGTATCCCCGGAGTCGGCCGCACGGCGATGCCGTGTCTCTTCTTCGGCATCGTCATGCGTGTGCGCAAAACGCCCTGTCTCCAACAGACTGACCCTGTCCCCCATAAATCCCATCGTGGCATCACCCGCATCCGCCGTACACCTGGTATACCGCAGCCAGCGAGGTCACTTCAGCGTTTTGTCGACTTGCCCACAGAGAGACAACCCAAACGCTTGTATCCCGAATCGTTGAGTAGACACACAACGAGGCCCGGATCCTTGCGGATCCGGGCCTCGTCTGTCAGTAGCGGGGACAGGATTTGAACCTGCGACCTCTGGGTTATGAGCCCAGCGAGCTACCGAGCTGCTCCACCCCGCGCCGTTGTGTTCACAACCCTACCACGGCGCGGGATTTCCCCTGGTCGCGGGCGTCAGCCGCCCTTGTTCGACGCCCCCTGACCCTGCGGCTCGTTCTGCGTCTTCGCGCCCGAGCCGCTCTTCTTCTCGGCGGCCTTCTGCTCCGCCTTGGCAGCCTTGTCCAGCGCCGCCTTGAGGTCCTCCTGGGCCCTGCCGTAGGCGTCCCAGTCCTGCGGCTTCTCCTCCAGCGCCTTCTGGCTGTCCTCCCAGGCCTCCTGGGCGTCCTTCAGCGCCTCCTGCACCGTGGGGTCGGCGCTCGGCTTCCCGGTGCTGTCGTCCGGCGGCTGCTGCCCGTCGGACGTGTCCTCGCCGAAGACCGCGTCCAGCGCCTCGGGCAGGGTGTTCTTGAAGGCGGGTTCGTTGCCGTTGTAGGAGACGCCGACCTTCTTCAGCAGCGGGTAGTTGGAGTTGCCACCCCGCGCGTACACCGGCTCGATATAGAGGAAGCCGCCGTTGAACGGCACCGTCAGCAGGTTGCCGTACTCGATGTCCGAGTCGGTGCCCCGCAGGTTCCGCACGAACTCGGCCACTTCGGGGGTGCCGTTGAGCTTGCTCTGCACCTGCTGCGGACCGGGCACGTCATTGGTGACCTTCAGCATTCTTATCGTGCCGTAGTCCTTGCTCTTGGCATCGGCGTCGACGGACATGAACGCCCCGAGCGTGGGCCGCCCGGTGGGGGTGAAGGTCGTCGTCAGCGAGAAGGCCTGCTTCTGCTGGTCCGGCATCTTCATGCTCAGGTAGTACGGCGGGACCGCGCTGCCGTCCTTGCGGGTCGGGTCGTCCGGCACCTGCCAGGCGTCACTGCCGCTGTAGAACTGCTGCGGGTCGGTGACGTGGTAGCGGGTCAGCAGCTCGCGCTGGACCTTGAACAGGTCCTGCGGATACCGCAGATGCTCCTTCAGCTGGTCGCTGATCGCGCTCTTCGGCTTGACCGTGCCCGGGAACGCCTTCTTCCAGGTCTTGAGCACCGGGTCCTTGGTGTCCCACTCGTAGAGGTCGACGGAGCCGTCGTACGCGTCGACGGTCGCCTTCACCGAGTTCCGGATGTAGTTGACCTTGTTCTGCTGGGCGACCACCGAGCGGTCCTGCCCGCTCAGCGAGTCGGCCGTGCTGTCGCCGAGGGTGGTCCGCGACGCGTACGGATAGCCGTTGGTGGTGGTGTACGCGTCCACGACCCACTTGATGCGGCCGTTGACCACTGCCGGGTAGGCGTCCCCGTCGATGGTCAGCCACGGGGCGACCTTCTCGACGCGCTCCTTGGGCGTGCGGTTGTACAGGATCCGCGAACCCTCGCCGATGGCACCGGAGTAGAGCATCTGCGGCTCGCCGAACGCCACCGCGTAGGCGGCGCGGTTGACCGGGTTGGAGAGGCTGACCCCGCTCTTGCCCTTGTAGCTGGTGGTCTTCTCCCCGTTGTCCTCGTAGTCCAGCTCCTTCTGCGGGCCGCCCACTATCGAGTACTGATTGGTCTTCTCGCCGTAGTAGACCTGCTGCCGGTAGGTGCTCAACCCGCCGCCGGAATTCCCGGTGGTGGGCAGCCCGGCCTCGGTGAAGTCCGGGGCACCCTGCTGGTCCGCCTTGGGGTCGGGGCTGGTGCCCTTGGCCGCGATCATGCCGTAGCCGTGGGTGTAGGTGAAGTGGTCGTTGATCCAGTTCCGCTTCGGCACACCGGCGAGGTTCAGCTCGCGCACACCGACCACGGTGTCCTGATCCTTGCCGTTGGCGTCCTTGTAGCGGTCGACGTCCAGGGTCGACGGGAACTGGTAGTACTTCCGCTTCTGCTGGAGCTGCTGGAAGGTCGGCGAGACCACGCTCGGGTCGATCAGCCGGTAGCTGGCCGTCGAGTCGGCGGTCTGGCGCAGCTCGGTGCCGGCCTTGTCGTCGGTCTTGCCGGTGTAGTCCGCCACCTTGGAGTCATCGATGCCGTAGGCGTTGCGCGTGGCCTCGATGTTCTTCTTGATGTACGGCGACTCCTTGGCCTGCTCGTTCGGCTCGACCTGGAACTTCTGGACGATCGCCGGGTAGAGCCCGCCGATCAGGATCGCCGACAGCACCATCAGCCCGAAGCCGATCACCGGAAGCTGCCAGGTGCGCCGCCACAGCGTCGCGAAGAACAGCAGCGCGCAGATGACCGCGATGCAGAACAGGATCGTCTTGGCGGGCAGATAGGCGTTGGCGTCGACGTAGCGCAGACCGGTCCAGTTGCCCGTCGCCTTGAAGTCGCTCGACTTCACCGCCAGGCCGTACCGGTCCAGCCAGTACGCCACGGCCTTGAGGGCCACGAAGACGCCCACCAGCACCGACAGATGGCCGGTGGCCGCGCCGGTCGCCCGGGCACCCGGGCTGGTGACGCGCAGGCCCCCGTAGAGGTAGTGCACCAGGGCCGCGGCGATCAGGGAGAGCACCGTGGCCGCGAAGCCGAAGCTCAGCAGGAAGCGGTACCAGGGCAGGTCGAAGGCGAAGAACGCCACGTCCTTGTGGAACTCCGCGTCCTTCTGGCCGAAGGGCACACTGTTGATCCACAGCAGCCACAGCCGCCACTGACCGGCCGCGGAGGCCCCGGCGATCAGCCCGACCAGCGCGGTGACCGCGAGCAGCACCCACTTCTTGAACGGGGCGATGCCCATCCGGTACCGGTCGAGGCTCTGCTGCTCCATCGACATCGCGCTCAGCGGCGGCCGCAGCCGGTGCGCCAGCCAGATGTTGACCCCGACGGCCGCGGACATCAGCAGCCCGAAGACGAAGAACAGTCCGATCTTGGTCCGCAGGGTGGTGCTGAAGACCGATGAGTAATGAAGCGAGCGATACCAGAGCCAATCGGTCCAAAACCCCGCGAACATGACGAAGAGCATGGCCAGCACGGCCAGCACACCCAAGGTCATGAACAGGGTCCGGACTCGCCGGGACGGTCGGCCGACTCTGATCCGCGGCCCCGTCGGGCCTCCGCCGCGGTCCGGCATCTGGAAAGCCAAGGTGCGCACCTCGAAGTTCGCTGTTGTCTGGACGGGCCCGGACAGAAGGGCCCACCTGATGCAACTTACTCAGGCTTTACTCAGTTCCCGATTCCGGGTCCGATCAGGGCACGATATGAAGCATGTCCAACGCAACCCCCGGTACCGGCCCCCTTGCCGCGAATCCGCTCACCCGCGCCGTCCTGGAAATCGACGAGTACGCCTCCGGGCTCGGCTGGGATCAGCCCGCCCGGCTCTTCGCCCTCGTCGACACCGCCCAGCTGCGCGCCCAGGAGCCCGAGCTGGCCGGCCAGCTCGGGCTCGACGAGGACGGCGACGAGCCCGCGGCGTCCCTCACCCCCATCGAGCAGGACGAGCTGCCCTCGCAGGCCCCGCTCGACGAATTCCTGGCCACCATCGCCTGGCCCGACGCCGTGATCGGCTGCGCCATGACCGTGGAGCGGCTGATGCTGCCGCCGTCCGCCGAATCCTCCGTGCCGAAGGACATGGACGACGCCCAGCTGGCGTCCTGGGTCGCGGAGCACCCCGAGCGCCAGGAGGTCCGTATGACGGTCGCCGTGCTGCGGGACGGGGAGCGCGAGTCGGCGCTGCGGCTGCGCGAGAAGGACTCCGCGACCGAGGTGCTGACCGGGTCCGGCCTGGTGCCGGGGCTCGCCGACGCGCTGGCCGCCACCTTCGCCACCGACTGACGCCGGGGCAGTCCGGCCCCGGACGCGAGGCGGCCGCCGGACCAGATGTCCGGCGGCCGCCTCGCGCGTCGTCAGGGAACCGCCGCGCTCAGCTCGCGGCGCACCGCGGCAGACCCGCGGTGTCTCCCGAGCGGATCTTCTTCAGGGCCTTCAGTGCGTCGTCGATGGTGTGCACCTTCACCAGCCGCAGGCCGTCCGGTACGTCCTTGGCCGCCGCCGCGCAGTTCTCCTTGGGGGTGAGGAAGAAGCGGGCGCCGGCCTCGCGGGCGCCGATCGTCTTCATCCCGATCCCGCCGATCGGGCCCACGACGCCCTTGTCGTCGATCGTGCCGGTGCCCGCGATGAACTTCCCGCCGGTCAGGTCGCCCTCCTTGGACACCCGGTCCACGATGCCGAGGGCGAACATCAGACCCGCGCTCGGCCCGCCGACGTCGGCCAGCTTGATGTCGATCTTGAATGGGAAGGTGTAGTCGATCCCGGCCTGGATGCCGACGATGGCCCGGCCACCGGCCTTCTTGGTGGTGATCGAGATCTGCTTCTCGCCGGTCGGCCGCTTGCCGCTCTTCTCGGCCGCCGCGGCCTGCTTGGCCGGGATGATCGAGAAGGTCACCTTCTCGCCGGGCTTGTGCTTGGTGACCAGCTTGGCGACGTCGTCGGGCTCGGGCACCGCGGTGCCGTCCACCGACTTGATCACGTCGCCCGCGTGCAGCTTGCCCTCGGACGGGCTGCCCTTCACGACGGCACCCACGATCACCTGGGAGGTGACCTTCTTGTTCAGCGCCTTGAGCGCCGCGACCTTGGCGCTCTCCTGGGATTGGCTGAATTCCTCCGCATTCTGCTGGTTCACCTCGTCCGGAGTTTTGTCGTCCGGGTAGAGGGTGTCGTGCGGCACCACCACGTTGTCGTGGGAGAGCCAGCCGTAGACGGCCTCCACGAGGTTCATGCGGTATTCGGAGCCGGTGACCCGGACCGTCGTCATGTTGAGGTGGCCCCCGGTGGTCTCACAGCCTTTGTGGCCGGAGATCTGGAGCACGCACTCGCCGTTGTGTTCGCCCAGCGTGTTGTAGGTCGGCCCCGGAGACATCTCCGCGTACGGCACCGGGATCAGCACACCGGCGCACAGCAGCGCGATCAGCATCAGGAGGGAGGCGAGCATCGTCGCGGTGCGGCGTGGCATGGAACGACAGTACGGGACGCGTACGGCAGTCCACTCCCGGGGCCGTCCGTACGAGGGGCCGGGCCTCAGGCCGCCGCGTCCGTATCCGTGCGCGCGCGTTCCATTGCCTCTCGGAACCGTGTATATCCGGCCAGTTCTTCGACGTCCCCCACGCTCTTGCGGTTGTTGCGCGCGGCCCAACCGGCATAGAGCGTGGCGGCTATCGCCGCGAGAACGGGAATGGTCAACCAGAGAAGCGCTCCCATAGCGGCCTCCCGACCCCTTAAGCACCGCGACTGACAGATGAGCAGATTAATCCTCCGCGAGGTCAACGCTCACGGCGGGGTGCCGGTTACGCAAGTGGAGTACACCATTCCGAGTGGACTTCATGGCGTAACTGTTATCCCGGCCCGCCGGGCGCTGTCTTTCTCGCGTGCCCGCTACGCGCCCACCCATTCTTCGGTGCCGTCGGCGAAAGTCTGGTGCTTCCAGATCGGGACCTCGCTCTTGAGGTCGTCGATCAGCCGGCGGCAGGCGGCGAACGCCTCTGCGCGGTGCGGACACGAAACCGCCACGACGACGGCCAGGTCGCCGACCACCAGATCGCCGACCCGGTGGACGGCGGCCAGCGCCCGCACCGGGAAGTCCGCCGCGACCTTCTCGGCCACCCGGCGCAGCTCGGCCTCGGCGCTCGGATGCGCGGAGTAGCCGAGGGCGCCCACGTCCGCGCCCCCGTCGTGATTACGCACGGTGCCCACGAAGAGCGCCGTACCGCCCGCCGCGGCGTCGCCGACCGCCCCGAACACCTCGTCCACCGACAGCGGGGTATCGCGGACCGCGAGCAGGCGGATGGGGTCGGCCGCCGCGCCTTCGCCGGGGTGATCGTACGTGTGTGCCATGTCGTCCATCGTGCCGTATGCCGTCCCGTGGTGGCGGACTGTCCCGGCGGGCTGCCGGTTCGCGAGGGGGTTCAGGCGCGGCGGCGCGCCTTGCGGGCGCGGCGCACGATCGCGGCGGTGCCCACCAGGGCGACGGTCGCGCCCGCCGCGCCCAGCGTGGTGGCGTCCTTGCGGCCCAGCCGCCGCCCGGCGACCGTATGCCGCCCGGCGACCTCCTCCAGCAGCTCGGCCAGCACCTCCTCGTTGGTCCACCGGGGCCGCCAGCCCGCCGCGTGCAGCCGGCTGCCGCTGACCGCCCAGGGGTGCATCGTGTACGCGAGGTCCCCGGCGGGGGACGGGGTCAGGCCCAGCCGGTGCAGCCGGGACGCGGCGCCGAGGGCGACCGCCGACGGCAGCTCCATGCGCCGGATCCCGGTCAGCTCCTCGACCTCGTCCTGTTCCAGCCAGCCGTCGCAGCCGACCGCGAGCTCCCCCTCGACCTTCTCCAGCGCGGCGTACTCCAGCGCGCTGACCAGGTCTTCCATATGGCAGAACTGCCAGGTGGGACGGGATCCCGCGACCACCAGCAGCCGGGGCGACTCGAAGTAGCGGGTGAGTGCGGTGTCCGTGCCGCCGACCAGGATCGCGGGGCGCACGACGGTCACGTTCAGCCCCGGATGCGCCCGGGGCGCGCGCTCCCCCAGCCGCTCGATCTCCAGCAGGTCGCCGACGCCGGTGGCCTCGGCGGTGGCCCGCAGCTCCGCGTCCTCGGCGAGCGGAACGTCGTTGTCGGCGAGGGCGCCGTAGACCATCGCGGAGGTGCACAGCACCACCCGGTGCACCCCGGCGGCCGCTGCCGCGGTCAGCACGGTCTGGGTGCCGCGCACGTTGTAGGCGGTGCGCGCGGCGGGGTCGGTGCCCAAGTCCAGGTCGACGGCGAGATGCACGACGACGTCGGCGCCGCGCAGCTTCTCGGCGATGGCCGGATCGCGCACGTCCAGCACGTGCCACTGCGCCTCGGTCACCTCGCCGCGCCGCTCGTCGAGGGCCAGCACCTGTTTGATCTCTTCGGACTCCGCGAGCCGCTGCGTGAGCAGGGCGCCGGGGCCCGAGGCGGCACCGGTGACCGCCACGACGGGGCGTCGTGCGGTACGGGCCGTATCGTTTCGCGCAGCGCGAACTTCTCGGTCTGGGGAACTCACCGGGCGTCTCCAGCGGTTGTCTTCAGTACGCAGCGCGTGCACACGTACGTACCAGGTAACGCCCATCCTGCCGCAGCTCGGCGATCAGCGAAGCACTGAGCCCGTAAACCGGCGAGGTGTCTAGGCTGGGTGGTGATGTCGGGCATCCGCCGCCGGTCCGTGGCCGGTGGCCCAACGAGCCGAGGAACCCCGTGAGTGACACCCCATTCGGATTCGGCCTTCCGCCGGAGGAGCCGGAGGACGGCGACGACGGTAAGAAGAAGGGCGGCCAGGGCGGCGAGCAGGGCCCCGCGAATCCCTTCGGGTTCGGTAGCGGGGCGGGCGGCCCGGCCGGAGCAGGCGGCGCGGACAATCCGTTCGCCGCGATGTTCGGCTCCCTCAACCCGAACGACCTGGGCGCCGCCTTCCAGCAGCTCGGGCAGATGCTCTCGTACGAGGGCGGCCCGGTGAACTGGGACATGGCCAAGGACATCGCGCGGCAGACCGTCGCGCGCGGCACCGCCGACGGCACCAAGGACGAGAGCGTCGGCCCCGCCGACCGCGCCGCGGTCCAGGAGGCCGTGCGCCTGGCGGACCTGTGGCTGGACGGGGTCACGTCGCTGCCCTCGGGCTCGGGGGCCGCCGTCGCGTGGAGCCGCGCCGAGTGGGTCGAGGCGACGCTGCCGGTGTGGAAGGACCTGGTCGACCCGGTCGCCGAGCGCGTCGGCTCCGCCATGGGCGACGTGCTGCCCGAGGAGATGCAGGCCATGGCCGGCCCGCTGCTCGGGATGATGCGTTCGATGGGTGGCGCGATGTTCGGCACCCAGATCGGGCAGGCGCTCGGCGTGCTGGCCGGTGAGGTGGTCGGCTCGACCGACATCGGGCTCCCGCTGGGCCCGGCGGGCAAGGCCGCGCTGCTGCCGGTCAACATCGCGGCGCTCGGCTCCGGCCTCGGCGTCCCCAAGGACGAGGTGCGGCTGTACCTGGCGCTGCGGGAGGCGGCCCACCAGCGGCTGTTCTCGCACGTGCCGTGGCTGCGCTCGCATCTGTTCGGCGCCGTCGAGGGGTACGCCCGCGGCATCAAGGTGGACACCGCGAAGCTGGAGGACGCGGTCGGCCAGCTCGATCCGACCCACCCCGAGCAGCTTCAGGAAGCGCTCCAGCAGGGCATGTTCCAGCCGGAGGACACCCCGGAGCAGAAGGCCGCGCTGGCCCGGCTGGAGACGGCCCTCGCACTGGTCGAGGGCTGGGTGGACGCCGTGGTGCACGCCGCCGCCAAGCCCCATCTGCCGTCCGCGGACGCCCTGCGCGAGACGCTGCGGCGCCGCCGGGCGAGCGGCGGGCCCGCCGAGCAGACCTTCGCCACGCTGATCGGCCTGGAGCTGCGGCCGCGCCGGCTGCGGGACGCCTCGCGGCTGTGGGCGTCGCTCACCGACGCGCGCGGCGTGGACGGCCGCGACGGGCTGTGGGAGCACCCGGACATGCTGCCGACGGCCGAGGACCTCGACGACCCGGACGGCTTCGTCCACCGCGAGCAGCTGGACTTCTCCGAGCTGGACAAGATGCTCGGCGAGGCCGCGGGCGGTGAGGAGCGCGCGGAGGGCTCCGACGACCGTGACGACCGTAAGGACGACGAGCGGGGCGACGGCGAGAAGTGAGCCTTCACAGCCCCCATACCCTTCATAAGGACGCGGCGCGGGTTCTCGAACGGTGGCCCGCGCCCGACGCCGACCAGGAGCGGCTGCGGCAGGCGTACGGCGACCATCTCGCCGCGTATCCCGACGGCATGTGGAAAGCGTGCGGCGACGGGCATCTCACGGCGAGCGCCCTGGTGATCGACCCACCGCGGGAGCGCGTCCTGCTCACGCTCCACCGCAAGCTGCGGATGTGGCTCCAGATGGGCGGCCACTGCGAGCCGGAGGACACCACGCTGGCGGACGCGGCGCTGCGGGAGGCCACCGAGGAGTCGGGCATCGCGGGGCTGACCCTGCTGCCGGGCGGGCCGGTGCGGCTCGACCGGCACCACACGCCGTGCGCCTGGCACCTGGACGTGCAGTACGCGGCGGTGGCCCCGCCGGACGCGACGGCGGCGATCAGCGACGAGTCGCTGGACCTGCGCTGGTTCGGGTACGACGAGGTGGCGGACGTGGCCGACGCGTCGGTGCGCCATCTGGTGGCCCGTACCCGCGCGCTGGTCTGAGGAGCCCGCGGGCACGGACCGGCGGCCCCATGCCGCCTTGCCGCTGCCGTCAGTTGCTGAAGATGTTGCCCTGGTTCTGCCCGCGGGCGCCCTGCTGGCCCATGCCGAACTGGGCGGCCGCGCCGCTGCCGACCACCGCGTTCTGCGGCGGCAGCAGCTCGCTGGGCTGGACCAGGGCGTAACCCTGGCCGAGGAAGCTCAGCTCCCAGCCCTCTCCGGTGTTGCCGCGCCGGCGCCACACCCCCGAGGAATGCGTCTGCGCCTGCATCTGGACGCGCAGCGAGCTGGACCATGCGACGATCGCGTCCGCGTCGGCGTTGACGTACTTGTCCGGGGTCACCTGGAGCAGCAGCGGCTTGCCCGAGGTCATGAGCGCGACCTTGCCCCGGCCGGAGATGTTGAGGTTGTACTTGCCGGAGCCGGTGATGCCGAACTGGCTGTCCACCGCGATGGATTCCCAGTGCAGCGTCGAGTCGAGCGCCAGCACGTACGCGCTGTCGACCGTCAGGCCGTCGTGGTCCACGTCCACCACGTGGATGTGCTGGGCGAGGTTGGCGAGGAAGACCGTGCCCTGCCCCGAGCAGCGCATCAGATCCAGGCCCTCGCCGGTGCGGGCGCGGGCGCGCCGCTGGCCGGGGGTCTGGTACTCGCCGTCGAACTCGATCAGCCCCTGATAGGCGACCATGCTGCCCTTGCGGGCGAGCACGTCCTCGTGGCCGGTGAGCGCGACCCGCAGCATCTTGCGGTTCTGGAGCGCGTAACGGTCCTCGGTCTGGGCCTCGGTGTAGCCGAAAAGCGGGCTCTGCATGTGTCCTTCTCCCCCTCAGCCCCGGGCCCGGAGCCGGTCGGTGCTGTCCTCGCTGGGCTGTACGACGACGAAGCCCTGTCCGGAGAAGCCGAGCTGGTACGCCTCGCCACTGCCCCGGCCGATCAGGGACGACGCCTTGAAGCTGCGCTTGCCCTTCACCTTGAGACCGCTGGACCAGGCGACGAGCGCGTCCGGGTCCACGTACGTCTCGTCCTCGCCGCGGCCGCAGTCGACGACGATCGGGGTGCCGCGGGAGGTCAGCGCGACCCACCCGGTGCCGGAGACGCCCACGTTGAACAGGCCCTGCCCGGCGAACTTGGCGATGCCCTTGACCCGTTCGACACCCCACTGGAGGTGGGCGTCGAAGGCGAGCAGATTGGTGCCGTTGACCGAGAGCGAATCGCCGTTGAGGTTGATGCAGACGACGTTCGCCCCGTAGTCGGCGAGATAGAGCAGCCCGTCGCCGCTGCACCGCATGAGCGGCGCGCCCTCGCCGGTCAGCCACTGGGAGGCCATCTGGCGCACCGCGGGCGGGTTCGGCTCGTACTGCACGAAGCCCTCGTACGCCACCATCGAACCGGTGCGGGCGAAGAGGTCCTGGCCGCTCTGCATGGCGACCTTGAGCATGCTGCTGCCGTGGTTCTCCATGCGGGCCGCGACCGGGGTGGCTGCGAAGCCCGAGATCATTTGCTGGTCCATGACGGGCTCCCTCAGACCTCGTAGGGCTGGACGACGATGAAGTTGCCGGGCGCACCGCGGAACTGGAGGTTCACGGTCTCCCCGCTGTGGCCGGGGTAGGCGCTGCGGCGCAGCCGCACCTGGCTGGAGATGATCACCTGCGCACCGGCGGACCAGGCCACGATGGCGTTGCTGTCGGCGAAGGTCGTCGGCGTGACGGGGAGCACCACCGGGGTGCCCTGGGTCTTCACGATGACGGTGCCGGTGCCCTGGAACTGCATGGTGAACAGCGCGCCGCCGGGGATGCCATGGCCTTCGATCCGGCGCACCTCGTGCTGGAGCGACTCGTCGAAGGCGAGCACGTTCTCGGCGGAAACGCAGATCGCGTCGCCCTGGAGCTCGATCGGGTGCAGCTCGGCGGCGTTCTCGGCGAGGAAGACCTGGCCCTGGCCGCTACAGCGCATCAGCTGCATCTCCTGGCCGGTCGCGTTGCCGACGATCCGGCCGCGGACACCCGCGCCCTTGTAGCTGAAGTCGACCTTGCCCTGGTACAGCACCATGCTGCCCTGGCGGGCGAGCACCGGCTGACCGTCGACGCCGAGGTCGACCCGCATCATCCGCGGGTTCTGCGCCGTCCAGCGCTGGCCCGTGGCCGCCTCGCGGTACTCGGCGAGCGCGGCCTGCACACCGGGGGCGCCGCCGCCCTGCGGCGCGGCCATGCCCTGGGGCACGGTGGCGCCCTGGGGCTGGCCGTACGGGGCGGGCTGACCGGGCTGCTGGCCCGGGTACGGCTGGCCGGGCGGCTGCTGGCCGTACGGGGCGGGCGGGGCCTGACCCGGCGTCTGGCCGAACTGCTGCTGGCCGGGGTACTGCCCGGGCGGGCCGGGAGGCGGCACCTGCCCGGGCGGCGGCACCGGACCGGGAGGCGGCGGTGCCTGGCCGGGAGGCGGTGCCTGCCCCGGCGGCACGACCGGCGCGGCGAGCGTCGGCGCCGCGTGCACCTGCGGTGAACCCGGCGCGGGCTGCGGGGCCGGGGGCTGCTGGGGCGTTCCCTGGGGCGTTCCCTGCGGCGGGGTGCCCTGGGGCGGGGTGCCCTGGGGCGCGCCGAAGGCGGGTGCGGGGGCGGGCTGCTGGGGCTGCTGCGGTGCGGGCGGGGCCGCGGGGGCGGGCGCCGCCGGAGCCGAGAAGCCCGGGGCGGGGGCCGCCTGGGCGGGCGGCGCGAAACCGGGCGCACCGCCCTGCGCGGGCGCCGGTGCGGGCGCGGGCTCCTCCTCGGCGACCTCGCCGCCGAAGTTCTTGAGCAGCGCCTCGAGTCCGCCGTCGAAGCCCTGCCCGACGGCGGCGAAGCGCCAGACGTCCTTGAGGTAGAAGTCGCCCAGCATCACCGCGCGCTCGGTGCTGAACTCCGTGCCGTCGAAGGCGTACCGGGCCACTTCCTCGCCGCCCGCGACGATCCGGATGTAGCCGGGGCCGACCTGCGACATCTGGCCCGCGCCGTCGATGGTCGCGGTGAAGGAGAGCTTCTGGACGGTCGGCGGAATGCTGTCGAGCGTGACCCGGAACGACTCGGTGTCACCGGCCTGCGCACCCAGCTGCTGTATCGCTTCTTCAGGCGATTTGGGCTGATTGAAGAAGATGAAGTAGCGGTCGTCCGAGAGCCGTTCGTCCGCGTCGAGGCCGAAGCAGCTGATGTCGAAGCTCAGCCCGGGCCCGGCGATCTGCACGCCGACGTACAGATCCCTCCCGGCCGTCAGGTCGCTGATCTTGGCCTTGTGGCCGCGCTGGAATTCCCTGGCCATACGTAACGACCGTCCCCCATCCCGAACCGGTGAATGCTTTTGCGCCAGGCTAGCCGCTGCCGCCGACAAAAAACGACGCCGGGGAGCGTCGTCTGGTTCCTCAGCCGGGTTCCGTTCCGCTTCCGGCACCCGGCAGATGGGGCAGCCGCCCGGCGGCCACCACGCCCTCCAGATAACCCCGGGCCCGCTCGGTGCGCGGATACGCCTCCAAGAGCTCCCAGAAGCGGCGCCCGTGACCGGGCACCAGCAGATGGGCCAGCTCATGGACGAGGACGTAGTCCACCACGTACTCCGGCATGCCCTTGAGCCGGTGGGAGAGCCGGATGCTGCCCTCGGCCGGAGTGCACGAACCCCAGCGGGTGTTCTGGTTGGTGACCCAGCGGACCGAGGCGGGCCGGGCCCGGCCGCCGAGATACTGCTCGGACAGCCACTCCGCGCGCGCCGCCAGCTCCGTGTCGCCCAGCATGCGCTTGCTCTCCTGCGCCGCGAGCTTGTCCAGCATCACGCCGACCCAGCGCTGTTCCTCCGCTTCGGACATCCGGGCGGGGATGAGGACGATGGTGCGGTCGCCCTCGCGGTACGCGGAGACGGTCCTGCGCCGACGCGAACTCCGGCGGACCTCGACCGCGCTCGTGCCCGAGCCTCGGTTCTGCGGACTCGGCGGGCTCGAAGGGGTCGGGGCGGTGCGCGGGGAAGGATCGGCGGGCACGCCCCGACGTTACCCGCTGGCAGCCGGGGAAGTCCTGCCCTCGCCCGCGGTTGCGGGGCGAACCACTCCTCGGCGTGCACCGCTTGTACGACTATCAACACAGCCTGTGGATAACTTTCGGCGGCGGGTGGGCGGCGGGGCGCATGCTGAGAACCGTTCGACGAGGCGATGCGGCACCGATGCGTGGCGGCACGTCGACACCTGTGGCACATCGACACCTGTGGCACATCGACGAAGGGGGACGGCGATGCATCCGATGCTCAAGCCCGCGCTGCGGCGCGCCTGGCGGAGCCGGGACACGGTGCAGTTCGGGGTGGCCCGGGCGCATGCGGTGGTGGTGGGCCCGCTGGACACGGCGACGGGCAGCTTTCTGGAGCTGCTCGACGGCACCCGAGGGCTGCCCCTGCTGCGGCAGGAGGCCCAGGCCCTCGGGCTGCCAAAGGAGCGGGCCGACGAGCTGCTGGACAGACTCACGGCCGCCGGGCTGCTGGACGATACGAGACCCGGCGGCAAGCCCGCGGCCACGGCGAGCGGGCCCGCCGCGGCCCTCGACCGGCTGCGGCCGGACGCGGCGGCGCTGTCGGTGCTGCACCCGGAGCCGGGAGCGGCGGCGCGGCTGCTCGCCGCGCGGCGGGCGACGCGGGTGCAGGTGCGCGGTGCGGGCCGGGTCGGGGCGGCGGTCGCCGCGGTGCTGGCCTCCTCGGGGGTCGGGCAGGTCGATGTGGTGGACGGGGGCTGTGTCGAGCCCTGGGACGTGGCGCCCGGCGGGCTGGTGGCCGAGCAGATCGGCGAGCGGCGGGATGTGGCCGCGCGCCGGATGGTGCGCCGGACCGCGCCGGGCCCGCGGCCCCGCGCGCGGACCGGGGAGGCCCCGCCCGGCGGGGAGCCGGGGCTGGCCCTGGTGGTGATCGCCCCGCGCGACGGCCTCGCGGCGTACGCACCGGATCCGGCGGCGGCCGAGCCGCTGCTCGCCTCCGGCACACCCCATCTGTACGCGGGGGTGATCGAGGGCACCGGGGTGGTGGGGCCCCTGGTCCTGCCGGGCGTCACCCCCTGTGCGGGCTGCGTCGCGGCGGCCCGTGCCGAGCGGGAGCCGGTGTGGCCGCGGATGCTGGCCCAGTGGCGGTCCGGCCGCCGCGGTGCCGCGCCCGCCTGTGACACGGCGCTGGCCACGGTGGTGGCCGGGCTCGCCGCCTCCCGGGCGCTGGCCTTCCTCGACGGCGGGCTGCCCGGGGGCGCGGCGGCCCGCTGGGAGCTGGCGCTGCCCGCCCTCTCCTGGCAGGCCGAGCGCGTCGAGGCGCATCCCGGATGCGAGTGCGGAGCGGCCGGGCGGGATGATGCGGTATACGCCTCGGCCGCGGAGAGACCGCACGCCACAATGTGCGGGTGACCGACGTCCGCGGAGTGGGCGACGGGGGTCCGGGAGGCTGCTCCCGGGATGGCTCAGCTGTAGTTGGAGGGCGCATGTCCGATCTGCCGCGCAAGGCGATCACCCGCACCGCCAAACTGGCGGCGCTGCCCTTGGGATTCGCGGGGCGCGCCACCTGGGGGCTGGGGAAGCGGATAGGAGGGCGACCGGCGGAGATCGTCGCGCGCGAGATGCAGCAGCGCACCGCCGAGCAGATGTTCAAGGTCCTCGGCGAGCTCAAGGGCGGGGCGATGAAGCTCGGGCAGGCGATGTCGGTCTTCGAATCGGCGCTGCCCGAGGAGATCGCGAAGCCCTACCGTGCGGCGCTCACCAAGCTCCAGGAGGCCGCGCCGCCCATGCCCACCGGCACGGTCCACGCGGCGCTGGAGGAGCGGCTCGGCCCGGAGTGGCAGGAGCTGTTCCTGGAGTTCGAGGACAAGCCGGCGGCGGCCGCCTCGATCGGGCAGGTGCACCGGGCGGTCTGGCATGACGGGCGTCAGGTCGCGGTCAAGGTGCAGTACCCGGGGGCGGGCCAGGCGCTGCTGTCCGACCTCGGCCAACTGAGCCGGTTCGCCCGGGTGCTGGGGCCGCTGGTGCCGGGCATGGACATCAAGCCGCTGATCGCGGAGTTGCGCGACCGGGTGGCCGAGGAGCTGGACTACGAGCTGGAGGCGGAGTCCCAGCGCGCCCATGTGACGGAGTACGCCGAGGACACGGAGATCGTGGTGCCCGAGGTGGTGCACCAGGGCGATCAGGTGCTGATCACCGAGTGGCTGGAGGGCATACCGCTCTCCGATGTGATCGCCGAGGGCAGCCCCGAGGAGCGTGACCGGGCCGGTCAGCTGCTGGCCCGCTTCCTGTTCTCGGGGGCGTCCCGCACCGGCCTGCTGCACGCCGATCCGCACCCCGGAAACTTCCGGCTGCTCACCGGGGACGCCCCGGACGGGCCGCCGGAGCAGTGGAAGCTGGGCGTCCTGGACTTCGGCTCGGTGGACCGGCTCCCCGGGGGACTGCCCGAGCCCATCGGCATCGCGCTGCGGATGGCGCTGGAGGGCGACGCCGCGGGGGTCTACGACCTGATGCGGGATGAGGGGTTCGTCAAGCCGACGATCGAGCTGGATCCTGACGCGCTGCTGGAGTTCCTGCTGCCGATGCTGGAGCCGGCCCAGGTCGAGGCGTTCCACTTCGAGAGGCAGTGGATACGCGGCCAGGCGGCGCGGATGGCCGACCGCGGTTCGCCCGTCTACGAGCTGGGCAACCAGCTCAATCTGCCGCCCGCCTATCTGCTGATCCACCGGGTGACCCTGAGCACGATCGGGGTGCTGTGCCAACTGGGCGCCACGGTGCGGCTGCGGGATGAACTCGAGGCCTGGGTCACCGGCTTCGCCGCCGAGGCGGACGAGCCCGATGAGCCCGATGCGACCGATGAGACCGGCGGGGAGGCCGAGGACGCCGAGGGCTCAGGCGACGCCGCGGGTCCGGCGGAGCGGGCGGCCGAGGACGCGGAGACCTCGGCCTGAGATTCCCGAAACGGCCGGAGGGCCGGTCCGCAGGGGACCGGCCCTCCGTGTCGACGCGCGGCCGCGTCAGGACATGACCGCCGTGGCCAGCGCCCGGCGGGCGCGCAGCGACGCCCGCCCCGCGCTGCGATGCAGGCGCATATGCGCACGCGCCAGGGCTTCTGGGATGAGTTGCATTTCTCGGGTCCTGTTCTGGCGCGACTCGGGCGCGCCGGAGTGATGGCGTGTGGGTGTGTCGGAGACCGGTGGGGTCATCGTCGGGTCCTGCTTCATGGGCTCGTGCGTCGCTGGGCGATCGATGGTGCCGGGGGTGCTCATGCCGCGACCGGGTTCTTGCGCGGGCGACCACGCGGCCGCTTGCGGGCCACGACGACCCCCTGGACGAACAGCTCGCCGCCCCAGACGCCCCAGGGCTCGCGACGGTCTTTGGCCCCGGCGAGGCAGGCCTCGCGCAGCGGACAGGTCTGACACAGCGACTTGGCGTACTCGACGTCGGCCGGGGACTCGGCGAAGAAGACTTCCGGGTCGTAGGAGCGGCACGGGACGGCTACGCCCAGGCTCTCGATGGCGTCATCGAGCTCGGTGAGGGCGGTGAGGGGGGTCAAGGGGTCCTCCGAGGAGTCAGGCGGGCGGTTCAGGTCGGTCTCTGCGGACGGGGCGTGTGCGTTGAGTTGCACGGTGGCGTGTTCCTCGTCTGTTCGGTCCGGCTCGTGGCCGGGCGCTGGCAAATCAAAAGGACCGCGGATCCCGGTGTGGGTTCCGCGGCCCTGGAAGGTGCCGACCTGATCCTGAATCAGGCTGGATAACTCCAGGGTTCGAGCCTGCGGAAGGCCCACTTCTCGTGGTGCTGCTGCGTCGTCCGGGATCCGGCACCATTGGCCGCCAGGGCATAGGCAAATGCCCGTGCCGCTGCCGCTACCGCAGGTGCCTGCGTCGGTCGCTCGCTGCGCTCGCTGAGACGCGCTTCATTGGCGCCGGGCATACCGGTGCCGGGAAGCGGGGAGCCGAGCGGGCAGGTGGCGAGGACCGAGCGATCGGTCATTTTGATGGTCTCGATGAAGCTGATCATTGGTCTCCGCCTCCTCTCGGCGTCTCAGGGGACCGGTGCGAACCGGTCCGGACTTACGTAGTACAACACGGATTCCTCGGTTCCCGGAAGGGCCGTTGTCTCCGTGCTCGGAAGGCTATGGGTATGCCGTCCGCGCGCGCAAACTATTTTTCCGTCGAGTTTTCCGCGGGGTCACCCGGTTGGCTTCCCCCGCCCTCGACTCCCCCGTCACTCTCGTGCGCCCGGGGCAGTTCCCGGCCCGCGCAGAGCGCGAGAACGTCGGCGCCGAACCTGCCGAGTTTCCGTCGTCCGACACCAGAGATGCCGGACAGCTCCGATTCGGTTCCCGGCACGGCCTCGGCAATGGCGAGCAGCGTCTTGTCGGTGAAGACGCAAAAGGCCGGCTGGCCCAGCAGCCCGGCCTGCTCGGCCCGCCAGTCGTGCAACCGCTCGTACAGCGCCTCGTCCAGCTCCGAGGGGCAGTCCTCGCAGCGCATCAGCTTCATCTCGCCCGCGTCGGTCAGCGTCCTGCCGCAGACCCGGCAGTGCACCGGGGTGCGCCGCTTGCGCACCGGGGCGCTCGGACCGGTGCCGCGCTCGATTCCGCCCCCGCCGCCGGGCATCCGGGCGGCGGGCGCCGCGGAGCCGGGCCGCAGCCCGTCCAGAAAGCGGGTGGGCCTGCGGGAGGGGCGGCCGCCGGGCGCCCGCGAGAGCGCCCACGACAGGCTCAGATGGCGGCGGGCCCGGGTGATCCCCACATAGAGCAGCCGACGCTCCTCCTCGATCTGCTGATCGGTCTTGGCGTAGGTGATCGGCATCATGCCCTCGGTCAGCCCCACCAGGAACACCGCGTCCCACTCCAGGCCCTTGGCGGCGTGAAGTGAGGCGAGTGTCACACCCTCCACGGTCGGGGCGTGCTGGGCGGCCGCCCGCTCGTCCAGCTCCGCCACCAGATCGGAGAGGGTGGCCCCGGGCTTGCCCCGGGCGAAGTCCTCGGCGAGCCGCACCAGGGCGGCCAGCGACTCCCAGCGGTCGCGGACCGCTCCGGAGCCCGCGGGGGGCTCGGGCGACCAGCCGCGGGTGCCGAGCACGGCCCGCACCTGGGACGGGATGTCGTCGTCGGACAGCACCGGGTCGGCGCTTCCGGCGCGGGCCGCGCCCCGCAGCAGCATCCCCGCCTCGCGGACCTCGGGCCGCTCGAAGAACCGCTCGGCGCCGCGCAGCTGATAGGGCACCTCGGCGTCGGCCAGCGCCTGCTCGTACAGCTCGGACTGGGCGTTGACCCGGTAGAGGACCGCGACCTGGCTGGGCGGGACCCCTGCGCCGCCCTGCCCGACCGGGGTGATCAGCTCGCGGATCCGGCGGGCGGTGGCCTCAGCCTCGGCGGGCTCGTCCGCGTGGGCGGTGTAGACCGGCTCGGGGCCCGCGTCGCGCTGCGAGACCAGCTCGAGACGGTGCTCCGCGGCCCGGCCGCGGGCCTGGGACAGCAGCCCGTTGGCCAGGTGCACCACCTGGGGGGTGGAGCGGTAGTCACGGATGAGCTTGACCACCGTGGCACCGGGGTGCCGGGTGCGGAAGTCCAGCAGATGGTCGGGGGTGGCGCCGGTGAAGGAGTAGATGGTCTGGCTGGCGTCGCCCACCACGCACAGGCTCTGCCGGTCGCCGAGCCACAGCTCCAGCAGCCGCTGCTGGAGCGGGCTGACGTCCTGGTATTCGTCGACCACGAAGTGCTGGTATTGGCGGCGCACCTGATCCGCGATGTCCGGCCGCTCCTCCAGCACGCCGACCGTGAGCAGCAGCACATCCTCGAAGTCGATCACGCCGCGGTCGCGCTTCAGCTGCTCGTACGCCGCGTAGATCCGGCCGATCTCGGCCGGGTCGCGGGGGGCTTCCCGGCCGTGCTTGGCGGCCGCCGCCGGATAGTCCTCGGGCACGGTCTGGGTGACCTTCGACCATTCGATCTCGCCGGTCACATCCCGCAGCTCGTTGCGGTCCAGCCGGACGCGGCAGCGCGCGGCGGCCTCGGCGACCAGCTGCACCTTGCGCTCGGCCAGCCGCGGCACCTCTCCGCCGACGGCCTTGGGCCAGAAGTACTGGAGCTGGCGCAGGGCGGCCGAGTGGAAGGTGCGCGCCTGCACCCCGCCCGCGCCGAGCTGCCGCAACCGGCCGCGCATCTCGCCCGCCGCGCGGTTGGTGAAGGTGACGGCCAGCACGCTGGCGGGCTGGAGGATGCCCGCCCGCACCCCGTAGGCGATGCGGTGGGTGATCGCCCGGGTCTTGCCCGTGCCCGCCCCGGCCAGCACGCACACCGCCCCGTGCAGGGCCGTCGCCACCTCGCGCTGCTCGGGGTCGAGCCCCTCCAGCACCGCGTCGGCGTCATGCGGCGTGGCCGCGTAGGCGCCCGGCGTGGAGACCTGCGGGAAGAGAGTGGAGTGCGTTGCTGGTGTCACCCCGCCATGCTGCCAGGTACCCCGGGACCAGCGCGCCGGTTGTCCACAGCCGTGACCATGCGGTCATATGAACGCCGGGCGCCGCGCTCGCGGCGCCGCCGGGAATGCGGCTGGGAATGAGCGATGGAAGATGAACGTTCACCCTTTGCCCATACGCCACGACCCCGAGGAGAGCGAAGACCGATGTCCGGCACTGTGACGATGTACAGCACCACCTGGTGCGGCTACTGCCGTCGGCTGAAGGGCCAGATGGACCGCGAGGGGATCGCGTACACCGAGATCAACATCGAGCACGACCCGGAGTCCGCGGCCTTCGTCGAGAAGGCGAACGGCGGCAACCAGACGGTGCCCACCGTCCTCTTCTCCGATGGATCCACGCTGACCAACCCCTCCCTCGCCCAGGTGAAGGCCAAGGTCGGGGCCTGAGTCAGCGGTTCCGGTCAGCCGCGGGGCAGCGGCTCGCCGTACCACAGCTCGATCAGCCGCGCCGCGATCGAGATCCCGGACGGGGGCAGCACCTCGCCGGACTCGATCGCGGTGCGCAGCTCGTCCCGGGAGAACCAGCGCGCCTCGTGGATCTCCTCCCCGTCCACCTGGATCAGGGATGACGTGGCCCGGGCCATGAAGCCCAGCATCAGGCTGGACGGGAACGGCCACGGCTGGCTGGCGACGTACTCGACCTCGCCGACCGGGACGCCCGCCTCCTCGGCCACCTCGCGGATCACCGCCTGCTCGATCGACTCCCCCGGCTCCACGAAGCCCGCGAGCGTCGAGAAGCGCCCCTCCGGCCAGTGCACCTGCCGCCCCAGCAGCGCCCGGTCCAGGTCGTCCGTCACCAGCATGATCACGGCGGGGTCGGTGCGCGGGTAGTGCTCGGCGCCGCAGGCCGGGCAGCGGCGGATGTGGCCCGCCGCCGCGATCACCGTGCGCTCGCCGCACCGGGAGCAGAAGCGGTGCAGCCGCTGCCAGTTCTCCAGCGCGACCGCGTGCACCAGCAGCCCCGCGTCGCGCTCGGACAGCAGCGAGCCCGCCTCGCGCAGCCCCGCGGGGCGCGCCGACTGGTCCATGCGGCCCGGCAGGGTGTCCTTCTGGAGCGCGAAGTAGCGCACCCCGTCCTCGTCCGTGCCCAGGAAGTAGCGGTGGGTCTCGGTGGGCGGGGCCTCGAAGGCCGGGGTCATGACCAGCTCGGTACGGCCGTCCGGGGTGTCGTCGACCAGGGCCTGGCCTCCGGAGACCACGAAGACCCGCGTCGTCGGGTGGCTCCACGCCGCGGCCAGCCACGCCTCGTCCAGTCGGTGGTGCGCCGCGCGGTCGATGCCGCTCGGGGCGCTGAGCGTGATCGGCCGGGTGGCGGCGCGCTCGGTCCAGGTGGTCACGGCTGCTTCCAACTCCCCATGCGGAACGGGTGGTTTACGTACATACGCGAGCTATACGGGTCCATTCTCCGCGAGGTCGGCCCAGAGGTGGGCGGCCGTCTCGGCGCCCTTCGCGAGAAGGTCCAGCTCGACCTTCTCGTTGGGCGCGTGCCAGCCGTCGGACGGCACCGAGATGCCCAGGAAGAGCACCGGAGCGCCCAGGACGTCCCGCAGATCGGCCGCCGGTCCCGATCCGCCCTCGCGGGTGAAGCGGATCTTCTGGTCGAACGCCCGCCCCATGGCCCGTACCAGGGACTGAAGGGCGGGGTGGTCCAAGGGGGTCAGGCAGGGGCGGGTCGCGCCCCAGAAGGTGATCTCGTGCCGGATCCCGGCCGGGAGGGACGCCGCGACCCACTCCCGCACCGACCGCTGGACCCGCTCCGTGTCCTGACCGGCCACCAGCCGGAAGGACAGCTTCAGCTGGGCGGTGGACGGCACGATGGTCTTCCCGCCCGGCCCCTGGTAGCCCCCGGCGATGCCGTTGACCTCCGCGGTCGGGCGGGCCCAGATCCGCTCCAGCGTGGTGTACCCGGCCTCGCCGAGCAGGCCGTGCGAATGCGCGGTGCGCAGCCAGCCCGCCTCGTCGAAGGGCAGCTCGGCGAAGAGTTCGCGCTCGCGGTCGGTCAGCTCCACGATGCCGTCGTAGAAGCCCGGGACGGCCACCGTGCGGTCGTCGCCGTGCAGCGCCGCGGCCAGCCGGGCGGCTTCGGTGGCCGGGTTGGGCACCGCGCCGCCGAAGGAGCCGGAGTGGATGTCCTGGTCCGGCCCGTACAGGTCGATCTGGCAGTCCGTGAGGCCCCGCATCCCGGTGCAGACGGTCGGGGTGTCCTCGGACCACATGCCGGTGTCGGAGACGATCACGGTGTCGCAGGCGAGCCGGTCGGCGTGCGCCCGGACCAGCTCGGGGAAGTGCGGGGAGCCCGACTCCTCCTCGCCCTCGATCAGCAGCTTGAGGTCGACGGCGGGCGCGGTGCGGCCGGTCGCGGCCAGATGGGCGCGCACCCCCAGGGTGTGGAAGAGGACCTGCCCCTTGTCGTCCGCGGCGCCGCGCGCGTACAGCCTGCCGTCCTCGACGACCGGGTCGAAGGGGTCGGTGTGCCAGCCGTCCTCGCGGGCGGCGGGCTGGACGTCGTGGTGCCCGTAGACGAGCACGGTGGGGGCGTCCGGGTCGCCGGACGGCCAGGCGGCGAACACCGCCGGGGCGCCGGGCGTCTCCCAGATCTCGACCTCCGGGAAGCCGGTCGCGGTGAGGTGCGACGCGAGCCACTGGGCGCTGCGGCGGACGTCACCGGCGCGCGCGGGGTCGGCGGATACGGAGGGTATGCGCAGCCACGCGCCGAGGTCGTCGAGGAAGGCCGCGTAGTGGTCGTCGACGAAGGCGCGGACGGCGTTGTCCGTGTCCGGGGTGGTGCTCATGGATGTGAGCCTATCCGGCGCGCGGGAGCGCCAGAGCCTGGGTCTCCGGGCCGCTCATCCGCGGTCGCCCTCGGTCACGGTTCGACGTCGATGAAAGCGTTACGGACATCCTCGGGCTCGCGCGCATCGCCCGCCTCGCCAGGCTCCTCCGCCTCGTCCGCCTCCTCCGCCTCGCCGGTCAGGATGCGTTCCAGCTCCGCGCGGCCGGGCAGCTCCGCGGGGCGCACGATCTCCCCGCTGCGTACATGGAGGAACGCCGCCGAGACCGCCGACAGCGGCAGGTCGTGCTGCTCGGCCCAGGCCAGGCGGTAGATGGCCAGCTGGAGCGGGTCGGCGTCCTGGGAGCGGCCGGTCTTCCAGTCGATGATCTCGTAGCCCTGGCCGCCCCCGGGGCCCGACGCGGGCTCCCGGTACACCGCGTCGATCCGGCCGCGCACCGTCCGCCCCGCCAGCGTCAGCTGGAACGGCACCTCTACGCGGTGCGGGGTGCGCCGGGCGTACGGCGTGCGCGCGAACGCCTCCTTGAGCGCCGCCAGCTCCCGCTCGTCCGCGATCTCCGGCTCGTCGTCCTCGCCGCCGGGCAGCTCGTCCGGGCCGAGGAACGGCAGCGGCAGCGCCTCGAAGCGCGACTCGACCCAGGCGTGGAAGCGAGTGCCGCGGCGGGCTGCGGCGGACCGCGGCGGGCGCGGCATGGGGCGGGCCAGCTCCCGCGCGAAGCCGTCCGGGTCCGCGGCGAGCCGCATCAGCTGGGTGGCGGTCAGGGTGTGCGGTACGGGCACCTCGTGCACGGTCGCGCGGGCACGCCGCAGCTCCCCGGCGAGCGCGTCCAGATCCCGGTCCCAGGAGTCGGCCAGCCGCGCCTCCTCGGGGGCCAGGTCGCCGTCCGGCACGGGGTCGCCGTCCGACGCGGGGTCGCCGTCCGACGCGGGGTCGCCGTCCGGCGCGGGGTCGCCGTCCGACGCGGGGTCGCCGTCCGGCGCGGGGGGCGGGTCGGGCAGCGCATCGGGAGCCGCGTGCTCGGCGTCATACGGGTCGCCGTACGGGGCGTCCTCCTCGTACGCGTACGGGTCGTCGTACGGGTACGCCTCCTCGTCCTCGTACGGATACGGCTCGTCCGCGAACTCCGGCCAGGCCGGGTCGTCCTCCGCAACCGGCCCCTGCAAGGCCGCGGCGGGCGGGCCGTCCGCCGCCTCCAGGCGGGTCAGATGGGCCAGGACCGCGTCCGCGGCCCGGCGGCGGCGGGCCAGGGCGACCGGGTCGAGCGGGAGCGGCCAGGCGCGGTCGGCGGTCGTCTCGCGCAGGGCCGGGTTCTCCGCGCCCTCCTCCGGCTCGTCCGCCCACGCCTCGACCTCGCCGTAACCGGCTTCACAGTGCGCCCGCAGCGCCTCCAGGAAGGAGGACGGGCCACGGCGGCGCTTCTGGGACGGGCCCCACCAGTGCCCGGAGCCCAGCAGCAGCGAACGCGGCCGGGTGAAGGTGACGTAGCCCAGGCGGAGTTCCTCCGTCCGCTGGTGCTCCTTCATGGCGTCCTTGAAGGCGTTCAGCCCCTTGGCGTCCCAGGCCGTGACCTCCGGGAGGGTGGCGGCATCGCCGCGCAGGGCGTGCGGCAGGACCTTGGCGTTCGCCGTCCAGGACTCGCGGCTCTGCTCGCTCGGGAACTGCCCCGCGACCAGTCCGGGCACCGCCACCACGTCCCACTCAAGACCCTTGGATTTGTGCGCGGTGAGCACCTTGACCGTGTTCTCACCGCCGGGGAGCGCGTTGTCGAGCCCCTTCTCGTACTGTGCGGCGGTCCGCAGGAAGCCCAGGAACGACTGAAGGGTGGCCTCGCCGTCCACGGCAGGTCCCGCCTGGGCGGCGAAGGACGCGGCGACGTCCAGGAAGTTGCCCAGCGTCTCGCGGCGGCGGGCGGCCAGGGCGTGGGGCGAGGCGGACAGCTCGACCTCCAGGCCGGTGGTGGCGAGCACCCGGTGGAGGACGTCCATGAGCGGGTCGGCCAGCGAGCGCCGCAGCTCGCGCAGTTCGGCGGCGAGGCGGGCGAAGCGCACCCGGGCCTCGGCCGAGAACGGCAGCCCGTCGTCCGGGCCGCCGCCGGAGTCCAGGAAGGTGTCGAGGGCGTCGGCGAGCGAGATGATCTCCGCCGGGTCGACGCCCTCGACGGCCTCGGCGAGCCGCCGGTCCGGGTCGTCCTCCGCGTCGCCGGGACGGCCGTGGGAGTCGCCGGGACGGCCGTGGGAGACGAGCGCGCGGGCGCGGCGGCCGAGCAGCGCCAGGTCGCGGGGGCCGATGCGCCAGCGCGGGCCGGTGAGCAGCCGGACCAGCGCCGCGTTGGCGCCCGGGTCCTGGAGCACCTCGCAGACCGCCACCAGGTCGGCGATCTCGGGCAGGTGCAGCAGCCCCGACAGGCCCACGACCTCCACCGGAACGTCCCGCTCCACCAAGGCGCCCTGGATCTCGGCGAAGTCACCGGCCGTACGGCACAGGACCGCGATCTCGCCGGGCGGGGTGCCGGTGCGCACCAGGTGGGCGATCGAGTCGGCGAGCCAGGCCAGCTCCTCGGCGTGGGTGGGCAGCAGCGCGCAGCGCACCTGGCCGTCCCGCTCGGCGCCGGGCGCGGGGCGCAGCGCCTCGACGCCGTGGTGCATCGCGCGCAGCGGGGCGGCGAGCCCGTTGGCGAGGTCCAGCAGGCGGCCGCCGCTGCGCCGGTTCTCGCTGAGCGCGTGGCGGCGGGCGGGGCTGCCGTCCTGGTGCGGGAAGTGCGCGGGGAAGTCGTCGAGGTTGGCCACCGAGGCGCCGCGCCAGCCGTAGATGGCCTGGCACGGGTCGCCGACGGCGGTGACGGGGTGTCCGGTGCCGCCGCCGAACAGCCCGGACAGCAGCAGCCGCTGGGCGACGGAGGTGTCCTGGTACTCGTCCAGCAGGACGACCGCGAACTGCTCCCGCAGGATCCGGCCGACCTCCGGGCCGCTGCGGGCCAGGGTGGCGGACAGCGCGATCTGGTCGCCGAAGTCGAGCAGGTCGCGGCGGCTCTTCTCGGCGCGGTACTCCTCGACCAGCCCGAGGAGTTCGCGGCGCGCGCGGGCGGCCTCGGGGACCTTGCGCAGCGCGTCGTTGGTCAGCTTCACCGCGTCGAGGGTGTCCAGCAGCTCGGTGTCGTGGCGGCGGAGCCGCTCGGCGGGGACCAGGTGCTCGGCCAGCTCGGCGTCGAGCGCGAGCAGGTCCGTCACCAGGTCGGCGAAGGGGCGGGTGAGCGCCGGGTAGGGGCCGGGGGCGGTGCGCAGCACGCGCGCGGCGAGCTGGAAGCGGGTGGCGTCGGCGAGCAGCCGGGCGCTGGGCTCCAGGCCGATGCGCAGCCCGTGTTCCTTGAGGAGCTGTCCGGCGAAGGCGTGGTACGTGGAGATGCTGGGCTCGCCCACGGCCTCCTCGGCGGCGCCCGGATCCGGGTCGGGGTCCACGACGCCCGCCTTGATGAGCGCCTTCCGCACCCGCTCGGCCAGTTCGCCCGCGGCCTTGTTGGTGAACGTGAGGCCCAGCACCTGGTCGGGTGCGACCTGGCCGGTGCCGACCAGCCACACGACGCGCGCGGCCATCACCGTGGTCTTGCCGGAGCCCGCTCCGGCGACGATCACCTGCGGGGCGGGCGGCGCGGTGATGCACGCCGTCTGCTCCGGGGTGAACGGAATCCCGAGCAGCTCCTTGAGCTCCTCGGGATCGGCGATGCGGGCTGACACTCCAGTGAGGCTATCGGTCGCCACTGACAAGCCGCGCACAAGGGGGACAAGCGCCCACATCTCCCGCCGACGACAACGGACATGTCCCCACAAGCCATCTCATCCCCCGTCACTCCGCCCCGCGGGTCACTCCACCACGTGGCGGCCCTCCGCGCGGGCGCTGCACGCGGCGCGGAACGCGCAGCGCTCGCAGTGCGCCCCGGTGCTCGGGGCGAAGCGTTCGTCGAGGACGCGTCCGGCCGCGGTGGCGAGGAGTTCGCCGACCCACTCCCCGTCGGGCCCCGCGGGCGGGTCCTGCGCCTGGACCTTGGGGACGGTATCGCCGCCCTCCTTCGTTGGGGCGCCCTGCCGGAGCTGGACCAGTTCGGCGCCGCCGGGTTCGGGGCGGTCGTCGCCGAAGAGGCCGTCGACGGCGCCCTCGCGCACGGCGAGCTGATAGACCGCCAGCTGGGGGTGGTGGGCGACCTCACCTCGGGTCACGGGCTGCTTGCCGGTCTTGAAGTCGACGACGTACGCCCGCCCCTCGCCGTCCGCCTCGACGCGGTCCATGCTGCCGCGGATGCGCACCTGGTAGGTCTCGGCGTCGAGGGTGACGTCGAAGCCGTGCTCGGAGGCGACCGCCGTGCGGCCGCCGCGCTCCATGACATGCCAGCGCAGGAAGCGCTCCAGGGCCGCCCGGGCGTGCTCCTTCTCCTGCCGCGACTTCCAGGGGGCGTCGAAGGCGAGCGCGTCCCATACGGAATCCAGGCGCTCCATCAGGACGGCGAGGTCGGCCGGGGTGCGGCCGGACGCCACCTCGTCGGCGAGGACGTGGACGACGTTGCCGAAGCCCTGGGCGGCGGTCGACGGGGCGTCCGCCTTGACCTCGCGCCCCAGGAACCACTGGAGCGAGCAGGTGTTGACGAGCTGGTCGAGCGCGCTGCCGGACAGGGCCACGGGCCGGTCGCGGTCGCGCAGCGGCACCTCGCTGTGCGTCGGCTCGTGCAGGCCCCACCAGCCGGAGGGGTGGGCCGCGGGGACGAGCGGCCGGCCGTCCTCGTCGCGCAGCGCCGCGAGCCGCGCCAGCCGCTGCGCGGCGGCCTCCCGCAGGGCGTCCGAGGCGTCCGGGTCGACGGTGGTGGCGCGCAGCTCGGCGACGAGCGCGGCGACCGACAGCGGGCGGCGCGGCCGCTGGGTGACGTCGACCGGGGTGACGCCCAGCTCGGTCAGGAACCGCGAGGGCTGGTCGCCGTCGTCGGCGGCGGCCTTGACGGCGGTGACCACCAGCCGGTCCCTGGCGCGGGTCGCCGCCACGTAGAACAGCCGCCGCTCCTCGGCCAGCAGCGCGCCCGGGGTCAGCGGCTCGGCGAGCCCGTCCCGGCCGATCCTGTCCGCCTCCAGGAGCGAGCCGCGGCGCCGCAGGTCCGGCCACAGCCCCTCCTGGACGCCCGCGACGACCACCAGGCGCCACTCCAGCCCCTTGGAACGGTGGGCGGTCATCAGCCGCACGGCGTCGGGGCGGGCGATGCGGCGCGAGAGGGTGTCGGCGGCGATGTCCTGGGCGTCGAGCTGGTCGAGGAAGTTGAGCGCGCCGCGGCCACCGGTGCGCTCCTCCGCGCGCGCGGCGGTCTCGAACAGCGCGCACACCGCGTCCAGGTCGCGGTCGGCGTTGCGCCCGGCGGCCCCGCCGCGCTGGACGGCGCCCTCCAGCCGCCCGGGCCAGGGGGTGCCGTCCCACAACTCCCACAGCGCCTGTTCGGCGGTGCCGCCCCCGGCCAGCGCGTCCAGCGCCGTGCGCAGCAGCAGGCCGAGCCGCTGGGCGCCGCGCGCGTACGCCGGGTCGTGGACGGCCAGCCGCTCGGGCGCGGCCAGCGCCTCGGCGAGCAGGACGTCGGAGGGGCGCGGTACGGCGTGTCCGGCGGCCCTCTCCTCCTCGCGCAGGGCGCGGCCCAGCTTGCGCAGATCGGCGGCGTCCATGCCGCCCAGCGGCGAGGTGAGCAGGGTGAGGGCGGTCTCGACGTCGAGGGCGGCGGACAGCCCCCCGGAGTCGGGCAGCGCGGCCGTCGCGGCGGCCCGCAGCGCCGTCAGCAGGGGGGCCACGGCGGGTTCGTGGCGCAGCGGGATGTCGTCGCCGTCCACCTCGATGGGCACCCCGGCGGAGGTGAGCGCCCGGCGCAGGCCCGGGAGCGAGCGCCCCCCGGCGCGCACCAGGACGGCCATCTCGCTCCAGGGCACCCCGTCCTCCAGATGGGCGCGGCGCAGGATGTCGGCGACGTTGTCGAGTTCGGCGCCCGCGGTGGGGTACGTGAACACCTCGACGCCGCCGCCGTCGCGGGTCGCCGTCAGCTCCCGGTGGGCGCGCACGGCGTGCGCCGGGAGGCGGGTGAGCGGCATCCGGCCGGTGAGGAGCCGGGTCGCGGCGAGCAGCCGGGCGCCCGAGCGGCGCGAGGTGGTGAGGACTTCGACGGGCGCCGGGCGGCCGTCCGCGCGCGGGAAGTCGTCCCGGAAGCCGAGGATGCCGTTCACATCGGCGCCCCGGAAGGCATAGATGGACTGATCGGGGTCGCCGAAGGCCACCAATCTTCTGCCGCCGCCCGCCAGCGCGCGCAGCAGCCGGGTCTGGGCCGCGTCCATGTCCTGGTACTCGTCCACGAACACCGCGTCATAGCGCGCGGCCAGCTCCGCCGATACGTCCGGCCGCTCGGCGAGCAGCACCGCGCGGTGCACCAGCTCCGCGTAGTCCAGCACCCCCTGCGCGTCCAGGACGTCCAGATACTCGGCGAGGAAGGCCGCCGCCGCGCCCCAGTCCGGGCGCCCGGTACGGGCCGCGAACTCCCCCAGCGACCGCGGGCCGAGCCCCAGCTCCCGGCTGCGGGCGAGCACCGCGCGCACCTCGTCGGCGAAGCCGCGGGTGGTCAGGCAGGCGCGCAGATCGTCGGGCCAGCGGGCCGAGGCGCGCCCCGCGCGCTCCAGTTCGGCCTGTCCGGCGAGCAGTTCCCGTACGACGACGTCCTGTTCCGGGCCGGACAGCAGCCGCAGCGGATCCGCGAACAGGTCGACGTCCTGGTGGGCGCGGACCAGCGCGTAACAGAAGGAGTGGAAGGTGGTGGCCCGCGGCCCGGTCGCGCCCTCCAGTCGCACCGTCATCCGGTCGCGCAGCTCGACGGCCGCCTTGCGGCTGAAGGTGAGCACCAGGATCCGCTCCGGGTCGGCGCCCTCGCGCACCCGCCGGGCGACGGCCTCCACGAGCGTCGTGGTCTTCCCCGTGCCCGGCCCGGCGAGCACCAGCAGCGGACCGCCCTCGTGCTCAACCACGGCGCGCTGCCGTGCGTCCAGGACAGGAGAGGCCACCGGATCCGGCCGACTGCGGACCAGGCGGTACGTGCCCGCGGACGGCAGCCGCAGATACGGCTGCCGTCCCCGCCGCTGTCGCGGCAGGGACGAGGAGGAGGTACTCACATGGATCGCCGGTCCTGGTGGGTTGGCTGGGTGCGGGACAGCGTCTCATGTGCCGCGGTACGTCACCCGAATGGCTGTGGACAACCCCTATCCCGCGCTGCCGCCCCCGCCCTCCGTGCCGTCCCAGCGGGCCCGGCGCATGTCGATCCTCGGCAGATGACCCTCGGCCGAGCGCGGCGCCTGGCGCAGCGGAGTGCCCTCCTCGCGGTAGTGGCCGAGCGCCCGCAGTTCGCTGCCGGGCAGCAGCGCGCCGTCCGCGCGCACCACGCGCCACCACGGCACGGCGCCCCCGTAGAGGGCCATCACCCGCCCCACCTGGCGCGGGCCGCCCTCCTCCAGCCACTCGGCGATGTCCCCGTAGGTCATCACGCGGCCCGGCGGGATCAGGTCGGCGACGTCCAGCACCCGCTCCGCGTACGCGGGCAGCTCGTCGTCGGCCCGCGGCTCCTCGCTCTCCCGGCTCATCCCGCCCATCCTGCCGCACACCACCGACACCGACGCCGACACCGCCCCGCGCGGTACCGTCGAAGGCTCTGCGGACGACAGGGGGGTTCGATCACGCATTGTGCGGGAAACCCCTACAGGGCGTACGATCCGAGGCTCACATCCCCGAAATGCACCCTGATGCCCTCCTCCGCAGCCCGGGCATGCCACCATCTTCCGGGCGGTGACTGGTGATACGAGATCAAGAAGAGACGGCGAAGCAGCAGGGTGCGCAGCCTCCGGAAGAGGAGGCCCGCACCCCTGAGGCGCTGCCGCGCTCGAAGGGCTCAGACGGCACCGACGGCACCGACGGTCCGCACGGCCCCGGGGACCACGGCGGCGCCGAGGACCCCGACGGGCCGAACGAGCCGGACGATCCGGACGGCCCCCAGGGGCACAACGAACGGGTCTCGGGCGACGAACCGCTGCTGCCCGCCCGGGTGCACCGCCCCTCCGACCTGATGCGGCTGCTGCTCGGCGCGCTGGGCATCGGCATCGTCCTGGCCCTCGCGGCCTTCGCGCACGGCACCACCGCGGGGCTGGAGAAGGACATCGGCCACGGCGCCAACCAGGCGCCCCCGCTGATGATCGACTTCGCGGGGCTGACGGCCAGCATCGCCGTGCTCGTCCTGCCGGTGGCATTCGCGATCGAGCGGCTGGTCAAACGGGACGGGCTGCGGATCGCGGACGGCGTCCTGGCCGCGGTCCTCGCCCACGGCATCTCCCTCGCCACCGATCTGTGGGTCGCCAGGGCCGCGCCCGACTCGATCCGCGAGGCCCTCACCCAGCCCGCGCCCGGCGGCGCCCTGAGCGATCCCGTGCACGGCTACCTCGCCCCCGTCATCGCCTATATGACGGCCGTCGGCATGGCGCGCCGCCCCCGCTGGCGGGTGGCCATGTGGGGCGTGCTGCTGCTCGACGCGTTCGCGGTGCTCGTCGGCGGCTACACCACCCCGTTCTCGATCATCATCACGGTGCTCATCGGCTGGACCGTCGCCTACGGCACGCTCTACGCCGTCGGCTCCCCCAACGTCCGGCCCACCGGCCAGCACCTGCTGGCCGGGCTGCGCCGGGTCGGCTTCAACCCGGTCAGCGCGGCGCGCGCCGAGGAGGCCGTCGACGAGCACGGCAACCACAGCGACCGGGGCCGCCGCTATCTGGTCACCCTGGAGGACGGGCCGCCGCTGGACGTCACCGTGGTCGACCGCGAACAGCAGGCCCAGGGCTTCTTCTACAGCGTCTGGCAGCGGCTGACGCTGCGCACGATCACCCCGCCGCGCAGCCTCCAGTCGCTGCGCCAAGCCTTGGAGCAGGAGGCGCTGCTCGCGTACGCGGCGATCGCGGCGGGCGCCAACGCGCCCAAGCTGATCGCCACCTCCGAGCTGGGCCCGGACGCCGTGATGCTCATCTACGAGCACATCGGCGGCCGTCCGCTGCACGCCCTGCCGGACGAGGCGATCACCGACGAGCTGCTGGCCGGGGCCTGGCACCAGGTGCAGGCGCTCCAGTCACGGCGCATCGCCCACCGGCGGCTGGACAGCGACGCCCTGATGGTCGACCGCTCCGGCGCGGTCATCCTGACGGATCTGCGCGGAGGCGAGATCGCGGCGGGCGACCTGGTGCTGCGGATGGACATCGCCCAGCTGATGACCACGCTGGGGCTGCGGGTGGGCGCCGAGCGCTCCGTGGCCGCCGCGGTCGACGTCATCGGGCCGGACGCGGTCGCCGACAGCCTCCCCCTGCTCCAGCCCCTCGCCCTGGGCCGGGCCACCCGGGCCACGCTGCGCCACCTCGCCCGGGAGCGCGCCCAGCGGCAGCGGGAAGCGGTGCTGGAGGCGTCCCGCGCCGCCAAGGAGGCCAGGGCGCGGGAGGCCGAGGAGGCCCGGGAACGGGCCCCGGGAGAGGCCGACGGCGGACGCAGGGCCGAACCGGTCGTCAGCGACCGCAAGACGGCCAAGGCCGAGAAGCAGGCCGAGAAGCGGGCGATCGACGAGGCCCTTGAGGAGGCCCGCGAGGAGGATCTGCTCGCCCAGATCCGCCGTCAGGTGCTGCTGGTGCGGCCGCAGGCGCCGATCGAGCCGGTGCGGCTGGAGCGCATCAAGCCGCGCACCCTGGTCAGCTTCTGCGCGGGCGCCTTCGCCGCGTACTTCCTGCTGTCCCAGTTCACCCACCTCAAGCTGGGCGCCCTGGTCGGCGAGGCCAACTGGATCTGGGTGGTGTTCGCGCTCCTCTTCTCCGCGCTCACCTATGTGGCCGCGGCGCTGAGCCTGCTCGGCTTCGTCCCGGAGAAGGTGCCCTTCGGGCGTACGGTGCTGGCGCAGGTCGCCGCCTCGTTCGTGAAGCTGGTGGCCCCCGCGGCGGTCGGCGGCGTCGCCCTCAACGCCCGCTTCCTCCAGCGCGCCGGGGTGCGGCCGGGGCTCGCGGTGGCGAGCGTCGGCGCCTCACAGCTGTTCGGCCTGGCCAGCCACATCGTGCTGCTGGCCACCTTCGGCTACATCACCGGCACCGAGCGCACCCCGACGCTCTCCCCCTCCCGGACCGTGATCGCCGGGCTGCTGACGGGCGCCGTGCTGACCCTCGTGGTCACCGCGGTGCCCGCACTGCGGAAGTTCGTTTCCACCCGGGTGCGTTCGCTGTTCGCCGGCGTCGTGCCGCGCATGCTGGACGTGCTCCAGCGGCCCAGGAAGCTGCTCGCCGGAATCGGCGGCATGCTGCTGCTGACCGCGGCCAACGTGATGTGCCTCGACGCTTCCATCCGCGCGTTCGGCGGCGACCTGAGCTACGCGAGCATCGCGGTCGTCTTCCTCGCGGGCAACGCCCTGGGATCGGCCGCGCCCACCCCGGGCGGCGTCGGCGCCGTCGAGGCCGCCCTGATCGCCGGACTCACCTTCGCCGGGCTGCCGTACGAGACGGCTGCGCCCGCGGTGCTGCTGTTCCGGCTGATGGTCTTCTGGCTGCCGGTGCTGCCCGGCTGGCTGGCGTTCACCCACCTCACCCGCCGAGAGGCGCTGTAGCCGCGCCGACGGCCTTGCGTCGCGTCTTCACACGGCCCGCCGGGCGCCCTCACCCGTACGCCCGCGCTGTGCGCGCGCGACCCCGCCGGGGCCCGCAGGATGGCGGTACGCCGCCACCCCGGGAGAGCCGCCGTGTCCCGACCCCTGCGCACCGGTGCGCTGTCCGCCGCCGCCCTGCTGCTCGCCGCCACCGCCGGATGCGGCGGCGACCCCGGACGGCCGGACACCACCGCGGGCCAGAAGCTCCGCTGGAGCACCTGCCCCGCCCCCTCCGACAGCGAGGACGGGGCGACCACCAAGGCCCCGGGCCGGGAGTGGGAGTGCGCGACCCTGCACGTTCCGCTCGACTACACGAAGCCGAGCGGCGCCACCGTCGGCATCGCGATGATCCGCGCCAAGGCCACCGACCCCAAGAAGAGGATCGGCTCGCTGATCTTCAACTTCGGCGGCCCCGGCGGCTCCGGCGTCGCCACGCTCCCCGCCCTCGCGGGCACCTACCAACAGCTGCGCACCCGCTACGACCTGGTCAGCTTCGATCCGCGCGGGGTCGGCCGCAGCAAGGGGGTGCACTGCCTCGGCGACCGGCAGCTCGACGCCTACTACGCGGCCGACGCCACCCCGGACGACTCCGCCGAGGTCACGTCCCTGGTGCGCCGGGTCAAGGGCTACGCCGCCGGGTGCGAGAAGCGGTCCGGCGCAGTGCTCCCGTACGTCGGCACCACCAACGCCGCCCGCGACATGGAGCTGATGCGCCGCGTCCTCGGCGACCGCAAGCTGTACTACTTCGGCGTCTCCTACGGCACCGAACTGGGCGGCGTCTACGCCCATCTGTACCCGAAGAAGGTGGGCCGGGCGCTCTTCGACGGGGTCGTGGACCCCACCCAGAACCCCGAACAGGGCGCCCTCGGCCAGGCGAAGGGGTTCCAGCTGGCGCTGGGCGACTACCTGAAGGAGTGCCGCGGCACCGCCGCGGCCGGCTGTCCGACCCAGGCCCAGATCCAGGCCCTGCTGAAGCGCCTCGACCGCCATCCGGTCGCGGGCAGCGGCAACCGGAAGCTGACCCAGTCGCTGGCCGACGGGGGCATCGCGCAGGCCCTGTACTCACGGGACTTCTGGCCGTACCTCACCCAGGGGGTCGCCGCGGCCCGGCAGGGCGACGGCGGGATCCTGCTGGCCCTCGGCGACGCCATGAACGGGCGCGACGAGAACGGCGACTACAGCACCCTCCAGTCCTCGCTCAACGCCGTCACCTGCGCCGACTTCAAACAGCGCTACACCCTGGCCGACATCCGGGAGAAGCTGCCCACCTTCCGCAAGGCGTCCCCGGTGTTCGGCGACTTCATGGCCTGGAGCCTCACCCAGTGCACCGACTGGCCCGTCCGCGGCGCCTGGACCACACCCGACGTGAGCGCCCGCGGCGCCGCCCCCATCCTGATCGTCGGCAACACCGGCGACCCGGCCACGCCGTACGCCGGGGCGCGCAAGATGGCCGAAGAACTGGGGCCCGGGGTCGGCGTCCAGCTCACCTACAAGGGCGAGGGCCACGGGGCGTACGACAGCGGCAGCAGCTGTGTGCGCAAAGCCGTGAACGCGTATCTGCTGGACGGCCGGGTGCCGGAAAACGGCAAGGTCTGCACCTAGATTCCCGGGGCCCGACCGTCGCGGCTGTGACCGTATGGAGAACAAGCGCGCACACTCCCGCTCATACCATCCTCATAGGATCACCGACCATGTCGAGTTCCCTCCGCACGATACGGACCAGGGCGACCAAGGCGCTGGTCTCCGCGACCGCCGCGGTCACCCTCATCGCCGTCGCCGGCTGTAGCGGCGGCGGAAAGGACCAGGGCAAGGCGTCGGCCACCCCGTCCTCCGGCCGCTCGTCCACCGCCCCGGCCGCGCCTCCGGGCTCCCCCGGCCTGCCGGGCTCGCTCACGGGCCAGAAGCCGCGCTGGAAGGGGTGCGAGGCGCCGACCGCGCTCCAGGGCACCGGCAAGGCGCCGGGCGGCGACTGGGAGTGCGCCGACCTCGCGGTGCCGCTGGACTGGGCCAAGCCGAACGGCGCGACCATCGACCTCGCGATGATCCGCGCCAAGGCCACCGACCGGGACAAACGGATCGGCTCCCTGGTGTTCAACTTCGGCGGCCCCGGCGGTTCCGGGGTCTCCTCCCTGCCCGGATTCAGCGGGGATTACGAGAAACTGCGCTCCCGCTATGACCTGGTCAGCTTCGATCCGCGCGGGGTCGGCGAAAGCGAGGGCGTGACCTGCCGGAGCGACAAGGAGATCGACGCCGCGGAGGCGGTGGACGGCACTCCGGACGACGCCGCCGAAATCAAGGCGGCGACGGCGGACGCGAAGAAATACATCGCCGGATGCGAAAAGCGGTCCGGAAAGATGCTGCCCCACGTCGACACCGTGAGCGCCGCCCGCGACATGGACCTCATGCGGCAGGTGCTGGGCGACCGGAAACTCTCGTATTTCGGCATCTCCTACGGCACCGAACTCGGCGGCGTCTACGCCCATCTGTACCCGCGGCATGTGGCCCGCGCGGTCCTCGACGCCGTGGTCGACCCGTCCGCGGACACCGAACAGGGCTCCCTCGCCCAGGCCAGGGGGTTCCAGCTCGCGCTGGACAACTACCTCCGGGACTGCGCCAAGAAGGGACTCGGCTGCCCGGTCGGCAACGATCCGAAAGCGGGCGCCGAGAAAATTGTCACGCTGCTGAAGAAACTCGACAAGAAGCCGCTGGACACCGACAGCGGCCGCAAGCTCACACAAGGCGGGGCGCTCGGCGGTATCGCCGCCGCGCTCTACTCCAAGGACAGCTGGAAATACCTGACGCTGGGCCTTCAGGAAGTGCTGATGCTCGACAAGGGCAATCTGCTGCTCGCGATGGCGGATTCGATGTCCGGACGCGATGACAAGGGCCGCTACAGCAATGTCAACGCGGCCAATACGGCGGTCAACTGCGCCGACGAGAAGAAGCGCTATACGGTGAGCGAGGTCAAGGAGCGGTTGCCGCGGTTCCGGAAGACCTCGAAGGTCTTCGGCGACTATCTGGCCTGGTCGCTGCTCGCCTGCACCGGCTGGCCGGTCGCCGGTAAGGCCGACACCCCGGACGTGAGCGCCGAGGGCTCCGCGCCGATCCTCGTCGTCGGGAACACCGGCGACCCGGCCACCCCCTACGAGGGGGCCCGGACCATGGCCCGCGAACTGGGCCGGGGCGTGGGCGTCGAGGTCACGTACCGGGGGCAGGGCCATGGCGCATACAACAGCGGCAACGCCTGCATGACGAAGACCGTGAACGGCTATCTGCTCGACGGGAAGGTGCCCGCGAGCGGCAAAACCTGCGGGTGAACGACGAGGGGCCCGGACCGCCGGTCCGGGCCCCTCGCGCACACAGCGGTCAGTAGACCGGCTTGTCGGGCTCGATCTGGTTGACCCAGCCGATCACGCCGCCGCCCACGTGGACGGCGTCGGAGAAGCCCGCGGACTTCAGCACGGCCAGGACTTCCGCGGATCGGACACCCGTCTTGCAATGCAAGACGATCTTCTTGTCCTGCGGCATGTCCTGGAGGGCGGTGCCCATCAAGAACTCGTTCTTCGGGATCAGCCGGGCGCCCGGGATCGAGACGATCTCGTACTCGTTCGGCTCGCGGACGTCGATGATGTCGATGGCCTCGCCGTCGTCGATCCACTCCTTGAGCTGCTTGGGAGTGATCGTCGCACCGGCCGCCGCCTCCTGGGCCTCGTCCGAGACGACACCGCAGAAGGCCTCGTAGTCGATGAGTTCCTTGACCGTGGCGTTCGGGCCACAGACCGCGCAGTCCGGGTCCTTGCGGACCTTGACCTGCCGGTAGGTCATCTCCAGGGCGTCGTAGATCATCAGGCGGCCGACCATCGGGTCACCGGCCCCGGTGAGCACCTTGATGGCCTCGGTGACCTGGATGGAGCCGATGGATGCGCACAGCACGCCCAGGACGCCGCCCTCGGCGCAGGAGGGGACCATGCCGGGCGGCGGGGGCTCCGGGTACAGGCAGCGGTAGCAGGGGCCGTGCTCGGACCAGAACACCGACGCCTGGCCGTCGAAGCGGTAGATCGAACCCCAGACGTACGGCTTGTTCAGCAGCACGCACGCGTCGTTGACGAGGTAGCGGGTGGCGAAGTTGTCCGTACCGTCGACGATCAGGTCGTACTGGGAGAAGATCTCCATCACGTTGTCGGCTTCGAGGCGGCCCTCGTGCAGCACGACGTTCGTGTACGGGTTGATGCCGAGGACGGTGTCGCGCGCGGACTGCGCCTTCGGGCGACCGATGTCCGCCTGGCTGTGGATGATCTGGCGCTGGAGGTTGGACTCGTCGACCTCGTCGAATTCGATGATGCCGAGCGTGCCCACACCGGCGGCGGCCAGGTACATCAGGGCGGGCGAACCGAGACCGCCCGCGCCCACACAGAGCACCTTGGCGTTCTTCAGCCGCTTCTGGCCCTCCATACCGACATCCGGGATGATCAGATGGCGCGAGTACCTGCGGACCTCGTCGACGGTGAGCTCGGCAGCCGGCTCGACCAGGGGTGGCAGCGACACAAGGACTCCGTAGTGGGTAGGAGCGGTGGTCAGCCCCGCGTGAGCGGGGATTGTCTTCTCGTCTCCTCGTAACACTGCCACGCCCCATCTCATTCCATGACACACGGTCCGATGCGCGAGACGAGGTCGTCCCAGTGTCCGGGCAGCGTCTCCCAGAGGGCGGCGGAGTCGGAGCGCCGGCCCGGGCGGGTCGTACGGTCCGTGAAGAAGACCGTGCCCGCCCCCTGCCAGCGGGCGATGCGCAGCGCCTCGTCCAGATGCGGCCGGGGCACCCCGTGCACCAGATGGCAGAACCGTTCGGGCGGATAGCCCGCCGTCCACTCCGCGACCTGGGACCAACGGTAGTCGGCCCACCGGCCGCGGAAGGTCACCAGCTGGTCGGCGATCTCCGCGTACTCCTGGTACGGATGGGTGTCCTGGCCCAGCACCGTGAACGCCCCGCCGCGCAGCGTGCGCAGCGTGGTGACGATCCGGCTGACCTCCGCCAGGCCCGGGCGCTCCGACGGGCAGCGGTCCAGATAGAAGCCGTCGGGCCGGTACCAGTCCAGGTAGCGGCCCGCGTCCGAGACCAGCTCGCCGAACGGGCGGGTGCCGAACCTCACGTCCAGCCGCCCCAGCACCCGGACGCCCGCGGCCCGCAGCCGGGCCACCGCGGTGGCGCAGTACGGGTCCGGGCACGAGCCGGGGCCGCGCGCGACGTCCAGGACCGCCCAGTGCACCGGGGTGCCGCGGCGGGTCAGCTCACCCCATTCGACGGGCGCGACCAGCGGGTGCGCCCAGCCCGGCACCCCCAGGCCGAGCCCCGCGGCGGGCGGCGGCGCCGGGCCGGGCCGGGGCCCCGGGGAGATCAGATGCGACACGCGGCCTCCATCCAGATGTCTGCGAGGGACTCCTCCAGCGGAATCCGGGCGCGCCAGCCGAGCCGGTCGCGCGCGGTGCGCACATCGGCCTGCTGCCAGCTGCCGCAGCCGTCCGGGTACGGGTAGGCGGTGGCGCCGCCGTGCTCCCCCGGTCCGGGGGCGTGACCGGGGGCGTGCGGGGCGGGGGCCGGAGCGTGACCGGGGGCATGCGCCGGGGCCGGGATGTGGGCGGCCGGGTGCAGCGGATTGCGCCCGGGCGGGGCGTCGACCTCGTGCAGGGTGCCGCCGAAGCCCGCCACCCGGGCCAGCACGGAGGCCGCCTCGCGCAGCCGGACGGCGCGCCCGGTGCCGATGTTGACGACGCCCTGCGCGGCCGACAGCGAGGCCGCGTGCACCGCCCGCGCCACGTCCCGTACGTCCACGAAGTCCCGCTGCACCCCGAGGCCGCTCAGCTTCAGCTCGCTGTCCCCGGACTGCATCGCGCGCCGCATCGCCTCGGCGAGCCGGCCGAGCGGGGAACCGGCCGGGGTGCCGGGCCCGACCGGCGAGAAGACCCGCAGCACCACCGCGTCCAGACCGGAGCCGAGCACCAGCTCGGTCGCGGCCAGCTTGCTCACCCCGTACGGGCCGCCGGGGCGCGGCACGGCGTCCTCGGCAGTGGACGAACCCGGCTGGGAGGGCCCGTACTCGGAGGAGCAGCCGATCTGGACGAGCCGGGCGCCGCAGCCGCTGCGGCGCAGCGACTCGCAGACGGTCGCGACGGCCACGGTGTTGTGCCGGGTCAGCTCGCGGGCCCCGCCGCGGGTCGCGCCCGCGCAGTTGATCACCACGCCGGGGTGGACCGCGTTCAGGAAGCGGGTGAGCGCGCCGGGGCTGCCGTTGGACAGGTCGAACCGCACGTCGGCGTCGTCGCCGCGGCCGAGCGCGGTGAGCTGGACGGCGGGGTCGGCCAGCAGGTGTTCGGCGACGTAGCGGCCCAGGTAGCCGCCGGAGCCGAGCAGCAGGACTCTCATCGTCGTGCCTCCCCGGGGATGGCGTGTGGGGCGGTCGTCTCGACGCTCATGGAGGTGCTCCTCGTAGGGATGGGAGGGGGTGACGGTGTGGGGGGCGTGGTGGGGGCGGTGTGGGCCGAGGCGCGGGACAGCGCGGCGCACGCGTACACCAGCAGCGCGAGCGCGGCGGCCCCGCAGGCCACGGCGGGCACGGCGGCCGTGCCGTGGGCGGCGGCCAGCCGCCGCACCGGCTCGCCGAGCGCCGCGCAGCCCGGCAGCCGGGCGGCCGCGGCGGCGGCCGGCACGGCCGCCTCGGCGGCGCAGGCCACGGCGGTGCCGGTGGCCGCGGCGGCGCGGAAGCCGTGGACGGTGAGCAGCCGGGCGAGGAACAGCAGCCCGGCCAGCGCGGCGACGCCGGCCTCGGTGGTGGGGTCCGCGGCGGCGCCGGGCACCGTGAGCCGGGCCGTGAGCACCAGCGGCGGCAGGGCGAGCAGGAAGGCCAGGGCGACGGCCGCGCACAGCGGACGGACGCCCGCCGCGAACTCGTCCAGCCCACTGCTGGCGGCCAGCCTGCGGCGCGCCCGTACGGCGAACCAGCGGGCGCACCACGCGGCGGGCGCGACGGCGAGGCCGAGGACGACGGCGGCCTCGCACGCCACCGCCGGGTCGTACGGCCCGGGGGCGAACGGTCCGGGCGCGCCGTCCGTACGGCCGGTGAGCCCGGCCAGCAGCCAGTCGCCGCAGGCGGCGTAGGCGAGCAGCCAGCCGGTGCACAGCGCTCCGGGCAGGGCCGCGAAGAGGGCCGCGAGCAGGCCCGCGAACCGGCCCGCGCGCCGAGGCGTCCGGCCGCGCCGTCCGCCGGTGCCGAGCGGGCCGCGGCGCAGGCACGGCCACAGCGCGCCCGCCGTCAGCGCGGCACCGGCCGCGGCCACGGCGACGGCTCCGGTCCGGTACGTGCCGATCACGGTCGCCGCGGCCAGCGCGCCGGGCAGCAGCCGGAGCAGCCCGAGCGCCGCCCGCACGGCCCGGGGACGGGCCGGGGCGGTCGCCTGGCGGGGCGCGCCGTCCCCGGCGTCGCCGTCGCGCGGGACCCGGGCGTACAGCTCCTCGGCGAGCGAGAAGACATCGCGGTGCCGGAAGCGGGCGGCGGTGCGGTCGGTCACCCCGTGGGCCTCCAGACCGGCCGCGATCTCCAGCGGATCGACGGCCCGGGCGCACAGCTCGCGGTGGCGGTGCATCAGCGCCCGCACCGGATCCACCGAGCCGCGCCGCGCCTTGGCGCCCCGCTCATGGGCCGACGCCGGGGCGCTGGGCTGTTCGCGTCGTGCCCCGGACGCCCCCGGCCGGTGGTCGGGCCCGGTCATGCGCCCTCCTCGGACAGGGCGGCCAGGGGCTGCCGCGGCGGCGGCCGGTCCTCCGCCCAGCGGGGGGTGTGCGCGAGCCGCCGGCCCGCGGTCCAGCGGCCCGGGATGTGGGCCTCCGCCGGGCGGGCGAACGGCAGCGGCGCACCGCCCGCGCCGACCTCCTCGCGGCGCACCGGGCAGTGCGACATCAGCTCCAGGTAGATGCCCCGGAAGGCGACCACGTTCTGCTCGGCGGTGAAGAGTTCCAGCGCCCGGGCGCGCGCGGCGGCGCCCAGGCGGGCGCGGCGCTCGGGGTCGCGCAACAGCGCGAGGCACGCGTCGGCGAGCGCCCTGGGGTTGCGCGGCGGCACGACCAGGCCGGTGCCGCCGATGGCCTCGCAGACGGCGCCCGCGTCCGTCGAGACCGTGGCACGGCCGCAGAACATCGCCTCGACCAGCCCCACTGGAAAGCCCTCGACCACGCTGGAGAGCACGACGACGGCGCCTGCCGCGTACGCGTCCGCCAGGGTGGGCACCTCGGGGTCGCCGACGTGCTCGAAGGAGACCGGGTTGTCCCCGGGCGTATGGGCGTTCGCGGCCTCGTCGGGGAAGAGGTGGTCGGCCAGGGCACGGCAGTGGGCCGGGTAGCCGTCGCCGGGGGTGTCATGGCCGGACGGGGCGTGACCCGACGGGCCGTGGCCGGACGGGCCGTCGCCGGGCCGGGTCTCGATGACGCGCAGCCGCGCGTCCGGCTGCCGGCGGCGCACCTCGGCGAAGGCGTGCAGCAGCGCGACGACGTCCTTGGCGGGTTCGAGCCGCCCCACCCACACCAGCGTCCGGTCGTCCGCGGCCGCGGCCGCCGCGCCGCCCTCGCCGACCTCGGCGAAGCGGGCGGCGTCCATGCCCGGGTAGACGGTGCGCAGCCGCTCCGGGGAGGCGCCGCACCGCTCCTGCCAGCGGCGGGCGTGGGTATTGCCGGGGGTGATCAGCGCGGCCTGGGCGTACGCCTCGGCGGCCAGCCTCCCCTGGAAGGCGGCCAGCAGGGCGCGGACCGGCCCGGAGCGGCCGTCGCGCCCGGCGGTGCTCCGCAGGTAGTGCTCGCGCAGCCGTACGCCGTACTCGGTGACCAGCAGCGGCGTACCGAACCGGCGCTTGGCCAGCAGCCCGGGGAGCGCGGCCGCGCCGCCGGAGGTGGCGTGGCACAGGTCCACGCCGGACAGCCCGGGGTCGCGGCCACCGCCGCCGTACCAGTCGAGCGAAAGGGGGCGCAGCGCCCGCTCCAGCGCCTCGGTCACGGCCAGCAGATCGGTGACCCGCGCCCGGTGGGCAGCGCGCGGCGCGCCGGGGGTGTGGCAGGCGCGCTCCAGGGTGCGGACGGCGTCCTCGGAGCGGAGCGCGGCGGGCAGTCCGCCGGTGTCGCGGGCGAGGTCGGCGAGGCCGTGGAGACCACTGGCGAAACGGTCCGCCTGGGCGCTGTCGGGCCCGCCCGGGACGCTGATCGCCACCGCCAGCTCCCCGAAGTGCTCGGCGAACCGCCGCCGCTGCCGCCGCCCGTACGACCGCCGCCGCCCGGTCGGCTCGCCCCACAGCGGCGCGGTGCGCACCCGGCGCACCTGCGCGGGCAGCTCCGCCCGGCCCGCGGCCTCCTGGCGGGCGTCGCGGCTCAGCGCGTAGACCTCGAAGTCGTGCTGGTCCAGCCCGCGCACCAGCCGGTCGCACCACACCCGCCCCTCACCGGTCGCATACGGGTACCCACCCTCCGTAAGCAGTCCCACGCGCATGAGCGCACCCCCGATCTCCCATGTGGGCAAGCCGTCATGCCGCGGTTCGGCACGTCGGGCAGCGGGAGCACGTTATGCGCGCACGGCCATGGCGCGACGGACGGTTGTCCGTCGCGCCACCGGAAGGGGTGAACACCCGTGACCTTCCTGGTCTTCAGGCGTTGTCGGGCGCTATAGGGGCCGTCAGCGGCCGGTCGCCCCCTGGGGAACGGCCGTCAGCCCTTGGGGAACGGCCAGGCGTTGGGGCGGCACGTGACGCCGTCCGTCGCGAGGAACTTGGTCTGCTGCATCATCACCGGGGCGAGCGCGCCCTGCTCGGTGCACGTCTCGTGGTTGTGCCCGAGCCGGTGCCCGACCTCGTGGTTGATGAGCATCTGGCGGTACTCGTTCATCCTGTCGTCACCGAACGTACGGGCGCCCTGCGCCCACCGATAGGCGTTGATCATGACGCGCTCGGTGGACGCCGAGTCGCACGAGACGTTGTCCTCGGTGGTGTCCAGGCCGGACTTCCCGCACCACACCGCGGTGGTGCCGGGGCTCGCCAGGGTGATGACGAAGTCGGGGCGTCCGGACGAGACCCGCTCGAAGGTGCGGGTGCCGCCGTGGCCCCAACTGCGGTCGTCGTTGAGCGTCTTGTGCACCGCCTCGGCGAACAGCGCGCCGTCGAGCGGCAGCCCCTTCTCGACGTCCACCCGGTAGCGCATGACCTGGCCCTTGCCGGGCGCCTTGTCCTGCCCGGGGACGGTCGTGAAGGCGCCCGAGCCCTTGAGCTTCGGGTCGAGCGGATACGGGGCGGCCATCTTCTGGCCGTACGTGGCGAGTTCGGGGGACGCGGAGGCGGACGGGGTGGCCCCGCCGTCCGTACGGGACGACGCGGCGCCCCCGTCGCCGCGCTCGGGACCGCCCTTGGACTGCGCCTTGCCGTCGCTCTGCGGGCCGTTCGCCACCTGCCCGGCCACGACGACGGCCAGCACGGTGGTCACGGCCGCGGCGGCGACACCGGTGAACGTGCGCCCCTTGCCGCCCCTGGCAACCCCGCGCGCGTTCTTCCCCGGCGGCTCGGTCCCGTCGTCCCCGTCGGCCGCCGCGGCGTCATCGAGGCCATCCGAGGCGTTCTCATGGCCGTCATCGGCGCCCGCGCCGGGGCGGGTACGGCGCGGCGGCGGCACCGCTCCGGGCGCACCGGCGGCGAAGACGTCCTCGCCGTCGGCGTCCCCGGCATCGGGGGCGTCAGGGGCCTCGAACGCCTCCAGGTACTCCTTGCGCGGTCCGGGCATCAGCCCGCCCGCACCACCGCCCGGTGCGCCGCTGCCCGGTGCGCCACCGGCGGCGGGTCCTCCGGCGGACCCGCCGGGGCGCTGCGGCGCGTTCATGGTGGCGGTGCCGAAGGCGCTCCAGCCGCCGCCCTGTTCACGGCGTCCGGGGTGCCCGGCGGGGCCGGGGTGTCCGGGCGGCCCGGGGTGGCCCGGGTGTCCTGGATGGCCGCCCCTGGAGCGCGCCGGGGGCGAGGCCGCTCCGAGGGCCGTCCGCGGCATGCCCTGCGGCGGCGTCACGGCCGGGTCCTGGGCGCCGGGCGCGGCGGAGCGCCGCCGCCGTCCCGCACCGGGGCCGGAATCCGCCTCGGCGGACCCGGGGTCCCGGTCCTCCTGGCTGCTCCGTGCGCTGTGCTTACCCACGCGCCGCACCGCTCCCGTCTGTTCCGGGCACCGGTACGCCCCGTATCTTCCGGCTGTCCCGTCCGTCTCGTACTTCTTGTGCTTCTTGTGCTTCTTGCCCGTCTCGTACGCCGACCGGTCGACCGTCGACGTCGTCGAGCAGTTCGCGCATGCTCCGCGCCACCGCTCCGGGGTACTCCATCATCGCCACGTGTCCGGCGTCCAACAGCGTCAACAGACGCGAGTCGCGGAAGGTTGCGCTCGCCCGCCGGGCCATCCGGAAGGACACCAGCTGGTCGCGCATCCCGTAGACGAGCAGCGTGGGCGCGAGGACCCGCTCGGCCTGCCGCCACATCGCGTGCTGGCCGCCGAGCGCGTAGGTGTCGATGAGGCCGCGCGCCGAACGGGCGAGCGCGTCCCAGAAGTACGGCAGGGCGAGCCGCCGCTCGTACTCCTCGACCGCCAGCGCGAAGTCCTCCTGGCTGACCTGCCGGGGGTCGCCGTAGGTGAGCGCCAGCAGCTCCCGGGTGCGCCGCTCCGCGTCCCAGTCGCGGGTCGCGCGACTGAAGAGGCGGGTCGCCCCGGGGATCGCGAGCAGCCCGGTGGGCACCGCGGTGCGCTGCGGGCGCCGCTCGGGCAGCGCGGGCGAGACGAGGGTGAGACTGCGCACCAGGTCCGGCCGCACGGCCGCGACGCGGATGGCGATCGTGCCGCCCATGGAATTTCCGGCCAGATGCACGGGGGCGCGGCCGCTCGCGTCGAGGTGGCGGATGACGGCCCGGGCGTGACCGGCTATGGAGTAGTCGCCGTCGTCGGGCGGCGGGGAATCGCCGAATCCGGGCAGGTCGGGGGCTTCGATATCGAGCCGGTCCGCGAGCTGTTCCATCAGCACCGACCAGTTCTGGGAACAGCCGCCCAGACCGTGGAGAAAAACCGCGGGCGGCAGCCCTGAAACCGCCGGCGGGCGGGTACGCACGTTCAGTGTGAGACCGGGCAGGCTGGTGGTACGCAGCTTTTCACCCGCTCCGACCCGCACGGGCCGCGCGGGGGGCACCGCGGCAACGATGCGGGCTTCCGGCGGCTCGGTCGAAGACATGCCGCAATGTTACGAGACGATCACATGGCTGACCGTGTGTTCACCCTCACAGACCACGTAGCGTCCGAAAGTGACCTCTCCTAGGCTCGTTATACACAGGGGCGATCATCTGCCTCTGGGAAGGGGAGTACATGTCCGTCGATCCGAGCGACCCCGAGACCTTCGCGAACGACCTCGAGAACCTCGAGAACAACGACAGCTCCGCCCCCTACGGCGTAGAAGCCCCCGAGGCGGACGCCGCCGAACAGCACCACGACCTCGTCCCCCACCGCGACGACCGCCGGACCGCCGACGAACCGCTGGAGGCCAATGAGGCCGACCGCGCGGAGCAGGCCAGGGTCGTCGAGGAGAACGAGGAGGACTACCGATGACCAGCACCCTTGGTGGGCCTTTCATAGAGTCCAGTCCGTGAAATTCTCCGCACGGACCGCGCGCGGCCCTGTTACCCAAAAGTACGATGGCGGGCGCGGTGGACACCGTGCTCGGAACATTCAATGGGAGGCGGCGTGACAGCCATCGAGCAGACCGAGGCGCGCCCGCGGGGTACGCGCCTGCCGCGCCGAGCCCGACGCAATCAGCTCCTGGGGGCAGCCCAGGAGGTCTTTGTCGCACAGGGCTATCACGCGGCTGCGATGGACGACATCGCCGAGCGCGCGGGAGTCAGCAAGCCCGTGCTCTACCAGCACTTCCCGGGCAAGCTGGAGCTGTATCTCGCCCTGCTCGACCAGCACTGCGAGGCGCTGCTCCAGGCGGTGCGCACCGCGCTCGCCTCGACGACCGAGAACAAGCAGCGGGTCGCCGCCACGATGGACGCGTACTTCGCGTACGTCGAGGAGGAGGGCGGCGCCTTCCGGCTCGTCTTCGAGTCCGACCTCACCAACGAGCCCGCCGTGCGCGAGCGCGTGGACCGGGTCTCGCTCCAGTGCGCCGAGGCGATCAGCGAAGTCATCGCCGAGGACACCGGGCTCTCCAAGGACGAGTCCATGCTGCTGGCCGTCGGGCTCGGCGGCGTCTCGCAGGTCGTCGCGCGCTACTGGCTCTCCAGCGGCAGCGCCGTCCCCCGGGACACCGCTGTGCAGTTGCTCACCTCGCTCGCCTGGCGCGGTATCGCGGGCTTCCCGCTGCACGGAGCGGAGAGCGGACACTGACCGTGTTCGCTGCGGGCTTGTCCCGCACCGCCCAGCGGGCCCGATTCCCGGGCTAATGTGTGCTGCGTACAGCGCGGACGGCCGCGCACCAAATGACCGTCGGAGGGACAAGGCCGTGGAGGTCAAGATCGGCGTGCAGCACGCGCCCCGCGAGATCACCTTGGAGAGCGGGCAGTCCGTCGAGGACGTCGAGCGCGCGGTGTCCGACGCGCTCGCCGGCAAGGCGCCGGTGCTGAGCCTGGTGGACGAACACGGCCGCAAGGTCCTGGTTCCGGCCGACCGGCTCGCCTACGTCGAGATCGGCGAGCCGAGCGCCCGCAAGGTCGGCTTCAGCGCGCTCTGAGGCGTTGCCGCAACGGCGGCGGGGCCCGGTGGGAAAGATCCCACCGGGCCCCGCCGCCGTTGTGCCCACCGGCCCCGCCGCCGTTGTGCCCACCGGCCCCGCAGCCGTTGTGCGCCGGTACGCCGCAGCCCGCCCCCTCGATCAGGGTTGCCCCCGCGTGGGCCCGGGTAGGACCGGCAGGACCGACGCGTGATCACGCTTCGGTCCCGATCCGCTCACGGGAAGGACGCGCCATGATCTTCTGGGAAGCGCTCGGCTCGGTACTGATCGGTCTCGCCGTCGCGTACGGAGCGAGCCGACGGCTGCCCCTCCGGCTGCCCGCCACGCCCCTCGTCCTGTCCACCGGCCCCGGCGCGGCGCTCTTCGGCGCGATGATCGCGCACACGGTGCTGGGTTCGGGCTACCCGGCCGTCGTCCTGCTGGTCGCGCTCGGCTTCGCCGCGGCCCTGCTGTCGCTGCTCATCCGGCCCCGCGCCGGCCGCCGCCGCTCGGTCCCGGCCTGAGCCGTCCGCCGAATCCGAGCCGTCCCCGGCTCGCCGGGGCGCGGCGCGCGAAGGGCTCCGGAATCCCGGAGCCCTTGCCCACACCCGCGGCCCGCGGGGTCCTAGGCCGCCAGGCCCAGCGCCGACATCCGCTTGGTGTGGGCCTCGGTGATCCGCGAGAACATCCGGCCGACCTCGGCCAGGTCGAAGCCGTCGGCCAGCCCGCCCACCAGCATCGTGGACAGCGCGTCGCGGTCCGCGACCACCCGCTGCGCCTGCGACAGCGCCTCGCCCATCAGCCGCCGGGCCCACAGCGCCAGCCGTCCGCCGACCCGCGGGTCGGCCTCGATCGCGGCGCGCACCTTCTCCACCGCGAAGCTCGCGTGGCCGGTGTCGTCCAGCACCTGGAGCACCAGGGCGCGGGTGTCCGAGTCGAGCCGGGCCGCCACCTCGCGGTAGAAGTCACTGGCGATCGAGTCGCCGACGTACGCCTTGACCAGGCCCTCCAGCCAGTCGGACGGCGCGGTCTGGCGATGGAACCCGTCCAGCGCCGCCGCGAACGGCTCCATCGCCGCGGTCGGCTCCTCGCCGACCGCCGCCAGCCGGTCCCGCAGTCGCTCGAAGTGGTGGAACTCGGCCGACGCCATCTTCGCCAGCTCCGCCTTGTCCTCCAGCGTGGGCGCCAGCTTGGCGTCCTCCGCGAGCCGCTCGAAGGCGGCCAGCTCGCCATAGGCGAGCGCCCCGAGCAGGTCCACCACCGCGGCCCGGTACTGCGGTTCGGCGGCGGCCGTGTCCCAGTCCTGGGCGGCGATCCCGGTCGGGGTCTTCTCGGTCTCAGGCGTGTCAGACGTCTCCATGGAGCGCACAATAGTCCGCCCGGCGGGGCGAGGAAGGGCCTGGTCAGCCAAGTCACCCCCCGCCTCGGTTCGGGTTGGCCGGTCACAGATGCGCACTTCCGGGGTACAGTGGTATTTGCACCCGTCGAGTATCGGCGGGTCGTTCCACGAATGCGGATGCCCGGTCGGTGGCCCGATCGGCTCCTAACACCCGACCGCCCTCCGCGCGGCGCGCATCTCATGCGTACGGCAGGAGGGACCCGCTCGCGGCGTGAGCGCTCGAGCGAGGGCAGTGGTCCCGCGCCGAACCGGCCGCCCAAAGCCGGTGTACCCCGGGCGCCGTGCGACCCCCTTCGCCGCCTCTCGCCGCGTCTCACAGAAGAGGCAAGCATCCTGACCACGTTCCGAGAACTCGGGATCCTCCCCGAGACAGCCGAGGCCCTCGAGGCCGTCGGCATCACGTCCCCGTTCCCCATCCAAGAGATGACGCTTCCGGTGGCCCTCTCCGGCTCCGACGTCATCGGTCAGGCCAAGACCGGCACCGGCAAGACGCTGGGCTTCGGCCTCCCGCTGCTGGAGCGCGTCGTCGTCCCCGCGGACATCGAGGCGGGCCGGGCCGAGCCCGACCAGCTGACCGACGCCCCGCAGGCGCTCGTGGTCGTCCCCACCCGCGAGCTGTGCCAGCAGGTCACCAACGACCTGCTGACCGCCGGTAAGGTCCGCGCCGTCCGCGTCGTGTCGATCTACGGCGGCCGCGCGTACGAACCGCAGGTCGAGGCCCTGAAGAAGGGCGTCGACGTGGTCGTCGGCACCCCCGGCCGGCTGCTCGACCTCGCGGGCCAGAAGAAGCTGCGGCTCTCGTCCGTCAGGGCACTGGTCCTCGACGAGGCCGACGAGATGCTCGACCTGGGCTTCCTGCCCGACGTCGAGAAGATCATCCAGCTGCTGCCCGCCAAGCGCCAGACCATGCTGTTCTCGGCGACCATGCCGGGCCAGGTCATCTCCCTGGCCCGGCGCTACATGTCGCAGCCCACGCACATCCGCGCCACCGCGCCGGACGACGAGGGCCAGACCGTCGCCAACACCACCCAGCACGTCTTCCGGGCCCACTCCCTGGACAAGCCGGAGGTCGTGGCGCGCGTGCTCCAGGCCGAGGGCCGCGGGCTCGCGATGATCTTCTGCCGTACGAAGCGGACCGCCGCCGACATCGCCGACCAGCTCTCCCGCCGCGGGTTCGCCTCCGGCGCGGTCCACGGCGACCTCGGCCAGGGCGCCCGCGAGCAGGCGCTGCGCGCCTTCCGCAACGGCAAGGTCGACGTCCTGGTCTGCACCGACGTCGCCGCGCGCGGTATCGACGTCGAGGGCGTCACCCATGTGATCAACTACCAGTCCCCCGAGGACGAGAAGACCTACCTGCACCGCATCGGCCGCACCGGCCGCGCGGGCGCCTCGGGTACGGCCATCACGCTGGTCGACTGGGACGACATCCCGCGCTGGCAGCTGATCAACAAGGCGCTGGACCTGCCGTTCAACGACCCGGAGGAGACGTACTCGACCTCCGCCCATCTGTTCGAGCTGCTGGGCATCCCGAAGGGCACCACCGGTGTCCTGCCGCGCGCCGAGCGCACCCGGGCCGGGCTGGCGGCCGAGGAGATCGAGGACCTCGGTGAGACCGGCGGCCGCGGCCGCCGCTCCTCCACCACGGAGGAGCGCCCCGCGCGCCGCACCCGCACCCCGCGGGTCCGCCGCCGCACCCGCGGTGGCCAGACGGTGGACGCCACGGCTCCCACGGAGACGGAGGGCACCGAGTCGGCGACCGAACCGCGCCGCCCGCGCCGCCGTCGCCGCACCCGTTCCGGTGCGGCGGTCGAGGCGGACACCGCGGCCGTGACCGCCGTCGACACGGCGGAGGCCCCGGCAGAGGCCCCGGCGGAGGAGACTCCCGCCAAGCCCCGCCGCCGTACCCGTACGAAGGCCGACGCCGCCGAGACTGCCGTCGCCACGGCTGAGGGCGCGACCGAGGCAGCCGAGGAGGCCCCGGCCAAGCCCCGCCGCCGCACCCGCACCAAGGCGGCCACCGCCGAAACGGCCGTAGCCACCGCCGAGGGCACGACCGAAACGGCCGAGGAAGCCCCCGCCAAGCCCCGCCGCCGCACCCGCACCAAGGCGACGGAGACGGCCGGGACCGAGGCGGCGGAAGCCGCCACGACCACGCCGCGGCGCCGTACCCGGGCCAAGGCCGCCACCGCCGAGACGGCGGTCGCGGAGGCCGAGGCCCCCGCCAAGCCGCGCCGTCGTACCCGTACGACGGCCAAGGCCGCGGAGCCGACCGCGACGCAGCCCGACGAGGCCGAGGCGAAGCCCGTACGCCGCCGTACCCGCACCAAGGCCGCGGCGGACACCACCCCCGAGGCCTGACGGCACCCAGCACCCCACGGGGCCTGATCCGCACCGCGGATCAGGCCCCGGGCGCGTCCAGGCCCGGTGCGTCGGCTCCTGGTGCACCGGACCACCGGCGCGCAGGCCCACCGGGCAGCCACCGTTGCGCGCCCTACGCCGGGTTCCCGCAGGGGCGTTCGTACGCCCCCGCCGAACCTGCGGGGCGGGCCCGCGCCCCCGAAGCACCGTCCCCGGCGCACCAGCCAGCCCATCGGGTACGCCAGCCCCAGGACGCCAGGCACCAGCACGCCAGCCCCCGAGGAGCCCGCCCGAGCGCACCAACCCCTCGGGTACGCCACTCTCATCACGCCAGGCCACCCGCACGCCCCGAGGCCCCCGGGCCGGCACGCCCGAGGTACATCGGCGGCCGCAGGCGCGGCCCCGCCCGCCCCGCGACAGGCCCGGGCGTGCGTGCACCCCCGCGCGGAGCGGGCCCGGCGGGGCCTCCAGGGCCCTGCCCCCGAAACCCCTGCGGAAGGCACAACGCAGTGTTCACGCCGCGTTCTCAGCGTCCTGTATAGCCTCGTCCTCATGAGCAGGCCGCCGTTTCTCACCCTTCCCTCGGGCGCCCGCGCCCTTCGGCTGTCGACCGCGCGCGGCGAGTTCGCCGTGCATGACGCGCGGCCCGGGCGCGCGGCGCGGGGGACCGTGCTGCTGGTGCCGGGGTTCACCGGGAGCAAGGAGGACTTCATCGCGCTGCTGGAGCCGCTGGCCGCCGCCGGGTTCCGGGCGGTCGCGGTCGACGGGCGGGGGCAGCACGAGAGCCGCGGGCCGCGCGACGAGGCCGCGTACGCGCAGGACGAGCTGGCGCGGGATCTGCTGGCCCAGGCCACGGCGCTGGCGGACGGCGCGGGGCCGGTGCACGTGCTGGGGCACTCGCTCGGCGGGCTGATCGCACGGGCCGCCGTGCTCCGCTCCCCCGCCGCCTTCGCCTCGCTCACGATCATGAGTTCCGGGCCAGCGGCCATCGCGCCTCCGCAGCAGACCCGCACCAAGCTGCTGATCGACGCGCTGGGCACGATGGACATGGGGTCCGTGTGGCAGGCGATGCGCGAACTCGATCCGCCCGAGGCTGCCGATGAGGTGACCCCGCCCGGCGTACGGGACTTTCTCCACACGCGCTGGATGGGCACCGTTCCGGAACAGCTGATGGCCACCGGGCGGCAGCTGAACGGCGAGCCGGACCGGGTCGGGGAGCTGGCCGCGACGGCGCTCCCCAAGCATGTGCTGTCGGGCGAGGTGGACTACGCCTGGCCGGTGCCGCTGATGGACGCGATGGCGGAACGGCTGTCCGCCCACCGGACCGTGATCGAGGGCGCGGAGCACTCCCCCAACGCGGAGCGGCCGCATCCCACGGCGGACGCGCTGATCACGTTCTGGGAGAGCATCGCCTAATACTGCGCCTGGAGGTGCTCCCAGAAGCCGTCCCGCAGCGCGCGCCGCAGGTCGGCGTGGGCGCGCAGGGACAGCCGCAGCATCCCCTCCGCGTCGATCAGCAGCTCCTGGTCGACCGAGCCGGGCAGATAGGGGTGGCCGGGCAGCAGGTCGGCGAGGTTTTCGCGGCCGCGTGCGGAGAGCCACTGGGCGGCGATCTGGGCGCCGATGAAGCGCACCTCGTCGCGGGAGGGCGCGGGCCCGCACAGCGGTGTGTCGCCGTTCGGCTCGTAACCGGTGGCCCGCCGGGTGACGTACGGCTTGCAGAAGTCGAGGTCGAAGGTGCGCTGGCTGTCGACCTCCCACAGCAGCGGCTCGGCCTGGTTGCGCCCGTCGAGGGCCTCGATGCCCCACAGGTGGACGCGCGCTCCGTAGCCCTGCGCGGCCTCGACGGCGGAGACCAGGTCCTCGTCGCCGCCGATGAGCACGGCGTCGCCGATGGCCCGGTGCCGGGCGAGGGATTCGAGGTCGGAGCGGATGAGTGAGTCGACGCCCTTCTGCTGGTTGTTGGCGTTGAGGTTGCCCAGCCGGACCTTGACGTCGGGCAGCTCGGCGATGCTCTGCTGCTCCGGGGTGTGGATGCGGCGCCGGGCCCCGTCGAACCAGTAGACCCGCAGCAGCCGGCTGTCCGGGAAGATCGTCCGGGCCTTGTCGATGAACGCCTCGATGATCCCCTCGGCGTCCAGTTCGAAGGCCCGGCGGTCCTCCGTTCCGGCGACGAGCCGCCCGGCGGCCGCGTAGACATATCCGGCGTCCACGAAGATCGCATGAGTGGAGGGCGTGGTCGCGACCTCGGCCAGCACACGCTGGAGCAGCTCATTGGTGCGCTCGATGCCGTCGACGATCGAGGCGAGGTCTGGTTGGCCCGGGGGCATCACGTCACTCATACGCGGTTCATTCTCCGGGCCCCTTCCGGAGGGGCACAACCGGACTCCGTCCGATCGGCGCCCGACCAGGGAATGCTTAGTCTGGCGAAAAATTTCATTAGCGTAGGGAATGTTTTCGAGGCATGCTTCGTTGAACAGGTTGTGGAACGCGCGGCAGCGACGCCGCGCGTCTCCCGTACCCACCAGTTCTCCAGCAGGAGGATCAGACGAAGGGAGAAGCCTTGCAGCGCTTCGAGATCATGCGTCTTGACGATGTCGACGGCAACGCCGTGGACAGCACCGTCGTGGACGCCGCCTCCGTCAACCGGATCGTGCAGCAGGCCGCCGCGATCGGCCAGCGCATCTACATCCGTCCAGCCGAAACCGCAGCCCGGTAGCAGCACCGACGCAGAAGCAGCAACAGCAGACACGGACGCAGACGGGTCACCGACGAGACGAGAGTGACCGCACCCGACGCATTACCGCAGCCGCCCCCGTACGCCGTCGTACGGGGGCGCTTCGCGTGGGGGTGGGTCCTTCTGGCGGATCTCCGTGGGAGAAGGAGCGGCGTCCGGTGCGTGCTCTCGGCGTGCCGCGCGGAAGCCCTCGTAGCGGAGCTACTTGGGGTTTCGTGCGGTGCGGTGAGAGTGCGTGCAGGGCGTCGCGACGCCGCGGAGATCCGTCAGGAGGGCCCTCGCGCCGCCCGGCGCACGATCTCGGCGTAGACCTCGGGGTCGGTGGTGTACTCGCCGAGCCGACAGGCCTTACGGCTGCCGTGGTAGTCGCTGGAGCCCGTGGTGAGCAGCCCATGCTCGGCGGCGATCGCGCGCAGCCGGGCCCTCGTCGGCTCGTCGTGGTCCATGTGGTCGACCTCGATGCCGTCGAGACCGGCCGCGGCCAGCTCCCCGATCGCGCTCTCCGGTACGCATTCGCCGCGCTTGACGGCCAGCGGATGCGCGAAGACGGCGACCCCGCCCGCGCCCTTGATCAGCCGGACCGCCTCGAAGGGGTCCAGCTCGTGCTTCTCCACGTACGCCCGGCCGCCGTTCGCCAGCCACTCCGAGGAGAACGCGTCCGAGACGCTCTCCACGACGCCCGCCTCGACCATCGCGGTCGCAACGTGCGGCCGTCCGACGGCCCCGTCCCCGGCGATCTCCGCCACCCGCTCCCAGGTCACGGGCACGCCCAGTTCGCGCAGCTTCGCGACCATCCCCTTGGCCCGGGGCACCCGGTCGTCGCGCACCAGCTCGCGCTCGCGCGCCAGCTCGGGTTCGGCCGGATCGAAGAGGTACGCCAGCATGTGCAGGCTCACCCCGCCCAGGCGGCAGGACAGCTCGGCGCCGGTGACCAGCGTCAGCCCCTCCGGCAGCGCCCCGGCCGCCTCCTCGTAACCGCCGACCGTGTCGTGATCGGTGAGCGCGACGACGTCCAGACCGGCCGCGGCGGCATTGCGCACCAGCTCGGCGGGGGTGTCCGTACCGTCCGACGCGGTGGAGTGGGTGTGCAGGTCGATGCGCACGAACGCGGGCTCCCAGCGGTAACAGGGTGAACAAGCAGCCTGCTTCAGGGTAGCCGCAGTCCCGGGCATGCCCCGCGTCAGGGGGTGATCATCGCGGTGCTCGTCACGTACGTCAGGACAGCAGCCGCGGCGACAAGGCACCGCACGGCACCAGGTCCACCTCGGCGCCCGCGTCCCGCAGATCGGTGAGCACCATCTCGTCGTACATCAGCAGCCCGGTCTGCTCGGGCCAGACCACCGCCCACAGCCACAGCCCGCACGCCTCGCCCGCGAAGACCGCGCGGTCGTCCGGGGTGCCCTCGACGTGCCACAGCGGGGTGGGCCGCCCGGCGGCCAGCACCTTGACGTGCGGCGGCTTGTCCACCCGCATCCCGGGTCCGGGGTCGGGGCCGGGGATGCCCGCGTACCGCGCGCCGAGCCCCACGCCCAGCTCCTCCGCGATCAGCAGCAGTTCCCCCGGGCCGCCCAGCGGGCCGGGGCCCGAGCAGGCCACGACGGTGGCGCGGCCGCCGCTGCGGTCGTCACCGGCGCACGCGACCCCGGTGAACAGCCAGCCGACGGGCAGCGGCCACGGCATCCATACGGGCACCCGGGCGCGGTTGGTGACCACCACGAGTGCTTCCACGCTCGGCGGGACGACCGGCTGAACGGGGTGCACCGTGCCGTGCACACCGCACTGCCAGGAGTCGGCGAAGAGACCGGGCGCACGCACCCGGCCACCGCACTTCGGGCAACTGGGTTCGCCCCTCATAGGGCCCCACGGTCCTCCCCGCCCGTCCCCACGTCAAGGACGATCACCCGTGTGGAGGGAACGGGCGTCCGACGGGCACACGACGGGCACACGACTCGTTTCCGGCGGGCTTCACACGAGCGGCACACCGGACCTGGCCGGGTCGCGGAGGTCCGTGCCGTGCCGCAGCCAGCGGTCCTGGAGCGCGCCGGCACCGTGGACCCGCTTCCACGCCGCCTCGTTGCCGGTCATCGGCAGCAGCGGCAGGAAGCGCACCGGCTCCATCGGCTCGATCAGCTCCAAGTCCTGGACCAGGCCGCCCGGTTCACCGACGAGTACGGAGGTGAAGGGCGCCCCGGGCCACAGCGGGCCGCCCAGGTCCAGGGACGCGCCCGGGGCCACCACCACGCCCTCGACCTGCGGCGAGGCGGCCAGTACGGCGAGCGGGCGCAGCACCTCGTCCAGGACGGCGGAGGCGGGGCCGGGGGCGCCGCTGCGCATTGTGAGGACCAGCTCGGCGCGCGGGCCGCGGAGCTGGTCGGCGACGGCGGCGGTGGGGTCGGTCATCGGATGGTCCGACATGCCGAGGGTGACGTACCGCACGACGTTCCCGTCCGCGCGGAAACGCAGCACCTCGATGCGGTCCGTACCGACGAACGTGACGGCGGCGCGGGCGTCCGGCTCGCCCAGCGCCGTGATCAACCGGGCCTCGACCAGCTGCGTGACGTCTGACATGCGGTGAGCATAGATCGCGTATCGAACGGGCAAAGCGGCGGCTTAACGGTTCTGCCGACTGATAGCCTGGCTGCCTGCCCAGGGAAATACGTCGTCCCCCAAGGGGGACCGGCCGGAGGAGGTGGGGCTGCGGTGGATCCGAGTCGACCGTGCAGTACCGACAGTTCTCCCGTCGTTTCCCCTTGGTATGCGGCTTCATGATCTGAAACCTTCCGTACCCCACCGCCTCGCGGTGAAACACGTGAAGTCTTCTCGCATCAAGGGCATGTGACGGCAGAGCGCCTTCGTATCGCATCTGTTCTTTGTTCTCCGCGAACTTCCGTCAGCGCCATCGCACGGAGCGCCGCCCGCTTTGCGGACGTACGCCTCAAGGGAGTGCCGTACGTCCACCTTCCGGGCGCCGCGCTGCGCCGCGCGCCCGCCGCTGACGGCCGGCCCGTGAAGGAGCCCGTCATGTCGATGATCCGTGACCTGCGTGCAGCCGTCCGCCCCGCCCTGCGCCTGACCCACAAGGCCAGCAACTACGACACCACCCGCGACCCGTCCGTCACCAGCGCGATCGTCGACTGCGCCGTCTACCGCGACGGGAAGCGGGTCAGCGACCACGTCAGCCCGGCGCAGGCGATGGAGCGGGTGCGCGCCGAGGGCGGCTTCGCGTGGATCGGTCTGCACGAGCCGAACGAGCGCGAGTTCGCGGGCATCGCGCAGGAGTTCGGACTGCACCCACTGGCCGTCGAGGACGCGGTGCAGGCGCACCAGCGGCCGAAGCTGGAGCGGTACGACGACAGCCTCTTCACCGTCTTCAAGACCATCCACTACGTGGAGCACGCCGAACTCACCGCGACCAGCGAGGTCGTGGAGACCGGCGAGGTGATGTGCTTCACCGGCCACAACTTCATCGTGACCGTGCGGCACGGCGGCCAAGGCTCGCTGCGCGCCCTGCGGCACCGGCTCCAGGAGGACCCGGAGCTGCTGGTCAAGGGCCCCTCGGCGGTGCTGCACGCCATCGCCGACCAGGTCGTGGACGGGTACCTGGCGGTCGCCGACGCCGTCCAGGACGACATCGACGAGGTCGAGATCGAGGTCTTCTCGCAGGCCACCTCCCGGCGCGGCGGCGACGCGGGCCGGATCTACCAGCTCAAGCGGGAGGTGCTGGAGTTCAAGCGGGCCGTCTCGCCGCTGCTGCGGCCGATGCAGCTGCTGAGCGAGCGTCCGATGCGGCTGGTGGACCCCGACATCCAGAAGTACTTCCGGGACGTCGCGGACCACCTGGCCCGGGTCAACGAGCAGGTGCTGGGCTTCGACGACCTGCTGAACTCGATCCTCCAGGCGAACCTGGCGCAGGCGACGGTCGCCCAGAACGAGGACATGCGCAAGATCACATCCTGGGCGGCGATCTGCGCCGTTCCGACGATGATCGCCGGGATCTACGGCATGAACTTCGACTACATGCCGGAGCTGCACTGGAGGTTCGGCTACCCGATGGTGCTCGCCGTCACGGTGGGGATCTGCGTCACGATCCACCGCGGGTTCAAGCGGAACGGCTGGCTCTAGGGGGTGTCTCGCCGATCATGCCGGGCTCCCGACGTCTGGCACGGCACCTCGCGGCCCCGCACTCGTCGCTCCCCCAGCTACCGCTGGGCGGTGCCCCCTCGCGCCTCCCCCAGCTACCGCTGGGAGGTGCCCCCTGACGCCGCTCGCTGATCCGGCCTGATCGACAGGACACCCCTTAGTCGGCCGTGCGCGGGTCGTCCCGCGGCTGCTTGCGGTCCGCCAGGACCACCAGGGCGAGCCCGCCGAGGATCACCACGAGCGCCGGGTAGGCGGCGACCGGCGGCTGCTGGCCCAGCCACACCGCCGCGATCAGCGCCGCGCCCGGCGTCTCCAGCAGGATCGCGGTCGACGTCACGGACGGGCCCAGGCCCTTGACCACCCGGTTGATCAGCGTGTGCCCGAGCAGCTGCGCGGTGACCATCAGCAGCACCAGCTTCAGCCAGGTGTCCCCGCCGTAGCCGTGCAGCCGCGCGCCCGCGGCCAGGCAGGTCAGCAGCAGGCACACGCTGGTCGTGGAGTAGCAGACGTAGGTGTACGCGGTCGTGCTCGCCACCCGGCGCACCTCCGCCCCCAGCAGCACGTACCCGGCCGCGGCCACGCCGCCCACCAGGGCGAGCGCGTCGCCCGCGAGGGCCTGCGGGGAGGCGGACAGGTCGACCCCGGTGAGGATCACCACACCGAGGAACGCGAGCACCGTGCCGAGGGTCGCCGCCGGGGGCGGGCGGTGGCCGCGCAGCCGCAGCAGCAGCGCGGTCCAGATCGGGGTCGTGGTCACCAGCGCGGTCGAGGAGGCCACGGACGTCATGTGCAGGCTCGGCAGCCAGGTCCCGAAGTGCACGGCGAGCAGCGCCCCCGAGGCGGCCGAGAGCGCCACCGCCCGGCGCCCCATCCGGCGCAGCTCGCCCCGGTGCCGCCACAGCGCGAGCGGGGTGAGGGCGCCGACCGCCAGGGCGTTGCGCCAGAACGCGACGGCGAGGGCCGGGGCCGCGGTCGCGGCGGCCAGCGGGGCGGAGAGCGACACCCCGGCGACGGCGACGGCCAGCAGGGCCGCGTCCAGGGACGGGTGCGGTGCGGTGGTGGCGGCGGTGGGTGTGCGGGAGGGGCGGGTGGAGCGCGTCGTGGGCACACCGCTCAGCGTAAGGTGCGTGTGCCGCGTATGGAACTGTCATCCCGCTGGATGGGATGCGCGGAGGGCACCGGCCGCGCTGTCCTAGGCTGTTCGCATGACGCAGACGCCGACGCCGCTGGACGCCATGGACCCCATCGACCGCGCCCTGGTCGAGGAGGCGTCCAAGAAGTCCGCCCTGGTCTGGGTTCAGGGCTCCGAGGGCGCCGCCCGCGCCCTGTGGCACATCTGGCACGAGGGCGCCGTCTGCCTCGTCGGGGACGGCCCCGACGAGCAGCCGCTGACGGGGCTCGGGCTGGTGGACGGCGGCACCGCGACGGTGACCGTGCGCAGCAAGGACAAGGGCGGGCGGCTGGTCGGCTGGCCCGCGCGGGTGGTCGAACTCACCCCGGGCGGCGAGGCGTGGACCGCGGCCGTCGGCGAACTGAAGGGCAAGCGGCTGAACGCGGTGGACGCGGACGCGATCGAGGACCGGTGGGCGCGGGAGTGCCGGGTGCTGCGGTTGGAGCCGGTGGCTGACGCGGCGCTGGTGTCGGCGGGGACGGGGTCGCTGGCCGCGGCGCCCCTGCCGTCGCCCGCCGTGACGCGGCGGCCGATTCCGGCGGGGTTGCCGAAGCTGTTGGCGCGGGGGAAGCGGGGGCGGAAGGCGGGCTGACTTTCCCCACCCCGCCCCTTCCCGCAGTACCGGTATGCGGCTCCGCCGCGTGGCGGGGCAAGCCCCCGGCCCCCCGATGCGGGGCTCCGCCCCTGGACCCCGCTCCTCAAACGCCGGAGGGGCTGGGGGTTACGCCCGGAGGGGCTGGGTGCCCGGAGGGCTGGGGGTTACGCCCGGAGGGCTGGGGGTTACGCCCGGAGGGCTGGGGGTTGCGGTGAGGCTGGGGTGCCTGCGGGGCTGGAACTACGTCCCCGTGGGGATCTGCCGGCCGTAGTCGACCACGTGGTCCTCGTCCGGCGCGGACAGCTTGAAGTCCTTGTTCCAGTCCTCCAGCCGGATCACCCCCGCGCCCCCCGCGCGCTGGAGCCGCAGCGGGTACGGGCGGCCCTTCAGGGAGACGTCGAGGGAGCCGCCGTCGCCCTCCTTGCCGCCCAGGATGCGGATCGTGCGGATGCCGCCGACCTCGCCCCGCTCGCCCGCGGTGATGGTGCCGTGCAGGCCGAGCAGCCCGTCCAGCATGACGCTCTTGTCCGTGAAGCCGCTGAGCCGCTTGTAGGAGGGGTCCCCGGACGGCACCTTCACGTACTTGTCGTCGAGCTTGTCCGCGGCGGCCGCGTCGCCGCTGTGGCCGCCGCTGGCGCCCTGGTGGGCCCAGAAGCCCGCGTCCGCCTTGAGGTACAGCTCCTCGCCCACCCGCAGCAGTTCGTAGCGGGAGCCCTTGGTGGAGACGACGCCGGTGCCGCCGTCGCCCTTCAGCTTCATGTCGAGCTTGTAGGTGCGGCCCTTGGAGACGAGGCTGCCGGACAGATGGACCGCGTCCGCGCTCCCCGCCGCCGTCCGGGCCTTGCTCTCGATCTTCTTGGCGGGGAACTTGCCCACGCCGTTCGTTCCCGCGTCGGGGTCCGCCTTCTCCCCTTCGCCGCCGCACGCGGTGAGCGCGGCCAGTCCCGCGCACATCACCGCGACGAGAGCCGTGTTCCGGATGCGCACGTCCGCTCTGCCTCCTGATGCCGGTCCGGTGCAGTACGGCAGCGTACCGGTGCCGTACGGAAGTGTGCGCAGGGTCCCGGGGGCCGTTCGTCCGGCGGCGGGGCAGAACGGGGCAGGCTAGCCTGAACCCGGTGAATACGCACCGATGCGTAGCGGGCCACCACGCAGCGGGAAGGAGGCGCATGACATGCCGGCAGGCGCCTCACGGATCTATGTCTCGCATCTGGCCGGTGTCGCCGTCTTCGACCCGAACGGCGACCAGGTCGGGCGGGTCCGCGATCTGGTGGCGATGCTGCGGCTGGCGGGGCGGCCGCCGCGGGTGCTCGGGCTGGTCGTCGAAGTGGTCACCCGCCGCCGCATCTTCCTGCCCATGACGCGGGTGACCGGCGTGGAGTCGGGCCAGGTCATCACCACTGGCGTGGTCAACATGCGGCGCTTCGAGCAGCGCCCCACCGAGACGCTGGTCCTCGGCGAACTGCTGGACCGCACGGTGCGGGTGGTGGAGACCGGCGAGCAGGTCACGGTCCTGGACGTGGGGATGGCCCAGCTGCCCGCGCGCCGCGAGTGGGAAATCGACAAGGTCTTCGTGCGCCGCGGCAAGAGCGGTGCGCTGCGCCGCCGCGGCGAGACGCTGACCGTGGACTGGTCGGCCGTCACCGGATTTTCGCTGGAGGAGCACGGGCAGGGCGCGGAGAACCTGCTGGCCACCTTCGAGCAGCTGCGCCCCGCCGACCTCGCCAACGTCCTGCACCACCTCTCCGCCAAGCGGCGCGGCGAGGTCGCGGCGGCACTGGACGACGAACGGCTCGCGGACGTCCTGGAGGAGCTGCCCGACGACGACCAGGTGGAGATCCTCGGCAAGCTCGAGGAGGAGCGCGCGGCCGACGTCCTGGAGGCCATGGACCCGGACGACGCGGCCGACCTGCTGTCCGAGCTGCCCGAACGGGACAAGGAGCGGCTGCTGACCCTGATGCGGCCCCGGGACGCGGCCGACATGCGGCGGCTGATGTCGTACGAGGAGGGCTCGGCGGGCGGGCTGATGACGACCGAGCCGATCGTGCTGCGGCCGGACGCCACGGTCGCGGACGCCCTCGCGCGGGTGCGCAACCAGGACCTCACCCCGGCGCTCGCCGCCCAGGTGTATGTGTGCCGCCCGCCCGACGAGACGCCCACCGGGCGCTATCTGGGCACCATCCACTTCCAACGGCTGCTGCGCGACCCGCCGTTCACCCTCGTCGGCGCGGCCGTGGACACCGATCTGCGGCCGCTGCGCCCGGACACCCCCCTGCCCGTGGTCGCCGGGCACCTGGCGACGTACAACCTGCTGGCGGCGCCGGTCGTGGACGAGGGCGGGGCGCTGCTGGGCGCGGTGACCGTGGACGACGTCCTGGACCATCTGCTGCCCCCCGACTGGCGGGAGCGCGAGCTGTACGGCGGCGTGAACGTGCCGGAGGTGGGCGGTGGACGGTGACGGCGGCCGCCTCGACCGGCCCAGGGAGCCCCGCCGCAGTCCGCTGCCGCGCTGGGACCCGGAGGCGTTCGGCAGGGCGTCGGAGCTGATCGCCCGCTTCCTGGGCACCGGCCGCTTCATCGCCTGGATGACGGTCTTCGTCGTCGCCTGGCTGGCCTGGAACACCCTGGCCCCGGGCCCGCTGCGGTTCGACCCGTTCCCGTTCATCTTCCTGACGCTGATGCTGTCGCTCCAGGCGTCGTACTCGGCGCCGCTGATCCTGCTCGCCCAGTACCGGCAGGCCGACCGCGACCGCGTCAACTACGAGCAGGACCGGGCGCGGGACGAGCGGTCCATCGCCGACACCGAGTTCCTGACCCGGGAGATCGCGTCACTGCGCGCCGGGCTCGGCGAGGTCGCGACGCGGGACTGGATCCGCTCCGAGTTCGAGGCACTGGTCCGGGAACTGGACGAGGGGCGGGCCGAGCCGTCGCGCGCTCCCTCGCGTGAGGAACGCGACCGCTGACGGGCTTACCGACGCGTACCCCCGGCGCCGTACCATCTCTTTATGGCTACCGACACTGTCCCGGCACCGAGCGAAGACGCGGTGCGCGCCGCGCTCGCCACGGTCAACGACCCGGAGATCCACAAGCCGATCACCGACCTCGGCATGGTCAAATCCGTCGCGATCGCGTCGGACGGCACCGTCGCGGTGGAGGTCTACCTCACGGTCGCCGGCTGTCCGATGCGGGAAACGATCACCAGCCGGGTGCGGGACGCGGTCGGCCAGGTCGGCGGGGTGACGGGCGTCACGGTCGAGCTGGACGTGATGAGCGACGAGCAGCGGCGCGAGCTGGCGACCTCGCTGCGCGGCGGCCAGGCCGAGCGCGAGGTGCCCTTCGCCAAGCCCGGCTCGCTGACCCGGGTGTACGCGGTCGCGTCCGGCAAGGGCGGCGTCGGCAAGTCCTCGGTGACGGTCAACCTGGCCGCCGCGATGGCCGACGACGGGCTCAAGGTCGGCGTCGTGGACGCCGACATCTACGGCCACTCGGTGCCGCGCATGCTGGGCGCCGACGGGAAGCCGACCCAGGTCGAGGACATGATCATGCCGCCGTCGGCGAACGGCGTGAAGGTGATCTCGATCGGGATGTTCACCCCGGGCAACGCCCCGGTGGTGTGGCGCGGGCCGATGCTGCACCGCGCCCTCCAGCAGTTCCTGGCCGACGTCTACTGGGGCGACCTCGACGTCCTGCTGCTGGACCTGCCGCCGGGCACCGGTGACATCGCGATCTCCGTCGCCCAGCTGGTGCCGGGCGCCGAGATCCTGGTGGTGACGACGCCGCAGCAGGCCGCCGCCGAGGTGGCCGAGCGGGCGGGCTCGATCGCCGTCCAGACCCATCAGAAGATCGTCGGCGTGGTGGAGAACATGTCCGGGCTGCCCTGCCCGCACTGCGACGAGATGGTCGACGTCTTCGGCACCGGCGGCGGGCAGACCGTCGCCGAGGGCCTGTCCCGGACCACCGGGACGACGGTGCCCGTGCTGGGCGCCATCCCGATCGACGTCCGGCTGCGGGAGGGCGGCGACGACGGCAAGCCGGTCGTACTGTCCGACCCCGACTCCCCCGCGGGCAGCGCGCTGCGCGCGATCGCGGGCAAGATCGGCGGGCGGCAGCGGGGCCTGGCGGGCATGTCGCTGGGCGTCACGCCGCGCAACAAGTTCTGAGCGGTCGTACGGGCGCGGGGGCGGCCTCATGGGCTCATCCATGAGGCCGCCCCCGCGCAGCCGTACCGCTATGCGTCGTAGCCGGTGATGTCCTTGATCACCGAGAAGCCCAGGCCGTAGGCGCTCATCCCGCGCCCGTACGCCCCGATGTGCACGCTCTCGCCCGCCGACCCGGCCAGCACCCAGCCGTACTCCGACTCGCGGTAGTGGAAGTCGGTCGGCACGCCGTCCACCGGCAGCGACAGCGCGGACCACTCCTCGCCGTCCAGGGCGTCCGCCAGCTCCCAGGCGATCGCGGTCTGCTGGTCCAGCCAGTCCTGGCGCAGTCCCCGCTCCATACGGGTCGGCCAGGTACATGACAGCAGGCCCGAGCCGGCCAGCCAGGCGGCCGAGGAGACCGAGGTGGCCTCCAGCTTGCCGGTGCCGTCCGCGCTGTCGCGCACGGGGCGGCCGCCGACGGTCACCACGACCGTGAAGCGCTGCTGGTCCATATCGGTCTCGACGCGGAGCGACGGCTCCTCGCCGTGCCCGGTCGAGCCGTATTCCACCCGGCCGTCGGCGGCCGTACCCACCTGCATGAGCCAGCGCGGCCCGGTGAACGCCTCGTCAAGGCCGTACCAGGGGAAGGCGGCCATCAGATAGCCGTCGACGCTCCGCCGAGCCTCGGCGGGCTTCCCCTGCGCCGTACCGTCCACCCCATGCACCCCTAGCCGACTCGTCGTGCCCATGTGCGCGGAGCCTCCTCGTTGCCCTTCGTCGTGGGCGGCCCGCCCCCCTTCGGGCGACCTCACCCCGGACAAAGGGAGGATAGCCATACGGGTCAACCAGCCCGGGCATACGGGGGGATCAAGTGGCGTCGGAGTCGAAAGGCGGACGGTCCTCGCGAGGCTGGTCATCACGCTTGCGCAGCAGGTCAGGGGTGCCGGAATCGCCCTTGGACAGGGACGGCGGAGTGGCGCCGGAGCCCCCTGAAGAGCCGTGTGCGACGTCACTCTCCCGGCCGTTCACGGAGTCGGCGACCTCGGCCATCTCCTTGCGGAGGTCGAACCCGTTCTGGATCTCCTTCAGGCCCAGCTCATCGGAGTCGAGCACATGCTTGCGCACGAAGGTCTTGGGGTTCAGGTCCTCGAATTCGAAGTCCTTGAACTCGGGCCCCAACTCGGAGCGGATGTCCTCCTTGGCGCTGTCGGAGAACTCCCGGATTTTGCGGATGAACTGCGACACGTCCCGGATGACCTTCGGAAGCTTGTCCGGGCCGAAGATGAGCACCGCAAGGACAACGAGCGCGATGAGCTCGAGAGGTCCTATGTCCAACACCTTGCAGCTCCTAGAAGACGTCCGAAACCCTGCGTGGGCCACTCAATACCGTACCTGTCGGCGGGGGCGCCGCGGGAGACGCCCGGGCCAACATCGGGCGCCAGGGAGCCGTCTCCGGCCGCCCTGGCGCCCCGGCCGTCATCCAGTCTCGGCCCTCAGCCGTCGCCTCCAGGGGGCCTTGTCGATCAGGCTGGATCAGCGAGCGGCGTCAGGGGGCACCTCCCAGCGGTAGCTGGGGGAGGCGCTGCGCGCGACGAGCGCGGCGCCGCGAGGTGCCGCCCGCCGCGGCAGCGGCTGATGTCACAGCGGCGTCGGGAGCCCGGCATGATCGGCGAGACACCCCCTAGCCGTCGCTGCTCGCCGAGCCCAGCGTCAGCTCCACGGTGCGCTCGTCGCCGTCCCGTTTGAGGGTCAGCCGGAGCCGGTCGCCGGGGCGGTGACTGCGGATCTTGACGATCAGCTCCTGGCCGCTGTGCACCCGGACGCCGTCCACCTCGGTGATCACGTCACCGGCCTCGATCCCCGCCTTGTCGCCCGGCCCGTCCGGGGTCACCGGCGGCCCGGCGGCGCCCTTGCCGTTCACCCGGGCGCCGTCGCCCGTGTACTCCATGTTGAGCGTGACGCCGATCACGGGGTGGGTGGCCTTGCCGGTGTTGATCAGCTCCTCGGCGACCCGCTTGCCCTGGTTGATCGGGATCGCGAAGCCCAGGCCGATGGAGCCGCCCTGACCGCCCAGCTCGGCGCCGTCGTCGGCGGCCCGGATGGCGCTGTTGATCCCGATGACCCGTGCCTTGCCGTCGACCAGCGGGCCGCCGGAGTTGCCCGGGTTGATCGGGGCGTCGGTCTGGAGCGCGTCGACATACGAGATGTCGCTGCCGTCCTCCTTCTCGCCGCCCGCGGTGATCGGGCGCTCCTTGGCGCTGATGATCCCGGAGGTGACCGTGCCCGCCAGGTCGAACGGGGCGCCGATCGCCACCACCGGGTCGCCGACCTGGACCGATTCGGAGTTGCCCAGCGGCAGCGGGCTCAGCCCGGAGACGCCATCGACCCGGATGACCGCCAGGTCGTACCCGGCGTCCCGGCCGACCAGCTTGGCGCGGGCGGTCTGGCCGCCGTTGAACGTCACCGATATGTCGCCCTCGGAGCCCGCGGGCGCCACGACATGGTTGTTGGTGAGGATGTGGCCCTGCTTGTCGAGGACGAACCCGGTGCCGGTGCCCTCCTCGGAACTGCCGCTGACATGGATGGTCACCACGCCCGGCAGCGCGCTGGAGGCGATGCCCGCGACGCTGCCCGGAGGGCGGGTGCCCTTCTCCAGCGGGGCCTGCGGAAGCTTCACGTCGACGCCGCCCGAGGCCCGGTCGCGCTCGACGTACGCGCCGATGCCGCCGCCCAGGCACCCCGCGATCAGCGCGATCAGCAGGACGGCGACGAACGCGCGGCGGCGGGAGACTACCTTGCGCTCGGCGGGCGGCGGGGCCGCGGTCCAGGGGTCGTAGGCCTGCCACTGGGCGGGGACCGGGGCGCCCTCGGCGGGAGGCGGCATCTCGGAGTGCGGAGCGGGTGGCGGCGGCGCGCCAACGCCGCCGGGCGGCAGCTGGGTGCCGTGCGCCGGGGTCATCATCCCGGGCTGAGCGGCCCCGGGCTGCGGCATCCCGGGCTGCGGAGCGGGCTGCGGTACGGCGCCCGGGGGCAGCTGCGTGCCGTGCGCCGGGGTCGCGCCCGGGTGCTGTACGGGCGGGGCCGGGGCCCAGGGGCCGGGGCCGCCGTAGGGCGGGGTGCTGTACGGATCGGGATCGTGGAGCGGGCGCCCGGCGCCCGCACGGGCCCCGTCCACCGCCTCGCGTCTGTCGTCGGCACCGCCCGGCCGCTCGGGCTCCGGCCCGGACGGCACCGCCCGCTCGGCCGCCGACTCCGCTGCCGTCTCCGCCGGGGGCTCCGCGCCGGTCTCCGCCGCGTCGTCCGACTGCCGGTCGCCGGGCCCTGCGACCGGACGGCTCCACCACTTCGGCTTGGGCCCGGGGGCCTTCCGCTCGTCCATGATCTCCCCAAGTTCCCGCAAGCGGGCGCCCATCGCGCCGCCCGGGTCATACGTCACCGCGACTCTTCGGCTCACCCGCGGCCACCGTCGGGGGTGCCCCCGACAGGGCAGGGCTGCCCGAAAGCGATTCAATCAGTCCGCCCGGGCCCGCGTGCGCGGAACGAGGGGAACGACCGGACGTGTGAGCGATATTGCGCAGAATCCCACGATCCCCGGAATCCACGTGATCCCCAGGGGGTGTCTTGTCGGTCAGGCCGGATCAGCGAGCGGCGTCAGGGGGCACCTCCCAGCGGTAGCTGGGGGAGGCGCTGCGCGCGACGAGCGCGGGGCCGCGAGGTGCCGCCCGCCGCGGCAGCGGCTGATGTCGCAGCGGCGTCGCGAGCCCGGCATGATCGGCGAGACACTCCCTAGTGCCGCGTCACCGAGTAGGCCCACTACGAGGCCGATCCGGCGCCTTGCATCTGACCGCACCAGGACGCCTCGCTACCGGGCAAACCTTGACTGACGCGGCACTAGGGCGGGGGTGTGCTGAAGCCCAGGTAGGGGGTGCTCGACGCGGGCTGGGTCGGGCCCTCCAGCTGGGTCGGCGCGGGCGCCGCCGGGGTGGAGGTCGGGGCCCGCAGCAGGTCCGTGACCGACAGGACCGGCTGTATCAGCGGGTTCACCGCGGCACCGGAAGGGCTCAGCACCGGACGGCTCGGGGTCGCGCTGGGGGACAGGAGCCCGGCCGGGCGCGTCTCGGTGGTGGCCAGCAGGCCCACGTCGCGGCCGGTCCGCTCGCGGGTGCCCGTGCCGACGGCGTCGGCGTCGACCGGGGTGACCGCGGTGTCCGAGCCATCCGCGCGGGGGCCGGGGTCGACCGCCGCCTCCAACGGCAGGGCCGCGCCGAGCGCGAAGGCGGCCAGGGACACCGCGCCCGCGGCCGCGAAGGCGAAGCGGCGGCGCGGCGCGGGGCGCTCAACCTCATGGATCCGGAAGCCGCGCTCCCGGTGTGCCGACACCGCGGCGACCGGGTCCACCGGTGCCACCGCGGGCAGATAGGCGAACGTCTGCTCCCGTCTGCGCTCCGACGGCCGCACCTCCGGTGCGTCGCTCCGTACGTCCCGCGCGCCGCCGCGCAGGCCGATGACGCCCGGGTCCGCGAAGGGGGAACCGCTTCCCGGGCCGTCGTCGCCGCCGATGGCCGGGAGGCCCTGGAGACGGGCGAGGAAACCTTCGGACGGCCCCGGGGGCGCCGTCTCGGCGAACACGCTCTTCAGCCGCCGCTGCGCGTCGGCCTCCGCCTTGCACTTACAGCACGTCGCCAGGTGTGCGAGGACGCGCTCACGCGCGTCATGCCCGAGTTCACCGTCGACCAGAGCCGCAAGGCGGTCGCCGAGATGCTGCTCGGCGGGGGACGGACCGCCTGATCGGGTCACGCGATCCCGACCTCCCCACTCAGCCGCGGTCCGGAGACCCGCGGCGCCACCGGGGCGACCTCGCGCTGCTGCTCGGCACGCGCGCCCGCCGGAGCACGGTGCTGGAGCGCCTTGCGCAGATGGGAGCGGCCCCGGTGGATCCGGCTGCGCACGGTGCCCAGCTTGACACCGAGCGTCGCGGCGATCTCCTCGTACGACAGCCCCTCGATGTCACAGAGCACGACGGCCGCGCGGAACTCCGGCGCGAGGGTGTCGAGCGCCTGCTGCACATCGGCGTCGAAGTGGGTGTCGTTGAAGTGCTGCTGGGGGGAGGGCTCGCGGCTGGGGAGCCGCTCGGCCGCGTCCTCGGCGAGGGCGTCGAAGCGGATGCGCTGACGACGGCGGACCATGTCGAGGAAGAGATTGGTGGTGATGCGGTGCAGCCAGCCCTCGAAGGTGCCCGGGGTGTACGTCGACAGCGAGCGGAAGACGCGGACGAACACCTCCTGGGTGAGGTCCTCGGCGTCGTGCTGGTTACCGGTGAGCCGGTAGGCGAGGCGGTAGACCCGTGCGCTGTGCGTGCTGACGATCTCCTCCCAGGTGGGAGGCGTCCACGCCGGGGAATCCCCCTCCGCACCGAACGACGCGGTAGTGGCAAAGGTCGCGGTGGTGGAGTCGGCGGAACGGGAACGGTCAGCGGTGTCGGTCACGGATTTCGGCTCGCCCGCTGACCTGCGAAAGCGCCTCAGCACTCTCCGGTCACCGGCCGTAGCCGCACCTCCCCTGTCGGCTCTGGTGGTGTCCAGTAGAGCCCCTACCATATCCACCTCGCCCGTTAGCTCCGGATAAGTATTTTTGACCTGCATTTGGCCGTGATCCATACGGTCCCCCCTTCTCCCCTCAACGCTTGGTCCCATCTGCGGGTTCCCGTGCGCAGCGGATACAGTCACCGTTGCGCCAACTACGGGGACAGGAGAGGGTCATTACCGGCAACCGGCAGACGAGCTGGGCGTTCGCCGACGCGTTCGTCGCCGAGGACGAAGCCCTTCACTGGGCCCGTGACCGGGCCCGGGAGGCAGGGCTGCGCTCGGTGTCCGCGGGCACCGGCGCTGCGCTGCGCCTGCTCGCCGCCGCCGCGGACGCCAAGGCCGTCGCCGAGATCGGCACCGGGACCGGCGTCTCCGGCATCCATCTGCTGCACGGGATGCGCCCCGACGGCGTGCTGACCACCGTAGACACCGAACCCGAGATGCAGCAGTTCGCCCGGCAGGCCTTCCGGGCCGCCGGCTTCGCCGGCAACCGGGCGCGCTTCATCCCCGGCCGCGCCCTGGACGTCCTCCCCCGGCTCGCCGACGGCGGTTACGACCTGGTGTTCTGCGACGGTGACCGGCTGGAGTGCCTGGACTACCTGGAGGAAGCCCTGCGGCTGCTGCGGCCGGGCGGTCTGGTCTGCTTCGAGGGGGTCTTCGCCAACGGGCGGACCGTGGACTCCGCCGCCCAGCCCGCCGAGGTGCTGCGGCTGCGCGAGCTGCTGCGCACCGTACGCGAGTCCACCGTGCTCCAGTCCTCGCTGCTCCCGGTCGGGGACGGCCTGCTGTGCGCGGTCAACCGCGGCGGCTGAGACCGAACCGGAACCCTACGGCGGCGGCCCGAGGCCCCGCACGTGTCCCGCACACAGCGCCGCCCCGGCGTCCGGTTACCTCTGACCGGACGCCGGGGCGGGGCTCGGGTGATGGGGGCCGGTGGCTCAGCCGACAACCTTCTTCAGTGCATCGCCGAGCGCGTCGGCCTCGTCGGGTGTCAGCTCGACGACGAGCCGACCGCCGCCTTCGAGCGGAACGCGCATGACGATGCCCCGCCCCTCCTTGGTCACCTCGAGCGGGCCGTCGCCCGTCCGCGGCTTCATGGCCGCCATGCTCGTTCCCCTTCCTGAAACCAGCTCATCGCAGCCGACAACCCAGGCGTCACCGGCATCGAACACGTTGCTTCTCATTCATTATCCCGCATGCCATGACCCGATGACCAACATCGGTCGGCAACCCCCGTGCACGGCGCTCCCCCAAAACCACTCAATTCGGGGAGGCGATCGCGATAACGTACGCCCGCCGCGTCCGAACACCTGCCCACGGGAGGGCCGCATATGACCGACACCGTGCTCTACGACCTGGCCGACGGCCTCGCGACGATCACTCTGAACCGTCCCGACGCCATGAACGCGCTCAACATCGACACCAAGGTGGCACTGCGCGACGCGCTGCTCCAGGCCGCGGAGGATCCGGCGGTCCGGGCCGTCCTGCTCATCGGCACCGGGCGCGCGTTCTGCGTCGGGCAGGACCTCAAGGAGCACATCGGGCTGCTGGCCGCCGACCGCGAGGCGCACGCCCACGGGGACCAGGGCGAGGGCGCGACGATGAGCACCGTCTCGCTGCACTACAACCCGATCGTGACCGCGATCGCCGGGATGCCGAAGCCGGTGGTCGCCGCGGTGAACGGGGTCGCGGCCGGGGCCGGGGCGGGCTTCGCCTTCGCCGCCGACTACCGGATCGTGGCCGACACCGCCTCGTTCAACACCTCGTTCGCGGGCGTCGCGCTCACCGCCGACTCCGGCGTCTCCTGGACCCTCCAGCGCCTGATCGGCCACGGCCGCGCCGCCGACCTGCTGCTCTTCCCGCGCAACGTGAGTTCGGCGGAGGCGCTGGAGCTGGGCATGGTCAATCGGGTCGTGCCCGCCGCGGAGCTGCCCGCCGAGGCGGCGGCGGTCGCCCGGCGGCTGGCCGAGGGCCCGACCGCGGCCTATGCGGCGATCAAGGAGTCGCTGGGCTACGCGGCCTGCCACGGCCTCACCGACTCCCTGACCAAGGAGGACGAGCTACAGCGCCGGGCGGGCGCCTCGGAGGACCACCGCACCGCGGTGGACGCCTTCGTCCAGAAGCAGCAGCCGCGGTTCACGGGCCGCTGACCCGCCGCGGGGCGCCGGGTCCCGGCGGTCAGACGCGATCGCGGACGTGGCAGTCGGCCAGGTGGTCGTTGACCAGGCCGCAGGCCTGCATCAGCGCGTAGGCCGTGGTGGGGCCGACGAAGCGGAAGCCGCGCTTCTTCAGCGCTTTGCTGAGCGCCGTGGACTCCGGGGTGATCGCCGGGACGTCGGCGAAGGTGCGCGGGACCGGGCGGGTGGCGGGGTCGGGGGCATGGGACCAGATCAGCTCGTCCAGCTCGCCCTCGGCCATCTCCGCCGCCGCCCGGGCGTTCCCGATCGTGGCCGAGATCTTGGCCCGGTTGCGGATGATGCCCGGGTCGGCGAGCAGCCGCTGCTCGTCGGCCTCGGTGAACTCCGCGACCGCCTTGATCCGGAAGTCGGCGAAGGCCGCCCGGAACCCCTCCCGGCGGCGCAGGATCGTGATCCAGGACAGCCCGGACTGAAACGCCTCCAGAGAGATCCGCTCGTACAGCGCGTCATCGCCGCGGACCTGACGGGCCCACTCCGTGTCGTGGTACACCCGGTAGTCCGCCATGGACTCGGTCTCCAGCCCCCACGGGCAGCGCGCCAGGCCGTCCGCTCCGACGACCGTCCCCTGACCGCTCACGATCCGCTCCCCTCGAAATCCGCCGGATAGTCCGGCGGGTAGTCCCCCGGCCCCTCGGCCGGCTCGCCGCCCCCGAAGCCCGGGGTCCGCGCGCCCGCCAGGGCCTCCTCCAGCTCGGCGATCCGGGCGTCCCGCTCGGCCAGCTCGGCACCGAGCCGCCCCAGCACATCGTCCACGTCCGCCATCCGGTAGCCGCGCAGTGTCATCGGCAGCCGCAGCGCCTCCACGTCCGCCCGGTCCAGCGGCCGGTCGGCGGGCAGCGGGTCGTCCAGCCGGTCGGGCGGCGCCTCGGACAGCTGGCCCCCGTCGCCGCCGCCGACGACGGCGAGGGTGACTGCGCCGACCACGACGACCAGCGTGATCAGCAAGAACAGGAACACGGTGATCGTTCTCCTCGGTTAGGACGGCCCGGCCATGACGCCGCGAGGGGCGTCGGCCCCGTCAACTGTCTGACCCGATCGTGCCATGCCCCACTGACAGTTATCGTCGCTGCCGGACACCTGAGAGGAAGTACGCATGCTGCGGCTTGGCCGACGCGAGTTCGACGAGAACGAGCGAGTGATCATGGCGATCGTCAACCGGACCCCGGACTCGTTCTACGACCAGGGTGCGACCTTCCGCGACGAGCCCGCGCTCACCCGCGTCGAGCAGGCCGTCGCGGACGGCGCGGCGATCATCGACGTCGGCGGGGTGAAGGCCGGTCCCGGGGACGAGGTGAGCGCGGACGAGGAGGCGCGGCGCACGGTCGGCTTCGTGGCCGAGGTGCGGCGGCGCCATCCGGACGTGGTGATCAGCGTGGACACCTGGCGGCACGAGGTCGGCGAGGCGGTCTGCGCGGCGGGCGCGGACGTGCTCAACGACGCCTGGGGCGGGGTCGACCCCAGGCTCGCCGAGGTCGCCGCCCGGTACGGCGCCGGGCTGGTCTGTACGCACGCGGGCGGGGCCGAACCGCGCACCCGGCCGCACCGGGTCGGCTACGACGACGTGGTGGCGGACATCCTGCGGGTCACCGTGGGGCTCGCGGAGCGCGCGGCCGCGCTGGGCGTCCGGCGCGACGGGATCATGATCGACCCGGGCCATGACTTCGGGAAGAACACCCGCCACTCGCTGGAGGCCACCCGTCGGCTCGGGGAGCTGCGGGAGACCGGCTGGCCGGTGCTGGTCTCGCTGTCCAACAAGGACTTCGTGGGCGAGACGCTGGACCGCCCGGTCAAGGAGCGGGTGATCGGGACGCTCGCCACGACCGCGGTCTCCGCCTGGCTGGGCGCCCAGGTCTACCGGGTGCACGAGGTGGCCGAGACCCGTCAGGTGCTGGACATGGTGTCGTCCATCGCGGGCCACCGGCCCCCGGCGGTCGCCCGCCGGGGACTGGCCTGAGGCCGGTCACGCCCCCCGGGGGGCGTCAGCCGGACTCCTTGGTCACCAGGTCGACCACCTCGTCGATGTCGTCGGTGAGGTGGAACAGCTCCAGGTCCTGCTGGGACGCCTTGCCCTGGCCGATCAGCGTGTTCTCCAGCCAGTCGACCAGACCGCCCCAGTAGGAGTTGCCGAAGAGGACGATCGGGAACCGGGTCACCTTCTTCGTCTGCACCAGGGTCAGCGCCTCGAAGCACTCGTCGAGGGTGCCGAGACCGCCGGGCAGCACCACGAACCCCTGCGCGTACTTCACGAACATCGTCTTCCGCACGAAGAAGTAGCGGAAGTTCACGCCGATGTCGACGTACGGGTTCAGCCCCTGCTCGTACGGCAGCTCGATGCCGAGGCCGACGGAGACCCCGCCCGCCTCGCTCGCGCCGCGGTTGGCCGCCTCCATCGCGCCGGGGCCACCCCCGGTGATCACCCCGAACCCGGCCTCGGCCAGGGCCCGCCCGATCTTCACCCCGGCCTCGTACTCCGGTGACCCCTCGGGCGTACGGGCGGAGCCGAACACGCTGACCGCCTTGCCCAGTTCGGCCAGGGTGCCGAAGCCCTCGACGAACTCCGACTGGATGCGCATCACCCGGAACGGGTCCTCGTGCACCCAGTGGGTGGCGCCCTGGCTGTCCAGCAGCCGCTGGTCGGTCGTACCGGGCCGCATCTGGTGGCGACGGCGCACGACCGGGCCCAGACGCTGCTCGTGCAGCGCTCGCTCTTCCTCGGCGTTGCCCATCACTGTGCTCCCTTCGCCAAGATCTGCCAAAGATCTGTGGTTCAGCGTAGGCCCACCGGGCGGCGAAAAGCCGAAATCCGCGCCACGCTCATCTGTTCTCTGATCTGCGAAGAAGCGGATGCCGGGGTTCGGCTCAGCTGGTCAGCCAGACCCGCAGCCGCTCCTCGGCCGCCAGGATCAGGGCCGTGTCCACGTGCTCCTCGCGGGTGTGGGCCAGCTTGGGGTCGCCGGGTCCGTAATTGACGGCGGGCACGCCGAGGGCCGAGAAGCGGGCCACATCGGTCCAGCCGAACTTGGGGGCCGCGTCCTCGCCGATCGCCGCCACGAAGGCGGCGGCCGACGGGTGGGACAGCCCGGGCAGGGCGCCGGGCGCGGAGTCGGTGGCGGTCACCTCGAAGCCGTCGAAGACCTCGCGGACGTGGGCCAGCGCCTCGGCCTCCGAACGGTCCGGCGCGAAGCGGTAGTTCACGGTCACGGCGCAGGCGTCGGGGATGACGTTGCCCGCGATCCCGCCCTCGATCCCCACCGCGTTCAGCCCCTCGCGGTAGGTGAGCCCGTCGATGTCCACGTGCCGCGGCTCGTACGCGGCCAGCCGGTCCAGGATCGGGGCGGCCTTGTGGATGGCGTTCTCGCCGAGCCAGCCGCGCGCGGAGTGGGAGCGGTGCCCGCTCGTGGTCACCCGCACCCGGAGCGTGCCCTGGCAGCCGCCCTCGACCTTGCCCTCGGTGCCCTCCAGCAGCACGGCGAAGTCGGCGGCCAGCCACTCGGGGTGGTGCTCGGACAGCCGCTTCAGCCCGTTCAGCTCGGCGGCGACCTCCTCGTGGTCGTAGAAGACGAAGGTGAGGTCGCGGTTGGGCTCGGGCACGGTCGCGGCGATGCGCAGCTGCACCGCGACGCCGGACTTCATGTCGGAGGTGCCGCAGCCCCACAGCGTGCCGTCCTCGTCCAGCCGGGAGGGCACGTTGTCGGCGATGGGCACGGTGTCGAGGTGTCCGGCCAGCACGACCCGTTCGGCACGCCCCAGGTCGGTGCGGGCGACGACGGCGTCCCCGTCCCGGTCGACGGTCAGGTGCGGCAGGGCGCGCAGGGCCTGCTCGACGGCGTCGGCGAGCGCCTTCTCGTCGCCGCTGACCGAGGGGAAGTCGACGAGCCGGGCGGTGAGCCGGGCCGCGTCCAGGGACAGGTCGAGTGCTGGGTGTGCCATACCCGCGACCCTAGCCCGTCCGTTCCGGCGGCCCGGCGCCAGGAGTGCCGGGCGTGGCCTTCCCCACCCGCGGCCCCTGTGCGGCACCGGTGTCGGAGCCACCCAGTAACGTGGTCGGCGTGCCCCGGTCCGTGTTCTCCAGCCGTCCCCGCCTGCTCCGAGCCGCGGTCGCGTGTGCCGTACTGCTGGGGCTCGCCGCGTACGTAGCGGTACACCTGCTGACCGGTGGCAGCGGGCCGCCGCGCTGTGTCGCGCGGGCGGAGGGCGGCGACGTGCTGCTCGACCCCGAACAGGCCGTGAACGCCGCGACGATCGAGGCCGTGGCCGCCTCCCGCGGGCTGCCCGAACGGGCCGTCACCATCGCGCTCGCGACCGCGCTCCAGGAGTCGGGGCTGCGCAACATCACCCACGGCGACCGGGATTCGCTCGGCCTGTTCCAGCAGCGCCCGTCGCAGGGCTGGGGCACGGCACGGCAGATCCAGGATCCGGTGTACGCGGCCGGGAAGTTCTACGACCACCTGGTCAAGGTGCCCGGCTACTCGCGGCTGCCGCTCACGGTGGCGGCCCAGCGGGTGCAGTACAGCGGCTTCCCGCAGGCGTACGCCAAGCACGAGACGGAGGCCGTCGTGCTGACGGCCACCCTCACCGGGCGATCGGCGGCGGCCTTCAGCTGCCCGGGGCCGCCGGACGACGGGAAGGCGGGCGATCCGGGGCGCGTCCGGGCGGCGCTGGAGCGGGAGTTCGGGGCGGACGCCCGGTCGCGGCTGAGCGTGACGGGGCCGGGCGGCGGCAAGCACGCGACGGTCCCCCGGGAGGTGCTGGTCCCGGTGGCGGACGCCTCGGCGCGCGGCGGCCGGACGGAGCGCGGCTGGGAGCTCGCCTATTGGGCGGTGGCTCACTCGGACGAGTTGCGCATCGAACGGGTCTCTTACGGCAAGCACGTATGGAGCGCGCGGAATTCAGGGGACGGCTGGCGCACGTCCGACAAGAGTTCCGGGTCGGATATACGCCTCGGCCTGACCCGATAACGGGAGAGATCGCCGCAGCTCAGCGCCGTTGACGGGGCGTTGGGCCGCCGTTGTGGGCGCACGTTTTGCGCGTAAACGGATAATGTGACGCATTATCAATTCTTTACCTTGAACTACCGCAACCTTCGCGCGGCTCACGCGATATTCACTGCGTCCGATCGCTGGACACTTCACGCTAAATGTCCCCCCGTCAAAGGAGAATCATGTCCCTCCCTCTCACGCGTCGGATCGCTCGGGCCGCCCTGTTGGTCGCAGCGAGCGCGACCCCCGTGGTCGGTGCCGCCGACGCCGCGAGTGCGGTGGATCCGGCCCTGCCGCACACCCCCAAGCTGGGCGGGCTGAGCTCGCTGGACCCCTCCTCCGTCGGTGAGCTGGCCGACAGCGCGTCGCAGCAGGCCGGGCGGACCGTCAAGGCGATTCTCCCGGCCAAGGCCGCCCCGGCGCAGACCGCTCCGGCCAAGTCCGCCCCGGCGGAGAAGGCCGCCCCGGCCAAGAGCACCCCGGCCAAGAGCAAGGGGAAGGGCGGCGCCCACGCCAAGGGCAAGGGCGCCCTGCACGCCAAGGGCAAGGGCAAGGCGGCGGGCATGAGCAAGGGCCTGGCCAAGGGCAAGGGTGCCCACGCCAAGGGCGCCCCGGTCCGCCCCGCCCCGGCTCCGCTCCCCGCCCCCGCCGCTGCCCCGGCGCCCGCTCCGGCGCCGCAGCAGGCCGCGCCGAGCACCCCGCAGCAGGCCGACGAGCTCCCGGTCAAGGGCCTGCCCTCGATGAACGGGCTGCCGCTGCTGGGCTGACCCCGTCCTTTTAGGGGCTCGGGCCAGGCGCCCCTGCTCCGGCCGCTGCGGCGGCGGGGCAGGGGCGCCCTGTATGCGTCTCGTCAGGCGGTCAGGCGGTCAGGCGGTCAGGCGGCGGACCGCCGCCGCCACGCGTTCGTCCGTCGCGGTGAACGCGACGCGGACGTACGCCCCGCCCGCCGCGCCGTAGAACTCGCCGGGCGCCACCAGGATGCCCAGCTCGGCCAGCGCGCCCACGGTGTCCCAGCACGGCTCGTCGCGGGTCGCCCACAGGTACAGCGACGCCTCGCTGTGCTCGACCCGGAAGCCGTACCCTTCCAGCGCGCCGCGCAGCGCCGCCCGCCGCGCCTCGTAGCGCTCGCGCTGCTCCGCGACGTGCTTGTCGTCGCCGAGCGCGGCGACCGTCGCGGCCTGCACCGGAGCGGGCACGATCATCCCGCCGTGCTTGCGGATCTTCAGCAGTTCGCCGAGCACGCTCGCGTCACCGGCGAGGAACGCCGCGCGGTAGCCCGCCAGGTTGGACCGCTTGGACAGCGAGTGGACCGCGACCAGCCCGTCGAAGCTCCCGCCGGAGATCTCCGGGTGCAGGACGGACATCGGGTCCGCCTCCCAGCCCAGCTCCAGGTAGCACTCGTCGCTGACCAGCAGCACCCCGTGCGCCCGCGCCCACGCGACCGCGGCCCGCAGCTCGTCCTGGGACAGCACCCGGCCGGTGGGGTTGGACGGCGAGTTCAGCCACAGCAGCTTCAGCCCCGCCGGGTCCAGCTCCGTAGGCTCGTCGTACGGCACCGGCTCGGCGCCCGCGAGCCGCGCGCCCACCTCGTACGTCGGGTAGGCGAGCCGCGGGAAGGCGACCTTGTCGCCGGGGCCGAGGCCGAGCTGTGCGGGCAGCGAGGCCACCAGCTCCTTCGAGCCGACCACCGGCAGCACCTGCGTATGGGTGACCCCCTCCGCGCCCAGCCGCCGCTCGACCCAGCCGGTCAGCGCGTCCCGCAGCGCGGGGGTGCCCCAGACGGTCGGATAGCCGGGGCTGTCCGCGGCGCCGGCGAGCGCGGTGCGGATCAGCTCGGGGACCGGGTCGACGGGGGTGCCCACCGAGAGGTCGACGATGCCGTCCGGATGGGCGGCGGCGGTCGCCTTGTACGGTTCGAGCCGGTCCCAGGGGAAGACCGGGAGGCGGGCGGAGACGGGTGGCACGGGGGCTCGCTTTCTTTCTCTTTTCCACGGCCCGGGAAACAGCCCGGTCCCGCAGGCCACATGCCATACGGGACCGAAGGCCGCGCCGGGTCTACTTCCCGGGCAGGGTCACTCGTCGTGCTCCTGCGGCGGAAGCGCGGCGATGAACGGGTGGTCGCGCTCGATCAGGCCGAGCTTGCTCGCACCGCCGGGCGAACCGAGCTCGTCGAAGAACTCGACGTTCGCCTTGTAGTAGTCCTTCCACTCCTCCGGAGTGTCGTCCTCGTAGAAGATCGCCTCGACCGGGCAGACCGGCTCACAAGCCCCGCAGTCGACGCATTCGTCCGGGTGGATGTACAAGGACCGCTGGCCCTCGTAGATACAGTCGACGGGGCACTCCTCGATGCACGCCTTGTCCTTCAGGTCGACACAAGGCTGCGCGATGACGTAGGTCACGCTGTCGTTCCTCCTCTTAGGGCTGTATCGCGCGGGAGCGCGGCGTCGTCGATGCCCGCACCTAGTATCTCCGTTCCTGGGCACCAGACGCACATGAGGGGTTGGCAGAGCAGTGGATTTCACCACCGGCGGACGACTCGAAGTCCGAATCACCCCCGATGACGTGCACAAACGAGTATCCGTGAGGCTGCTTACGGGCGACCTGAGCGGCCCGGATAAGTTCACGGACGTGGTCGGGGTTCTCACATCGTGGACCGGGGGTGTGCTGCACATCACCCGGCGCACCGGCGAGTCCGTCCGGATCGAGGAGTCGTCGCTGGTCGCCGGCAAGGTGGTGCCCGCCGCACCGGCCCGCCGCCGGGGCCCGGCGGCGAACGCGCGCGAGCTGGACCGGGTCGCCGCGCGCGGCTGGCCGCCGACCGAGCGCGAGCCGCTGGGCGAGTGGGAGCTGCGCGCGTCCGGCGGGTTCACCCGGCGCGCCAACTCCGTCCTGCCGCTCGGTGACCCCGGCTGCGGTCTCGACGAGGCGCTGCGCCGGGTGACCGGCTGGTACGCCGAGCGCGGGCTGCCCGCGTACGTCCAGGTCAGCACGGGCGCCGAGGGCACCCAGGAGTCGCTGGCCGCGGAGCTGGAGACGCGCGGCTGGACCCGGGAGGTCTCCGCGCAGGTGCGCATCGCGGCCCTGGCCCCGATCGCCGACCAGGACGCCGACGTCGCGGCGGTGACGCTCTCCCGGCAGATCGACGAAGCCTGGCTGGCCCGCTACCAGCGCTCCTCCCGACCCACCCCCGAGGCGCTGTCGGTGCTCTCCGGCGGCCCGTCGGTGTGGTTCGCGACCATACGCGGCGAGATGACGGAGGCTGCCCCGGCCGCGATCGGGCGCTGTGTGGTGGACGGCCGCTGGGCCGGGTTCGCGGCGGTGGAGACCGCGCCGGAGCAACGGCGGCAGGGGCTGGCCCGGGCCGTGATGACCGCGCTGGCCCGCCGGGCGCTGGAGGAGGGCGCCTCGGCCGCGTACCTCCAGGTCGAGACGGACAACGGCGGTGCCCACGCCCTCTACGAGGGCATGGGGTTCACCCTCCACCACAGCTACCACCACTGGCGCGCGCCCAGCACCGACAGCGCATGAAGGACATGAACGACACGGACGAGACGTCACCACGCCGCAGATTCGCCGACGCGGCCCGCGAGGAGCGCCCCGACCTGGCCCTGCTGTGCCTGCTGATGGGCATGGAGGCCGACGACGGGCTGGACGAGGCCGGGCTGGACGAGGCGCAGATCGAGCTCGACCGGCTGGCCGGTGAGGTTCCGTTCGCCCCCGGCGGGCCCGCCGCCTGGGCCGACGCCCTCGCCCGGGTGCTCGGCGAGCGGTACGGCTTCCGGGGCTCCGCGGCCGACTACCGGCGGCTGGACTCCTCGCTGCTGCACCAGGTGCTGCGGCGCCGCCGCGGGCTGCCGATCCTGCTGTCGCTGGTGTGGATGGAGGTCGCGCGGCGGGCGGGCGCACCGGTGTACGGGGTCGCGCTGCCGGGCCACTTCGTGGTCGGCTTCGGCGATCCGTACGGGGACCATGTGCTGGCCGACCCGTTCGACGGCGGCCGGAGGCTGTCCGGCCAGGACGCGGCGCTGCTGGTGTCGGGGGTCACCGGCGCGCCGCCGGAGCCGTCGGTGCTGGGCCCGGCCGATCCGCTGGACATCATGCTGCGGATCCTCAACAACGTCCGCGCGTGGGCCGCCGCCCGCCCCGAGCGCACCGATGTCCAGCTGTGGGCGGTCGAGCTGGCGCTGCTGCTGCCCAGCCATCCCGCGCGGCTGCGCTACGAGCGCGCGCAGCTGCTGGTCGAGCGCGGTGACTTCCTCACCGGGGCGCGGGAGCTGGAGGAGTACGCGGAGGTGGTGGCCGTGATGGAGCCGGAGGCGGCGGAGGCGGTACGGCGCCAGGCGCGCGCGGCCCGGGCGCGGCTCAACTGAACCCTCTTACAGCCAGCCCTTGTCGCGGGCGATGCGGACCGCCTCGGCCCGGTTGCGGGCGGCCGTCTTCTGGATGGCCGTGGAGAGATAGTTGCGGACCGTGCCCTGCGACAGGTTCAGCGCCCGGGCCAGCTCGGCGTTGGTCGAGCCGTCCGCGGAGGCGCCCAGCACCTCGCGCTCCCGCGCGGTCAGCGGGCTGGCCCCGTCCACCAGGGCGGCCGCGGCCAGGGTCGGGTCGATGACCCGCTCGCCGCCCAGCACCCGCCGTATCGCGTCGGCGAGCTGGGCGGCGGGGGCGTCCTTGACCAGGAAGGCGTCGGCGCCGGACTCCATGGCGCGGCGCAGATAGCCGGGGCGGCCGAAGGTCGTCAGGATCACGATCCGCACCCCGGGCTCCGCCGTGTGCAGCGCGGCGGCGGCGTCGATGCCGCCGAGGCCCGGCATCTCGATGTCCAGCAGCGCGACATCGGGCCGGTGGGCCCGGGCCGCGTCCACGACCTCGTCACCGCGGGCCACCTGGGCGACGACCTCGATCTCGTCCTCCAGCCCGAGCAGCGCGGCCAGCGCCTCGCGCACCATGGACTGGTCCTCGGCCAGCAGTACCCGGATCATCCGGGCAGCGTATCGGGCGGCGGGCGGTCAGGGCTCGGGGGCGTGTTCGACGGGGGGCAGATCCGCGCCGCTCCGGGACAGCGGGGCCAGGGCGCGGAGGGTGAAGCCGCCGTGGTCGTTCGGGCCGGTCTCCAGGCGGCCGTCGGCCAGCTGGAGCCGCTCGGCGAGGCCGGTCAGCCCGTTGCCGTGCGGGCCGGTCGCGCCGCGGCCGTCGTCGGTGACGGTCAGGCACAGCTCGTCGCCCACCTCGGTGAGGACCACGGTGCAGCGGCGCGCCCCGCTGTGCCGGACCACGTTGGTGACGGCCTCGCGCAGCGCCCAGGCCAGCGCGCCCTCCTGGTCGGGCGGCAGGTCCGGGTGGTGGGCGCCGGCCCGGTGCAGGTCGGCGGTGATGCCCGCGGCGGCGAGCGCGGTGCGGGCCCCGGCCAGCTCGGCCTCCAGGGTGGGGCGGCGGAAGCCGCTCACCGCCTCCCGCACGTCGACCAGGGCCTGTCGGCTGACCCGTTCGATGTCGGCGACCTGCTGCGCCGCCTGTTCGGGCTTGCCGGGCAGCATCCGCCCCGCCAGCTCGCTCTTGAGCGTGATCAGCGAGAGCGAGTGGCCCAGCAGGTCGTGCAGGTCGCGGGCGAGCCGCAGCCGCTCCTCGTTGGCGGCGAGCTGGGCGACGGTGGCGCGGGCCTCGCGCAGCGCCCGGGTCGTACGGACCATCTGCCCCACCGCGCTCATCGCGAAGCCGCCGAGCAGGGAGGGGACGACCAGGGCGGACATGAGATCGTGCGAGCTGCGGACCAGCAGGCCGACGCCCACCATGGCGACGGTGTTCAGCGGGATCGCCCACCGGGCGAGCCGCGGCTTCAGGACCGCGCCGAAGGCGACGGAGACATAGACGGCGAGCACCAGCCAGGCGTCGCCCAGGGTGACCGTGAGGACGGCGGCGAGCGCGCAGATCGCCCCCAGCGCCCGGGTGATGGCGGTCCGGTCCAGGTTCCGGCCGGTGTACCGGAACACCAGCAGCAGATAGACGGTGACGAAGACCAGCAGGCCGAGCGCGCCGAACACGGTGGCGGGCACGGTGTGGTGGCCCTCCGCGAGGTCGCTCACCGGCGCGCCCAGGTAGGCCATCCAGATCCCGATCCACATCAGCTTGATCAGGGCCTGCCGGCGGTTCTCGGGGCTCCGGCCGATGGCCGGAGCGTTCGTGTCCTCGTCGTCGGCCGCCGCGTCGCGCCACCAGGTCGGCCGGTTCATGTCGTGCGGGTGTCCTTGCGGTACAGCCAGGCCGCCGCGCCCGCGAAGAGGACCAGATAGCCGGCGAGCAGGGCCACGTCCCTCGCGTGCGGGGCGTTGCCCACCTCGATGGCCTGGCCGAGGGCGGCGTAGGCGTGGGTGGGCAGCCAGGCGCCGATGTCCCGCAGCCACTGCGGGTAGGAGGCCATCGGCATCCACAGGCCGCCGAGGATCGACAGACCGAAGTAGATGATCATCGTCAGGGGCCGCACCGCGTCGCCGGTGGCCAGATAGCCGATGGCCACGCCCAGGGCGGCGAAGACGAGCGAGCCCGCCCAGATGGCGCCGGTCAGCGCGAGCCACTGCCAGGCGGCGTCCAGCCGCACGCCCTTGGCGGTGGCGGCCACGATGAAGACGATCACGATGGAGGGCAGGGTGGAGACCGCGGCCGAGGCGATCTTGGCCGTCACATAGCCGCGTCCGGGCAGCGAGGTGAGCCGCAGCTGCCGCACCCAGCCGCCCTCGCGCTCCTTGGCGATCTGCTCGCTGTTGCCCATCAGGGCGGCGGTCAGCGCGCCGAAGGAGGCCATCGCGACCATGTAGTAGAGCGGCATCGACAGAGGGGTGCCGGGGGCGATGTCCGTCTTCTTCGAGGCGCCCGCGATCATCAGGAAGAGCAACGACGGGTAGATGACCGTGAAGAACATGAACCTCTTGTTGCGCAGTGCGCGGACGATCTCCAGCTTGGCCAGGGTCGTCATCGTCACGCCTCCTCGGGCGTCGTGGCGGCGTCGGTGATGGCGAGGAACGCCTGCTCCAGGCCGAGCCCGGCGACCTCCAGGCCGCGCGGGTAGAGCCCGAGTCCGTACATCGCGTGCACGGTCGCGTCCGCGTCGGTGGACCGCATCCGTACCGTACGCCCCGCTACGTCGAGGCCGGTCAGGGCGGGGAGGGCGCGCAGCGCCGCCTCGTCGGGCGGCCCGTCCAGGGTGAAGGAGATCCGCCGGACCCCGGCCATCTCCTTGATCTCGGCGGACGAGCCGTCCGCCAGCACCCGGCCGCGGTGCAGCACGATCACCCGGTCGGCGATCTCGTCGGCCTCTTCGAGGTAGTGGGTGGCGAACAGGATGGTGCGGCCCTGCCGGGCCTGGTCGCGCATCGAGCCCCAGAAGGACTGCCGGGACGAGACGTCCATCCCGGTCGTCGGCTCGTCCAGCACGATCAGGTCGGAGGCGCCCGCGGTGGCGAAGGCGAAGCGCAGCCGCTGCTCCTGGCCGCCGGAGAGCTTGTTCACCTTGCGGCCGGCGATCTCGGTGAGGTCCGCCCGCTCCAGGACCTCGTCGACCGGGTGGCCGTGGGGGTGCAGATCGCAGGCGAGCCGCACCAGCTCGCGGACGGTGACTTCCTGCATGAGGCAGCCGCTCTGGAGCATCGCGCCGACCCGGCCGCGGGCGATGGCCTGCCGCGGGGTGGTGCCGAAGACCTCGACGCGGCCGCTGTCGGGGGTGCGCAGTCCGAGCAGCAGATCGAGGGTGGAGGACTTGCCCGCGCCGTTGGGTCCCAGCAGGGCGACGGTCTCGCCCGGGTGGAGGTGGAGGTCGAGGCCGTCCACGGCGCGCACGGTGCCGTAGCTCTTGCTGACGCCGGTGAAGCCGACCACCGGCGGGGAGGCCGCGGTGTCGGCCCGCTCGCCGGTGGCGGAGGGTGCGGTGGTCGCTGTCATGGCCCCGAGCTTCACCGAGCGGGGACCTCCGGCGGCAGTGTCTGTGGTCGTGACCTGGAGATGACAGATGTCATGGGTCAAGACCGCGGCCCCCGCCCGGCGGTGCCGGGCGGGGGCCGTCATGACCTGACGGACGCCGCTAGTTGGGCGAGGTCTCGATGACCGCCGTCCGGTCGGCGGGGGTCTTGCCCCGCAGCGCGGTCTGCATGGCGATGGCCACTTCCTGCGGGGTGACCGGCTTCTTGGCGCCGTTGGCGCGCTCGATCAGCACCCCGTCGAAGGTCTGGCCGTAGAGCCTCTTGATCGCGTCCAGGTCGAAGTGCGGCTGGAGCTTGCCGTTGATCGGGCGCATCGAGAGGATCTGCGGCAGCGAGCGGTCCGGGCCGAACTGGATGGCATGCGCGTCATCGGTCTTGATCGTGACCAGACCGGACATCGCGGGCTCCGCGAAGGACTTCATCTTCGCGTTCACCTCGGACTTGCTGATCGTCGGCCGCTTGGCGACGACCGGCAGGTCCACCGGCTTGTCCTTGCCGGTCTCCGCCCGCTCGCGGTACGCGTCGGAGACGGCCGTGACCGCCTTGTCGATGTCCAGGCCCCGGCCCTCCCGGCCGTAGACGGGGACCGCCTTGCCCGGCTTGAACGTGATCGTGCCCTCGCGCGCCGTGCCCGAGTTGCCCGCGAGCCGCCCGAGGGCGTCCCGCAGCTTCTCCTCGTCGACCGTCACGGTGGGCTCGACCTCGTGGGTGCCGCCGAAGAGCGAGCCGATGACCGTCATCGGGTTGTAGTCGCGGCCCGCGACGTTCCGCACGGTGGCCTCGGTGTCCAGGGTCAGGCCCGCGACGGACGGCTTGACCTCCTTCTGATCGCCGTCCACGGTCACCTTCAGCGGGGCACCGGTGCGGCCGCCGAGCGCGGTGTCCAGCTTGTCGATGGCCACCTGCTTGGAGGAGCCGCCGATGTCGACGCCGAGGACGGTGGTGCCGTTGGGCACGTCCGCGTGGTTCATCACCAGGCCCGCGGTGTACGCGACACCGGCCGCGGCCACCAGCAGGGCGCCCAGCATGACGAGCTTGGAGCGGCCCTTCTTCTTGGGCTTGCCCGCCTTGCCCGCCGCGGGCGCCTTGGGCGCCGGGCTGCTCGGCGGGGCGCCGTCCCCGGCGGGCGGCCCGGCCCGGCCGGGCCCGGCGGGCGGACCGGCGGCATCGGCCGGAGGCACCACGGGCACCCCGCTGACCAGGGTGTCGCTGGACGCCTGGTCCGCCCCGCCGGGGGAGGTGAACTCGGGGTCGCGGAAGAGCGACGGCGACGGGTCGGCGTCCGCACCGGGACCGCCCAGCGGACCGGCCGGACCGGGCTGCACCATCGGGGTCGCGCCCGTGGTGGCGCCGAGGCTGCCCAGCGGCGAGCCGCCGGGCGGGGTCGGGGGCTGCCCGGCCGCGCCGTTCAGCGGCCCCACGCCCGAACTGTCGGGCAGGCCCGGGCCGGTCGGCGCGCCCGGACCGGGCGGCGCCAGCAGGTCCTCGTCCCGCGCCGGAGCGCCGGGCATCCGCATCTCGCCGGTGACCGGGCCGGTCGTCGGGCCGCTGGGCTCCGGCGCTCCGGGGAGGCCGCCGCCGTCCGTGAAGTACGGCAGGTCGGCCTGCGTTCCGCCGCCCAGGGGCGGGGCGGGGAACTGCTGGGTGGTCTCCGGCGCCGGAGGCAGCGGGGTGCTCTGGGTGGTCGAGGAGCCCTTGGGGCGGCGGGGCGGCGCGAACCAGTCGCTGGTCTTGTCGCCGTCACCCTTGCCGCCCTTGCCGCCCTTCTCGCGGCTCTCGCGGTCCTTGGCGTCCGCGCGCCCCTCCGCTGCCGCCGCGCCCAGCTCCGGGCTGCGGACGGCATCGGGCCGGGGCGTGGCTCCGGTGCGCTCGTCGTCCCCGTCGTCCTCACCGGAGCGGGGTGCGGGCACGCCCTCCCCGTCGACGGTCTTGCGCATGACGACCGGCGGAATGGGCCGCGAACCCGGGATGTTGATCCGGATGCGGGTCGTCAGAGTGGTTTCGGTCTTCGGATCCTCCGGCTTGGCCGCGGCATCCGCCTCACCGTCACCGACGCCGCCCTGGAGGGCCTCCGGCGACGGGGACAGGCGGGATCCGTACGGCGGGGTGCCCGACGGATAGGCGGCACCGCCGCTACCCCCCCGGGCCCCGGAGGACGAACTGTCAGATTCACGGCTCAAAGCAGGTTCTCCCAGTTAGCTCCGCCGCCCGTCAGACCTCGCGCGGGCGGCTCGGCGGCGCGCACCACCATACTGGGCGCCGCGGTCGCGTACTTGACGGCCGCCCCATGACCGCACCGTGTGGGCCTCGTGCATCGGCGGAGGACCGTCCGGGATCCCGGGAACATCGCGCCGGGCCCCGGGGGCGTCACGCCGTAAACGTCACGTCACTTACCAAGTCGGGCGGCCAGTGCGCCCGGTTGCGAGACCACCGGCAGGGTGGCACACATCACACCGACGAACATGCCGCCCAGCAGGAAGACGTACGACCCCAGGCCCGCGCCGAAGAGGAAGTCCCCTTCCGGGCGGGGGCTGGTCAGCAGCAGGACCACCAGCGTCCACGCCCCGGCGGGCAGGCCGCCGCCCATGCGCCGGTCGGTCGCCTTCACGCCGCCGTAGCAGACGGCCGCGAGGCCGAGCAGCGCGAGCAGCAACCCGCCGGGGAACCAGAGCCCTTGGACCACCGCGCCCGCGACGGCGACCAGGGCCCCGAGAGCGGCGAGCAGCGCGTATCCCGCGAGACGGGCGACCGTCATGCCGTCACCCCCGCGAACAGGTCGTCCTCGCGCTCCGCTCCCGGCTCGCCACTGACGAGCCGGTAGTGCTCGTGGACGAACAGCGGCTGGCCCAGGTCGTTGGAGAGCGCGAAGAACGGCGCGTCCACCGCGATCTGGGTGGCGTGGGCGCGCATCGCGGCGATCTTGGCGTCGGCGTACGCGGTGCCGTCGATCACCGCCGAGACCTCCGCGTCCTCCACCACGCCGGGGATGTCGTCGGCGGTGGCGACACCGGGGAAGGGGGCCTCCTCGCCCGCCGCCCGCAGCCGCGCGAAGCCCTCCTCGACGGCCGAGCGCGGCACACAGTTCCAGTAGACCTTGCGCATCTCGTGCGGATCGCCCAGGTCACGGCGGAAGACCGGCTCCGCGGCCAGCTCCACCGCGCGCATGGCGACGCGATGCGCCTGGATGTGGTCGGGGTGTCCGTAGCCCCCGTCGGCGTCGTACGCCACCAGGACCTGCGGCCGGATCTCGCGGATCACGGCCACCAGGTGGGAGGCGGCCTCGTCGAGGTCGGCCTGCCAGAAACAGTCGGGGCGGCCGTTCTGCGGGGCGCCCATCATGCCCGAGTCGCGATATCTGCCCGGACCGCCCAGGAAACGGTGGTCGTGGACGCCCAACGCCTTCATGGCCGCGGCGAGTTCACCGATCCGGTGGCTGCCGAGGGTGTCGTCGCGGTCGGCGGCGAGGTGGGCCAGGTCCGCCGGAATGACCTCGCCTTCCTCACCGAGGGTGCAGGTCACCAGGGTGACGTGGGCGCCCTCGGCCGCGTACTTGGCCATGGTCGCGCCGTTGTTGATCGACTCGTCATCCGGATGCGCGTGTACCAGGAGCAGACGACGGGCGGGAAGAGCGGTCATGACCACAGCCTACGATTCGCCCACCGGTGCCCGCGGACCGCGGGCACGGGCCCCCGTGGATCATCGCTTGTGTGTCGCCGGTGGTTCCCGGTGGCTCAGAGCTTCACGTCTCCGATCATGTTCGCCACGTTGGTGGTGAGGTCGTCGATCGTCGGTGCGACCGACGAGCTGGCCAGGTAGAAGCCGAGCAGCACACAGATGAGCGCGTGCGCGGTTTTCAGCCCGGCCTTGTTGACGAGCATGACGACGATGATCAGCAGCAGCACAGACAACGAGATCGAGAGCGCCACAGCGACTCACCTCCAGGAACACGCGCTCGGACAGACAACATATTGATGCCACACGGGGCCTACCCACTATGCGCAATCGATCATAACTATCGGCGCGTGCGCACGAGTCGGTGCACGGGAGCATGACAGGGGCGCATGCCTGATCGCACGAACTGGCGCCTGGCCAGGGAGACTTCCCGCTGCTTATCCGCCATCTCGCCGCCGCCGAAGCTGGCTTGTTCTCACCCCCGGGACGGCTGGACCGTGCCCCTGGCAAGAGAGGGCAAGGGCCCCGGGCACGCGACCGCACGGGCCGGTCCGGCCCGATCGATACGACACCCCTTGCGGCCCCGACGCGTGTACCGGTCAGTACGCCCCTCGCGATCTTCATGACCCGTACGCTCGCCCTATGACCGGACAGCTCTCCTTCCCTCGGCAGCACGCGCGCACCCAGCGCTTCACCCTCGGAGCGCCCCGGGCCTTCAGCGTGGCCCCCGACGACTCCCGCGTGGTCTTCCTGCGGTCCCGCGGCGGCACCGACCGGGCGGGCCTGCTGTGGGTGTACGACGTCGCCGGGCAGCGGGAGTACCCGGCCGCCGATCCGGTGGCCCTGCTCGGCGGCGCGGACGAGGAACTGTCCGCCGAGGAGCGGGCGCGCCGCGAGCGCAGCCGCGAGGGGTCGGCCGGGGTCGTCGGCTACGCGGTGGACCAGGCCGTCGAAACGGCGGCCTTCGCCCTCTCCGGGCGGCTGTTCGTCTCCGATCTGATCGGCGGCCAGTCCCGTGAGCTGCCCGCGCCGGGTCCCGTCGTGGACCCGCGCCCCTCCCCCGACGGCCGCCACGTCGCCTATGTGGCGGGCGGCGCGCTGCGCGTCACGGGCGCGGACGGCGACGGCGACCGGGCGCTCGCCGAACCGGAGGCCGACACCGTCACCTACGGTCTCGCGGAGTTCATCGCGGCCGAGGAGATGGACCGCACGCGCGGCTTCTGGTGGTCCCCCGACGGCGACGCCCTGCTGGTCGCCCGCGCCGACGACGCCCCCGTACGCCGCTGGTGGATCGCCGACCCCGCCCACCCCGGCCAGGCGCCCACCGAGGTCGCCTACCCGGCCGCCGGCACCGCCGACGCCGAGGTGCGGCTCGTCCTGCTGGGCCTGGACGGCTCCCGTACGGAGATCGAGTGGGACCGGCAGCGCTACCCCTACCTCGCCCGGGTGCACTGGTCGGCCTACGGTCCGCCGCTGCTCCTCGTCCAGGCCCGGGACCAGCGCAGTCAGCTCTACCTGGCCGTGGACACCGGGAGCGGGCGGACCAGCACCGTGCACGCCGACGAGGACGCGGTATGGCTGGATCTCTTCCCCGGCGTGCCCGCCTGGACCCCCGACGGGCGGCTCGTCCGGATCGCGGACGAGGGCGGCGCCCGGGCCCTGATGGTCGGCGACCGCAAGCTCACCTCCGGCGCCCTCCAGGTGCGCGCGGTGCTCTCCGTCGGCGAGGACGACGTGCTGTTCTCCGCCGCCCCCGGCGCCGAGGCCGCGCTGCCCGACCAGCCCGGCGAGCTCGACGTCCACCGCGCCTGGTTCCGCGGCAGCGGCGACCAGGGCGGCTGGGAGCCGGTCGGCAAGCGGCCCTTCCCCGCGGTGCACTCCGCCGTGCGCGGCGACCGGCTCATCGTGCTCAGCCACGCCGGGACGGAGCGGCCCGGTGCCCGCGTGGAGCTGCTGCGGGCCGCGGACCACGGGGCGGGCGAGACGGTCGCCGAGATCGCCTCGTACGCCGAGACCCCCGTCATCACCGCACGCCCGCGGCTCACCTTCGCGGGCAAGGACGACATCCCCTGCGCGGTGCTCCTGCCGACCGGGTACGACGAGGGCGACGGGCCGCTGCCGGTCCTGATGGACCCGTACGGCGGACCGCACGGCCAGCGCGTGGTCGCCGCCCACAACGCGTACGTCACCTCGCAGTGGTTCGCCGACCAGGGCTTCGCGGTGATCGTCGCCGACGGGCGCGGCAGCCCCGGGCGCTCCCCCGCCTGGGAGAAGGCCGTCCGCGACGACCTCGCCGCCGTCACCCTGGAGGACCAGGTCGAGGCGCTCACCGCGCTCGCCGGGCGCTACCCGCTGGACCTCGGCCGGGTCGCCATCCGCGGCTGGTCCTACGGCGGCTACCTCGCCGGGCTCGCCGCGCTGCGCCGCCCCGACGTCTTCCACGCGGCGGTGGTGGGCGCGCCGGTCACCGACTGGCGGCTGTACGACACCCACTACACCGAGCGCTACCTGGGCCACCCCGACGAGCAGCCCGCGGTGTACGCGGCGAACTCGCTGGTGACGGACGAGGGGCTGTCCGGCGTGGCGGAGGGCCCGGCCCGCCCGATGATGATCATCCACGGGCTGGCGGACGACAACGTGGTCGTCGCCCACTCGCTGCGGCTCTCCTCGGCCCTGCTGGCCGCCGGGCACCCCCATGAGGTGCTGCCGCTGTCCGGGGTCACGCACATGACCCCGCAGGAGCAGGTCGCCGAGAACCTGCTCCTGCTCCAGGTCGATTTCCTGAAGCGGTCGCTCGGGCTGAGCTGACTCACCACCCCGGCGGCGGGGACGGCGGAGGCGGCGGGGCCGTGGGCGGCGCGGTCGGCGGAGGCGGGGCGTAGCCCGGCGGAGCGGCGGGCGGCGGGGCGTAGCCGCCGCCGTAGCCGCCGTGGCTCCCCGCCCCGTACGCCGGGGCCGGGGCGTCCGCCTCGCCCCGCCGCGCCAGCACGAGCAGCGCCACGAGCCCCGCGAGCAGTTCGAAGAACGCGGTCAGCACCGACAGCACCCCGACGGTCGGCAGATCGTCGAAGTGCTCGACGTACTCCCGCTTGATGTAGAGCGAGACCGCGCTCACCCCGGTCGCCAGCACCAGCGCCGCGGCCACCATCCCCAGCGGCCGTGACAGCGGGGCGCGGCCCAGGGCGGCGGCGGCCGCCACCAGGCAGAGCGCGACGAGGGCCCAGGCCTGCCAGGCGGAGGGCGGCGAGAGCAGCGTGATCAGGCTGTGCTTGCCGGTCAGCTGGTACTTGTACATGTCCCACTCGGCCTTCTGCGCCCAGTAGATCTGCCAGGCCCCGAGGACCGCCCCCGACGCCCCCAGCAGCAGCGCACCCGTCATCGCGGCCCCCGGCGCCGGCCGCCCGGGCGGCTGGTCGGCGGGCGTGGCGGCGTACCCGTCGGCGGGCCGCCGGGCCGCGGCGACGGTGGCCAGCAGCAGCGCCCCGAGCACCACCCCGGCCCAGGCGGTCAGATCGGCCCGCGTCTTGAGGTCGTCGGGGATGCCCTGCATCCAGTCCGCGTTCAGGTTCCACAGGCTCGGCAGCCGCAGCACGACGGTGACGGCCGCGACGGCACCGAGCGCCCCCGCGGCGGCCGGTGAGCGCAGCGCGGCGAACCCGGCGACGACGCAGAGCGCGAGCAGGACCAGATCGAAGAGGGAGGAGCCGAAGAGGCTCCCCGAGGCCCGGAACGGCATTCCGGACCATGTCCACCACAGGTGGCTCGCCTTGTCCGCCTTGTCCAGGTCCCGGACGATCCACGCCAGTGAGATCATTCCGAGCACCGCGCAGACGAGTGCGCCGAAAACACGCGCTCCGCGTGTGAGTATCCGTCCCTGCCCCATAGCCGTAGGTTTCCCCCACCGCACACCCCGGGCAATCGTCGCGACGCGAAGAAGCCCAAAAAAGCCGAAGAAGTGCGCGGATCGTGACCAACCGGATGCCGGCCGGGGCGACATGGCGCACCCCGGCCGGTTTACGGCACCCGCACGGCCGTACGCAGTTCAGCCTGGCGCGTCCGTATATCGGTGTGACGTCGGTCGAGTTGCCTGTGCGTTAACGCGATTTCTCCATGGTGACCACGCTTCGTGGCCATTTCGCGATCGCTGTCAAGCACGCCCGGACCTCGATCTGCCAAATGTTCGCTCAAGACTTACGAAGCCGGGCACATCCGCTCTTGCCCGCCCCTTGACCCGACTGTGAATACGTTGCGACAGTCCGCTGAACCCGCCACAACGCGGGTAGATAAACACCGAGTTGACGGTTTGTGCGACGGGGCGGATCACCATGGGGGGCGCTACGCGATGACGACTCCATCCCAGCTCACCGTGGCCGGGAAGACCGCACCGGCCGGGGAGGACGGACTGGGCGGGCAACCGACCGGCTTATCGCCGCGCCAGCTGATGTGGCGGCGCTTCAAGCGCGACCGGACGGGCGTGATCTCCGCCTGTGTGGTGCTGTTCTTCTTCGCCGTCGCCGTGCTGGCCCCGGTGATCTCCTCGCTGTACGGCAAGGACCCGTACACGACGTACGGCCTCGACCGGCCCGAGCTGCTGGATCCGCTCACCGGCTATCCGATGAAGCCCAACGGCGGCATCGACGGCGAGTTCTGGTTCGGCATCGAGCCCAAGCTCGGCCGGGACGTGCTGACGCAGCTGGTGTACGGCATCCGCACCTCGCTGCTGATCGGGCTGGCCGCGACGCTGCTGTCCACGCTCACCGGCATCGTCATCGGCGTCGTCGCGGGCTATCTGGGCGGGCGCACGGACTACTTCCTGGGCCGGCTGATCGATCTGCTGCTGTCCTTTCCGCAGCAGCTGTTCTTCGTCGCCTTCATGCCGGTGGTCACCGCGCTGTTCGTCAGCCCGCAGAAGGAGACCCCCACCTATTTCCGGGTGACGGCCCTGGTCACGGTGTTGTGGCTGCTGGGCTGGATGCAGCTGGCCCGGCTGCTGCGCGGTCAGGTGCTGTCGCTGCGGGAGCGCGAGTTCGTCGAGGCCGCGAAGGTGACGGGGGCCTCGCCGTGGCGGATCGTCCGCAAGGAGCTGCTGCCGAATCTGGGCACGCCGATCCTGGTGCAGTCGACCTTGATGCTGCCCAACTTCGTGACGACGGAGGCGGCCCTGTCGTTCCTCGGCGTCGGGGTGGTCGAGCCGACCCCCGACTGGGGCCGGATGTTCGCCAAGGGCGCCAACTTCTACGAGGGCGACATCACCTACATGTTCTTCCCCGGCATCGCCATGGTGATCTTCGTTGTCGCCTTCAACCTGCTCGGGGACTCGGTCCGGGACGCCATGGACCCGAAGACCACGCGTTGACCAGCACCACCCTTCCGTCCGACGAGCTCCAGCGAGGCAGGTGCATCGACCACCATGACGTTGAACAGCAGGCGCAGAGCACGCAGTTACGCCGCCGCCCTGGCCGCGGGGGCGCTGGCGCTCTCGGCGTGCAGCAGCGGGGGCGGCTCGGCCCCGAAGCAGTCCAGCGAACCGAAGATGACGGCGCAGGGGATCACCCTGGGCAGCGCCGCCGACTCCACCGGACCCGCCAAGGAGCTGCCGGGCGCGAAGAAGGGCGGCACGGTGTCGGTGCTCCAGCGCGACGCGTTCGAGCACCTGGATCCTGGCCAGATCTATGTCAGCGATGAGCTGATCATGCAGACCCTCTACAACCGGACGCTGACGAACTACCGGATCGACGACAAGACCGGGAAGGTCACGCTGGTCGGCGATCTGGCGACCGACACCGGGAAGTCCTCCGACGGCGGCCGGACGTGGACGTACACGCTCAAGGACGGGCTGAAGTTCGAGGACGGCACGCCGATCACCTCCAAGGACGTCCGGCACGCGGTGGAGCGGCTCTACGCCCCGTATCAGACCAACGGGCCGACGTACCTCCAGCAGTGGCTCTCGGGCGAGGGCCAGAAGTACCGCAAGGCGCTGCCGGACGGCCCGTACAAGGGCAAGCACCTGCCGAAGACGGTGCTGGACACGCCGGACGAGAAGACGGTCGTCTTCCACTTCGACCAGCCGCGGGCCGAGGTGCCGTTCGCCGTGGCCATGCCCAACATCGGCGCGGTGCCGCCGGGCAAGGACACCAAGGAGAAGTACGACAAGGCGCCGGTGGCCAGCGGCCCGTACAAGATCAAGAACTTTAAGCCGGGCAAGGGCATCCAGTTCGTCAAGAACGATCAGTGGGACCCCAAGACCGATCCGATACGCCATCAGTACGTGAACAGCTTCGATGTCTCCTTCGGTCATCAGTGGGTGGACTCCACCCGCCGCCTGGTGGCCGACAAGGGCGCCGACAAGAACGGCATGACCTGGACCAACGCGGTCGATCCCTCGCAGATCTCGGCGGTCCTCAAGAACAAGGACGCGATGGCCCGGTCGATGACCGAGACCCAGCCCTATGTGGACGTCGTCTCGATCAATATGGACCGGGTCAAGAACAAGAAGGTGCGCGAGGCGATCGCCTGGGCGTTCCCCAGCGGTCAGTACCTCCAGCAGTTCGGCGGCCCCAAGGGCGGTGAGATCGCGGGCGGCCTGGTCGGCCCGACGCTCAAGGGCTACAACCCCGACTTCGACCCGTTCCAGAAGAAGAAGTACCCCGGCGGCAACGCCAAGAAGGCCAAGGAGCTGCTGAAGGAGGCGGGCGAGGAGGGCTACGAGCTGGTCTACGCGTACGGCAACGGCGACACCCACCAGGACGCCTCGGTCGTCGTCCAGCAGGCCCTGGAGCGGGCCGGGTTCACGGTCCAGAAGAAGGAGATCGACCAGACCACCTACTACACCCAGATCGGGAAGGTGGACAACAAGTACGACCTCTACCGGTCCTCCTGGTCCGCCGACTGGCCCTCCGCCTCGACCGTCGTTCCTCCGGTGTACGGCGGAAAGAACGTCTACAACGGCTCGGCGAACTACAGCCATCTGAACGTCCCGGCGGTCGACAAGGAGATCGACCGGGTCGCCAAGGTCGGCGACCTCGGCAAGGCCACCACGGAGTGGATGAAGCTCGGCGAGAAGGTCCTCACCGACGAGGTACCGGCGGTCCCGACCTTCTACAACCGGCTGTTCACCCTCTGGGGCTCGGGCATCGACGGGACGAAGTGGAACCCGATCTACGGGGCCGTGGACCCGACGGCCGTCTTCATCAAGTAGCGGCGGCCGCTCCCAGCCGTCGTCAGGAGCCCGGCCGCGCCGTCACCGCCGTACGATCCGGCGGCGCGGCGCGGCCGGTACCCGCCCCGACCGGAAGATCCATGACGCCATGTTGAGATTCCTCGCCCGCCGCTCCCTCGGCGCGATCGTGATCCTCCTGCTGATCAGCGCGATCACCTTCTTCCTCTTCTTCGCCCTGCCCGCCGAGCCCGCCCGGCTCGCCTGCGGCAAGAGCTGCGACCCCGCCTCGCTCGCGATCATCAACAAGAACCTCGGCCTGGACGAGCCGGTGCCGGTGCAGTACGTGAAGTTCATGGCCGGGATCGTCGCCGGGCGCGACTTCGCGGTCGGGCACTGCGACGCCCCCTGCTTCGGCTACTCCTTCGTCAGCCAGGAGCCGGTGTGGGGCACCATCGTCGACCGCTTCCCGACCACCCTCTCGCTCGCCCTGGGCGGCGCCGCGGTGTTCCTGGTCTGCGGGATCGGCATCGGGATGGTCGCGGCCTGGCGGCGCGGCACCTGGATCGACAAGTTCTTCAGCTCGCTGTCGCTGCTGGGCGCGTCCCTACAGATCTACTTCGTCGGCGTGCTGTGCCTGGCCTGGTTCGTCAGCGGGCTGGGGATCATGGACCAGCCCGCCTACTACCCCTTCACCGACAACCCGGCGAAGTGGTTCAGCGGCATGCTGCTGCCCTGGCTGGTGCTTTCGCTGATCTTCATGGCCAACTACAGCCGCATGACCCGCTCCCAGATGGTCGAGCAGCTCCAGGAGGACCACGTCCGCACGGCCAGGGCCAAGGGCCTCTCCAGCCGGACGGTCTTCTTCCGCTACGCCTGGCGCGGCGCCATCGCCCCCATCGTCACCATCTTCGGCATCGACCTCGGCTCGCTCTTCGGCGGGGCGATGGTCACCGAGTACACCTTCACCCTGCACGGCATCGGACGGCTCGCCGTGGAGTCCGTCCAGCTGACCGATCTGCCGATGCTGATGGGCGTGATGCTGGTCAGCGCCGCGGCCATCGTGGCGTTCACCATCCTGGTCGACGCCGCCTACGCCGTCATCGACCCGCGCGTACGCCTCGCCTAGAAGGACGCCCGACGTGACCACCGACGCGACCCCAGCCTTCCTGTCCGTGACCGACCTGCACGTCCGCTTCGCCACCGAGGACGGCACCGTCAAGGCCGTGGACGGCCTCTCCTTCGACCTCGAACGCGGCCGGACGCTCGGCATCGTCGGCGAGTCCGGCTCCGGCAAGTCCGTCACCAACCTCACCGTGCTCGGCCTCCACGACCCGCGCACCACCACGGTCACCGGCGAGATCCGCCTCGACGGGCAGGAGCTGACCGGCGCGCCCGAACGCACCCTGGAGCGGCTGCGCGGCAACACCATGGCGATGATCTTCCAGGATCCGCTGACCGCCCTCTCGCCGTACTACACCGTCGGCCGCCAGATCGCCGAGCCGTACCGCAAGCACACCGGCGCCTCCAAGCGGGACGCCCGGCTGCGCGCCATCGAGATGCTGGAGAAGGTCGGCATCCCCAACCCGCGGCTGCGGGTGGACGACTATCCGCACCAGTTCTCCGGCGGGATGCGGCAGCGCGCCATGATCGCGATGGCGCTGGTCTGCGACCCCGATCTGCTGATCGCCGACGAGCCGACCACCGCCCTCGACGTCACCGTCCAGGCGCAGATCCTGGACCTCCTCAAGGAGCTCCAGCAGGAGTTCGGCTCCGCGATCATCCTGATCACCCACGATCTGGGCGTGGTCGCCAACACCGCCGACGACCTGCTGGTGATGTACGCGGGCCGGGCCGTCGAGCGCGGTACGGTCCGCGAGGTGCTGCGGGCGCCCCGGCATCCGTACACCTGGGGGCTGCTCAGCTCCATGCCGCGGCTGTCCTCCGCGGTCGACGAACCGCTCAGTCCCATCCCCGGCACCCCGCCGAGCCTCCTCGCCCCACCCCCCGGCTGCCCGTTCCACCCCCGGTGCGGGTACGTGGCGCAGGTGACCGATGACCGCTGCCGGGGCGAGCGCCCCGCGCTCCCGGACGGCCGGGGCGCCGCCTGCCACCTGGGCGCCGAGCGGACACAGACCCTGTTCACCGAGCAGATCAAGCCCCGGCTGGGCTGAGGAGCGCCTTCATGAGCATCGAGTCGGGCACCCCCGAACCCCTGCTGGTCGCCGAGAAGCTGACCAAGCACTTCCCGATCATGGGCGGCTTCCCCTTCCGGCGGAAGGTGGGCGCCGTCCAGGCCGTCGACGGCATCGACCTGACCGTGCACCCGGGCGAGAGCTTCGGGCTGGTCGGCGAGTCCGGCTGCGGCAAGTCCACCACCGGGCGGCTGCTGACCCGGCTGCTGGAGCCCACCGCCGGGCGGATCACCTACCGGGGCCGGGACATCACCCACGCGGACCGCAAACAGCTGGCGCCGGTCCGCTCCGAGATCCAGATGATCTTCCAGGATCCGTACTCCTCGCTGAACCCCCGGCAGACCGTCGGCACCATCATCTCCGGGCCCATGGAGATCAACGACATCCGCCCGCCCGGCGGCCGCGAGGCGCGGGTGCGCGAACTGCTGGAGACCGTCGGCCTCAACCCCGAGCACTACAACCGCTTCCCGCACGAGTTCTCCGGCGGCCAGCGCCAGCGCATCGGGGTCGCCCGCGCCCTCGCCCTCGAACCCCGGCTGATCGTCGCCGACGAGCCGGTCTCGGCGCTCGACGTCTCGATCCAGGCCCAGGTCGTCAACCTGCTCCAGCAACTCCAGCGCGAGCTGGGCATCGCGTTCCTCTTCATCGCCCATGACCTCGCCGTCGTACGGCACTTCTCGCAGCGCGTCGCGGTCATGTACCTCGGGAAGATCGTCGAGGTCGGCGACCGCGACTCCATCTACCGCCGCCCCCGCCACCCGTACACCCACGCCCTGCTGTCCGCCGTCCCGGACGCGGCCGTGGTGATGGACGACGACTCCCCCGCCGCCCACCGCGAACGCATCCGCCTCGCCGGCGACGTCCCCTCCCCCGTCGCCCCGCCCTCCGGCTGCCGCTTCCGCACCCGCTGCTGGAAGGCCCAGGACCTCTGCGCGCAGCAGGAGCCCCCGCTGCTGCGCATCGAGGGCAACCGCGAGGGCCACCTGTCCGCCTGCCACTTCCCCGAGGCCCCCACCACCGAGGCCCGCGACCAGGACATCGTCCTCGACCCGGCGCTGACCGCGGCCGACCGTTCGGGCAAGGACTGAACCGGGAACGTGTCGGAAAACCTTGACACGTCGGGAATCCCCGACGCATAGTGACGGTCATGGCGGCAGTCGATGTGTTCAGCGCTCTGGCCAATCCCGTACGACGCAAGCTGCTGGAAGTCCTCCAGGCCGGGCCGCGCTCGGCGGGCGACCTGGCGGGTGAGTTCGAGCTCAGCAGACCCGCGGTCTCCGAACACCTCACGGTGCTCAAGAACGCCCGGCTGGTGCGCGAGGAGCCCCGGGGGCGGCATCGCTACTACCACCTGGAAGCGGCGCCGCTCGCGGAAGTGGGCGAGTGGCTCCATCCCTTCGAGCACTACTGGCGCGCCCGCATGGGGGCGCTGCGCGATCTGATCGACGAGGAGAACCCGTGACCACCGACGACCCGGCCGCCATCCACTGCGACCAGTTCATCGCCCATCCGCCCGCCACCGTCTGGAAGGCCCTGACCGAGCCCGAGCTGCACGCGCGCTGGTGGGCCGCCGGGGACGTACGGCCGGTGGTGGGCCACCGGTTCACCCTGGACATGGGGAAGTGGGGGCAGCAGCCGTGCGAGGTGCTGGACGCCGAGCCCGAGCGCCTGCTGCGCTACAGCTTCGCCACGGGCACCCTCGACACCACGATCACCTGGCGGCTGGAGCCCGAGGGCACCGGCACTCGCCTCTTCCTCGAACACTGCGGCTTCGACCTCGACTCCCCGCTCGGCAGGACCGCGCTCGACGGCATGGGCGGCGGCTGGCCCGGCGTCCTCCGGACCATCGAATCGGCCCTGACCGCCGCCCAGCGCTAGGGGGTGTCCGCAAAGTCGCGTTGGATCAGCCCGCGGCGTCAGGGGGCACCTCCCAGCGGTAGCTGGGGGAGCGTGCCAGGCGTCGCGGGCCCGACGGGACTTTGCGGACACCCCCTGGTCAGCGGAAGCGCGAGAAGACGTGGGAGCGGCCCACGGTGGTGAAGCCGCGGCGCGCGTACCAGTGGCGCGGCCAGTCCTCCCCGTCGGCCACCAGGAACCGCAGGGCGCACCCCGCGGCCGCCGCCCGCTGGAGGGCGCCGGACAGCACGGCGTCGGCGTACCCGCGGCGCCGGGCGTGTTCGGCCGTGGCCACCTCCTCGATCTGGGCGATGCCGTCGGCGGGCTCCATGTAGAGGTCGGCCCAGGACGCGACCTCGCCGTCCTCGTCGTGCACGGCCAGGAACCGCACGTCCTCGGCCCCGTTCCGCCGGGCCGCCCGCCGTCCCACCATCTGACGCACCGTCTCCTCGTCGGCATCGGGCATCCACAGCCGCTGCTGGTTCGCCAGCGCCCGCCACAGCGGCCCGTACGGATCGGGCCCGAGGTCCATCTCCACGACCTGCCCCCGCCCGGGGGCCGGTTCCGGCACCGGTCCGGTGTGCGTCATCACCAGCTCGACCCCGTGCTCGTACCCCGCCAGGGTCAGCGCGGGCGCGCACGCGAGCCCGAGCCGGTCGTCGTGGACGCTGATCCGCCGGTGCGGCAGGTCCGCCATCGCCGCGTCCACGACGGCCGGTAGCTCCGTCGGATCGACGGGCCCGTCGATGTGGATCTCGTTGTGCTCGTGCGAGCGCGCGTACTGGTCGTGCCGCACCAGGAAGCCGCCCGGCACCGGCCTGACCTCGGCGGACTGGCGCCGCGCGAAGAGGAGCCGGAAGTCGACGGCGCGCTGAAGATCGTAGGGTCGTGCCATGGCTGTTTCTCGCCCTCCGGTCTATCAGGAGTACTACACCCGCACACCTTTTCAGTTTTTCTCGGGCGTCGGCTGGAAGCGGCTGGTCGCCTTCCGGGCCGATGAGCAAGGCGTCTTCTTGGGCGGCCCCCCGATCCGCTACCACAAGTTCAGCGTCACCGTGCCGTGGAGGGACATCGAGGCACTCGTCCTGTGGACGACGAAAAAGTTCATGGAGAAGCGGATCCGGCGCATCGGCCTGAAGCTCCGGCCGGACGTACCACACCTTCCCGGCCCCGACGAGAACATCTCGCCGGGACTCGCCGCGAGCGTCGCACCGCACATCGAGTATGAGGTCGTCAGAAACAACCGCGTCATCGCCTTCTGGAAGGTCGACCACGCCCGGCTCGCCACCGCCGTCCAGGCGTTCGCTCCCGATGTGCGGCGGGTCACCCACCCGCTGTACCGGCTCGACGACCGGAAGGGCGGCGGACCGGCGGACGTGCCCGATGTGCCCGACGTCTTCGGTCTCTTCTGAGGTCAGACGGCGGCGCGCTCCTCCGCGAAGTGGCACGCCGACGGGTGCGCGGCCCCGCCCGTCAGGGCCGTCGGCACCGCCAGGGCCGGGGCCTCCGCCGCGCAGCGGGCCTCGGCTCGCCAGCAGCGGGTGCGGAAGCGGCAGCCGGTGGGCGGGTCGGCCGGGGAGGGGACGTCGCCGGGGAGGAGGATGCGGGTCCGCACCTCCCGCGCCTCCGGGTCGGGGACCGGGACGGCGGACAGCAGGGCCTGGGTGTACGGGTGGGTCGGGTGGTCGTAGATCTCGGGGCCGGTGCCGGTCTCCGCGAAGCGGCCCAGGTACATCACGGCGACCCGGTCGCTGATGTGCCGGACCACCGACAGGTCGTGGGCGATGAAGACGTAGGAGAGGCCGAATGCGTCCTGGAGGCGTTCCAGCAGGTTGACCACCTGGGCCTGCACCGAGACGTCGAGCGCCGACACCGGTTCGTCCGCGACGATGACCTCGGGGCGCAGGGCCAGCCCGCGGGCGATGCCGATGCGCTGGCGCTGGCCGCCGGAGAACTGGTGCGGATAGCGGTTGATGTGCTCGGGGTTGAGGCCGACGACGTCCAGCAGCTCCTGGACCGCGCGTCGGCGGTCGCTCTTGGGGGCGGCCTCGGGGTGGATCTCGTACGGCTCTCCGACGATGTCCCCGACCGTCATCCGGGGGTTGAGCGAGGTGTACGGGTCCTGGAAGACCATCTGGATGTTGCGGTGGACGGCCCGCAGGGCGCGCCCGGACAGCCGCGCGATGTCCTCGCCCCGGTAGCGGATCGAACCGGCGGTCGGCCGCTCCAGACCGACCAGCAGCCGGGCGAGGGTGGACTTGCCGCAGCCGGACTCGCCGACGACACCGAGCGTCTCGCCGCGCCGCAGGTCGAAGGAGACCGTGTCGACCGCCCGGACCGCTCCGGTCTGCCGCTTGATCAGGGCGCCCCGGGTCAGCGGGTAGAGCTTGGCGAGGTCGCGTACTTCGAGGACGGGCGGGGCGGGGTCAGCCGCCGAGGGGGCCGACGGTACCGGCGGTGCCGAGGGGGTCGAGGGGGTCGAGGCCATGCAGCTCCTCCTTCCAGAAGTGGCAGGCGCTGGCCCGCCCCCGGGCCCCGGCATCGGTCACCTCGTACAGCGGCGGCCGGTCGGTGCGGCAGACGTCGCGGGCGCGCGGACAGCGGGGGTTGAAGGGGCAGCCCTGGGGAAGTGCGAGCGGGCTGGGCGGCAGCCCCTTGATCGCGTACAGCTCGCCGCCGCGCTGGTCCACGCGCGGGATGGAGTCGAGCAGTCCGCGGGTGTACGGGTGGGCGGGGCGCCGGTACAGCTCGCGCACCGGCGCGGTCTCCACGATCCGGCCCGCGTACATCACGGCGATGGTGTCGGCGACGTCGGCGACCACGCCCAGGTCGTGGGTGATGAGGATGAGCCCCATGGCGTACTCGCGGCGCAACTCCGCGAGCAGATCCATGACCTGGGCCTGGACGGTGACGTCGAGCGCGGTGGTCGGCTCGTCGGCGATGATCAGCTCCGGCTCCAGCGCGATCGCCATCGCGATCATGATGCGCTGGCGCATGCCGCCCGAGAACTGGTGCGGGTAGTCCCCGGCCCGCGCCGCCGCGGCCGGGATACGGACCCGGTCCATCAGCTCGACGGCCCGTGCCCGGGCGTCCTTGCGCGACATGCCGCGGTGCACCTGGTACATCTCGGCGAGCTGGGCGCCCACCGGGATCACCGGGTTGAGGGCGGACAGCGCGTCCTGGAAGATCATCGACATCTTGGCGCCGCGGATCCGGCGGCGCTCCTCGCCGCTCAGGGTCAGCAGGTCGCGCCCCTGGAAGAAGACCTTGCCGCCGGTGACGAGGGCGGGCGGGGAGTCGAGGATGCCCATGATCGCCTGGGCGGTCACGGACTTCCCCGACCCCGACTCGCCCAGCACGGCCAGCGTCCGCCCCGCGTCGACGGCGTAGCTCACCCCGCCGACGGCCTCGGCGACGCCGTCCCGGGTGCGGAAGGCGACGCGCAGGTCCCGTACGTCCAGCAGGCGGGCCACGGCTAGCGCAGCTTCGGGTCGAGGGCGTCGCGCACCGCGTCGCCGAGCATGATGAACGCGAGCACGGTGATGCTGAGCGCCGCCGCGGGCCACAGCAGCATGTGCGGGGCGTTGCGGATCTGGGTGGACGCGGACGAGATGTCGATGCCCCAGGAGACGGTGGGCGGCTTCAGCCCCACGCCGAGGAACGACAGGGTCGCCTCCAGCGCGATGTACGTGCCGAGCGCGATGGTGGCGACGACGATGACGGGGGCGACGGCGTTGGGCGCGATGTGCCGCAGCAGCATCCGGCCGTTGCCCGCCCCGAGGGTGCGCGCCGCGAGCACGTAGTCCTGCTGTTTGACGGTGACGACCGAGCCGCGGGCGATGCGGGAGATCTGCGGCCAGCCCAGCAGCACGATGAAGCCGACCACCGGCCACACCGAACCGCTGGTGACCACCGACAGGAAGACCAGGCCGCCGAGCAGGATCGGGATGCCGAAGAAGACGTCGGCGATCCGCGAGAGCAGGGAGTCCCACCAGCCGCCGAAGAATCCGGCGAGGCCGCCCAGCACGCTGCCGAGCAGGGCCGCGCCCGCGGTGGCGCAGATGCCGACGGTGATGGAGGCGCGGGCGCCGTAGACGGTGCGGGTGTAGACGTCCCGGCCCTGGAGGTCGAAGCCGAAGGGATGGCCGGGGGCCGGGCCGTCCTGCGCCTTGGCCAGGTTGCCCTGGTACGGGTTGCCGTCCGCGATCAGCTGCGGCCAGACCGCGATGGTGACGAGGAAGAGGATGACCAGCGCGGAGACCACGAAGACGGGGTTGCGGCGCAGATCGTGCCAGGCGTCGGACCACAGCCCGCGCGACCCGGGCGCCGGGCCACCGCCGGGGGCCGCGCCCCCGGCCGCCGCGCGCCGCGCGGCGAGGCTCAGCCGCAGCCGCGGGAGGGTGAGGCGGCGCCACGGTCGGCCCCGTGGCCCGCCCTCCAGGGTCGCGGTGCCGGTGGCGGCGAGGTCCACCGGCCGGTCGGAGGGCGTATCGGGTGGCGCTTCAAGGGGCTCATAGGGCTCAGGCATACCGGATCCTCGGGTCGAGCACGGCGTAGAGGAGGTCGACGAGCAGATTGGCGAGCAGGAAGACGATCACCAGGATGGTGACGAAGCCGACCACGGTCGGCGAGTTCTGGCGCAGGATGCCCTGGTAGAGCTGGTAGCCCACGCCATGGATGTTGAAGATCCGCTCGGTGACGATGGCCCCGCCCATGAGCGCGCCGATGTCGGTGCCGATGAAGGTCACCACCGGGATCAGCGAGGTGCGCAGCAGATGCCGGACGACGATCCGGCGGCGCGGCAGCCCCTTGGCGACGGCGGTGCGGACGTAGTCGGCGCGGGCGTTCTCGACGAGCGAGGTGCGGGTGAGGCGGGTGGTGTACGCGAGGGACACCAGACCCAGCACCACCCCGGGCAGCAGCAGTTCGGTGAACGGTGCCTCCGGGGCGACGGACGGCCGGGCCCAGCCCCACCGCACGCCGAACACGTACTGGAGCACGGTGCCGCTGACGAACGTCGGGATGGACACCACGACCAGGGTGAGCAGCAGCACCGAGGTGTCCAGGCCGCGGCCGCGGCGCAGTCCGCTGAGCACGCCGAGGGTGATGCCGAGCGCCATCTCGAAGACGACGGCGACGATGGTGAGCCGCAGGGTGACGGGGAACGCGTCGGCCATCAGCTCGGTGACCGGCTGGCCATTGAAGGCGGTGCCGAACCGGCCGCCGAAGACCTGCCCCATGTAGTGGACGTACTGGCTCCACAGCGGTTCGTCGAGGTAGAGGTCCTTGCGGATGCGGGCCGCTGTGGCGGGGTCCGGGGCCTTGTCGCCGAACAGGGCGGCGACCGGGTCGCCGAGCGCGTAGACCATGAAGAAGATCAGGAAGGTGGCGCCGAGGAAGACCGGGATCATCTGCGCCAGCCGCCGCAGCACATAGCGGCCCATGGCTCAGCCGACCCTGATCTGGTGGTAGACGGGCACGCTGAACTGGTTGAGCGTCACGTCGCGGAGCCGGGGCGCATAGCCCGCGCTGCCGTTCTGGTACCACAGCGGGATGGCGGGCATCTGCCGGGCGAGGATCTTCTCGGCGTCCTGGAATGCGGTGATGGAAGCCCCGTCGGCGGACGCCGCGTTGGCCTGGTTCACCAGCCGGTCGAAGCCGGTGTCGCTCCAGTGGCCGTCGTTGGAGGAGGCGTCGGTGTAATACAGCGGCTGGAGGAAGTTCTGGATCAGCGGATAGTCCATCTGCCAGCCCGCCCGGAAGGGGCCGGTCATCCGCTTCCCGGCCATCTTGTTGCGGTAGTCCGCGAAGGTGCCGACCGGTCTGCCGACGCACGCCCGGTCGCTGCGCAGCACGGTGTTGATGCTGTTGCAGACGGCGTCGACCCAGTCCTTGTGGGAGCCGGTGTCGGCGTTGTACGTGATCGTCATCCGGCCGCCGGGCAGCCCGCCGCCCGCCGCGATCAGCTTCCGCGCCCGGCCCGGGTCGTAACGGCAGGCGTCCCCGCACAGCCCCGGCTGGTAGCCGCCCTGGCGGCGCAGCACCGGGGAGGTCCAGTCGGTGGCGGGGGTGCGGGTGCCGCGGAAGATCCGGTCGGTGATCTGCGCGCGGTTGATCGCCATGGAAATGCCGCGGCGCAGCTTCGCCCGGGCGGGACCGCTCCACGCCTTGTCGTACATGGGGAAGGTGAGGGTCTGGATGATCCCGGCGGGCTGGTTGATGTAGCGGTCGCCGAGGTCGGAGCGGACGAACTTCAGCTGCTGGGCCGGGACATCGTCCACCAGATCGAGATTGCCCGCCTGGAGATCGGTGTAGGCGGTGTTGCTGTCGGTGTAGACGCGGAGGTCGACGCCTTTGTTACGGGCCTTGTCGGGGCCCCGGTAACCGTCCCAGGCGCGCAGCTTCATGACCGAGCCCTTGTCGTACGACCGCACCTGGTACGGGCCGTTGCCGACGGGCTTCTTCAGCCATGCCGCGTGGTCCTCGAAGAAGGCCCGGGGCAGCGGCGCGTAGGCGTTGTAGCCGAGCGTCTTGGGCCAGGAGGAGAACTTCTGGGTGAGCCGGACGGTGAAGGTCCGCTCCCCCGTCACCCGCAGCCCGGAGAGGGTGCGGGCGGTGGGGCGGCCGGTGGCGGGGTGGACCTTGGCGTATCCCTCGATGTACTCGAAGAAGTAGGCGTTGCGCTGCTTGTTGTCGAGCAGGGCGCCGTAATTCCAGGCGTCGGTGAAGGACTTCGCGGTAACCTTCTCGCCGTTGCCGAACCGCCGCCCCTTCTTGATGGTGACGGTGTACGTGCGCTGGTCGTCGGTGGTGATCCGGTCCGCGAGCGCGTCCTTGGCCTCGCCGGTCGCCGGATCGTACCGCTTGAGCCCCCGGAAGATCATGTCGAGGACCTTGCCGCCCTGGACGTCGTTGGTGTTGGCGGGCTCCAGCGGGTTCGGCGGGTCGCCCCAGGAGGAGCGGACGATGCCGTCGGCCGAGCCGGAGTCGCTTCCGCAGCCCGCGAGGGCCGGGACGGCGGCCACGCAGAGGGCGCACAGCACACACCGGGCACGCAGGACGTGCTGGGCTCCGCGCATGGCGCCTCCCGAGGATCCGGTCCAAGATCGCCTCAGATCCTCATGACACCCCAGGGCAGGGCGGTGCGCACGCCGGTGACCGCTGTCCGTGGCAGCGGCCCGGTAGCACCCGGAAACGGCATCAGGAACGCCATTGGTAAAGCGCGAGCCGAGCGGTACGTCCCGCGCTCGGCAAGCGCTTTCTATTCACTGTCGCCCATGGAGCCCCATGTTTCAAGAGCGCTTCCACGAGTTGTCATCGATGTGTTAAATCGATTCAAGCACCACCACGCACAAGCGCTTCAGCGATCTTGGGGTGGCCGAGAAGCGGACCGCTCGCCCTGCTCGCGCCGGCCTGGCGGGAGGGGGCGAGGGTCGAGGGGCAGCGCACGGCGATCCGGGGCTGTGCCACGGCTGGGGCGGGCTGCTGCACGACCGGGACCGCGCTGGCGCTGGACGCCTACGCCGAGGGCGGCACCCGGGCCGGGTGGGACATGGCCCTGCTGGTGGCCTGAGGCGGGGAAACGCGAAGGGCACCCGGCCGATGGCCGGGTGCCCCGCGTCGAGCGTCACGCGTGCTACGCGTGCACCACGTCCTTCTCCTCGGCGAAGTGGCACGCCGACTCATGCGCCGCGAGCGAGTCGGTACCGGCGAAGCGCTCGGGGATGGCGAGCAGCGGCACCTCCTTGGCGCACTTGTCCTCGGCCTTCCAGCAGCGGGTGCGGAAGCGGCAGCCCGAGGGCGGGTTGGCCGGGGAGGGGACGTCGCCGGTGAGGATGATGCGCTCCCGGCCCTCGCGCGCCTCCGGGTCCGGGACCGGGACGGCGGACAGCAGGGCCTGGGTGTACGGATGCGTCGGGTGGTCGTAGATCTCGGCGTCGGTGCCGATCTCGGCCATCTTGCCCAGGTACATCACGCCGACCCGGTCGGAGATGTGGCGGACGATGGACAGGTCGTGGGCGATGAAGATGTAGGACAGGTTGAACTCGTCCTGGAGCTTCTCCATCAGGTTGATGACCTGCGCCTGCACCGACACGTCCAGCGCCGAGACCGGCTCGTCGCAGATGATGATCTCCGGGTTGAGCGCGAGGCCGCGGGCGATGCCGATGCGCTGGCGCTGACCGCCGGAGAACTGGTGCGGATAGCGGTTGATGTACTCGGGGTTGAGGCCGACGACGTCCAGCAGCTCCTGGACCTTGCGCCGCCGGTCGCCCTTGGGCGCGGCCTCGGGGTGGATCTCGTACGGCTCGCCGATGATGTCGCCCACCGTCATCCGGGGGTTCAGCGAGGTGTACGGGTCCTGGAACACCATCTGGATGTTGCGGCGGACCGCCCGCAGGGCGCGCCCGGACAGCTTGGTGATGTCCTGGCCCTTGTAGAACACCTCGCCCGCGGTGGCGCTCTCCAGGGTCATCAGCAGCTTGGCGACGGTCGACTTGCCGCAGCCGGACTCGCCCACGATGCCGAGCGTCTCGCCCTGGTAGAGGTCGAAGGAGATGCCGTCGACCGCCTTGACCGCGCCGACCTGCTTCTTGAAGAGGATGCCCTGGGTCAGCGGGAAGTGCTTGACCAGGTTGCGCACCTGGAGGATCGGCTCCCCGCTGCCGACCTCGGCATCGAGGGCGGCCACCGCCTCGTCCTCGGTGGCGGCGTCGACCGTCGTCACCTCGGTGATGCCGTGGGGGGCGGCCGCGGCTTCCGTGGCCTTGGTGACGTCCACGGCCTTGTCGTTCTTCTCCGTCTCAGCCATGGATCGTCTCCTTCCAGAAGTGGCACGCACTGCCGCGGCCCAGCAGTTCGGTACCGTCCTGCTCGGCGACCGCGGCGAGCGCCGGGACCTCCGTGGTGCAGATGTCCTGGGCCTTCGGGCAGCGCGGGTTGAAGGCGCAGCCGGTGGGGATCTTGAGCAGGTTGGGCGGCAGCCCCTTGATCGCGTACAGCTCCTGGCCCTTGTGGTCCAGCCGCGGGATGGAGTCGAGCAGTCCCTTGGTGTACGGGTGGGCGGGGCGCTTGTACAGCTCGTGCACGGGGGCGGTCTCCACGATCCGGCCCGCGTACATCACCGCGATCTTGTCGGCGACGTCCGCGACCACGCCCAGGTCGTGGGTGATCAGGATCAGGCCCATGTTGTACTCGCGCTGGAGTTCCGCGAGCAGGTCCATCACCTGGGCCTGGACGGTCACGTCGAGCGCGGTGGTCGGCTCGTCGGCGATGATCAGGTCCGGCTCCAGGGCCAGCGCCATGGCGATCATGATGCGCTGGCGCATACCGCCGGAGAACTGGTGCGGGTAGTCGCCCACTCGCTGCTTGGCGGCGGGGATGCGGACCCGCTCCATCAGCTCGATGGCCTTGGCCTTGGCGTCCTTCTTGGACAGCCCCTGGTGGACCCGGAACATCTCGCCGAGCTGGTAGCCGACGGAGAGCACCGGGTTCAGCGCGGAGAGCGCGTCCTGGAAGATCATGGCGATCCTGCGGCCGCGGATCTTGCGGCGCTCCTCCGGGACCATGGTGAGCATGTCCTCGCCGCGGAAGAGGATCTGACCCTGCGGGATCTTGCCGGGCGGCATGTCCAGGATGCCCATGATGGCCTGCGCGGTCACGGACTTGCCGGAGCCGGACTCGCCGAGCACGGCGAGGGTCTCGCCCGCGCTCACGGAGTAGCTGACGCCGTTGACGGCCTTGGCGACGCCGTCCCGGGTGTGGAACTCCACGTGCAGATCGCGGACTTCCAGCAGCGGCCCGCCGCCTGTGTCCTCGACGCGCGCGGAGGGCTCCGCGCCGGTCTTCTCGATGGTGGTCACGTACGCCTCCCTCAGCGCAGCTTGGGGTCGAAGGCGTCGCGCACCGCGTCGCCGAGCAGGATGAACGACAGCACGGTCAGGCTCAGGAAGGTGGCCGGGACGAGCAGCACGTGCGGGGCGTCCCGCAGCACGTTCTGCGCGTCCGAGATGTCCACGCCCCACGAGACCGTCGACTGGAGCCCGATGCCCAGGTAGGACAGGGTCGCCTCGGCGGAGACGAAGCCGCCGAGCGCGATGGTCGCCACGACGATCACCGGGGCCAGGGTGTTGGGCAGGATGTGCCGGAGCAAGATGCGGGTGGTGCCCGCGCCGAGCGCCCGGGCCGCCGTCACGAAGTCGGCCTGCTTCTGGGTGATGACCGCGCCGCGCATCACGCGGGCGAGCGGCATCCAGCCGAACGTGGCCAGGGCCAGCACCACGGTCCAGATCGTGCGGTGGGTGAACGCCTGGAGCAGCACCATGCCACCGAGCAGCAGCGGGATGCCGAAGAAGATGTCGGTGAGCCGGGAGAGCAGCGTGTCGAGCAGGCCGCCGAAGTATCCCGCGAACATGCCGATCACACCGCCGACGAGGGTGACCCCGAGGGTCACGCAGAAGCCGATGATGACCGAGGCGCGGGCGCCGTAGATCGTCCGGGCGTAGACGCTCTGGCCCTGGCCGTTGTAGCCGAACCAGTCCGGCTGGAAGAAGTGCCCCCACTCCGGCTTGCCCAGGTAGTGGTTGCGCAGATCGGCGTGGCCCGGGTCGGTGCTGGTGAACAGGCTGGGCACGGCCGCCATCAGCAGGAAGAGCACGAGCAGCACCGCGGAGACCCAGAAGATGGGGTTGCTGCGCAGCTCGCGCCAGGCGTCCTGGCCCAGGCTGCGCGCCTTGGTGATCTCGCTGCCGCCCGGCAGGGGCGCGGCCGCGGCCGCCGTTACGGGCCCGCCCTCGGGGGCCAGAGTTTTCTCAGGCATAGCGGATCCTCGGGTCCAGGACTGCGTACAACAGGTCGACGACCAGGCTGCTCACCAGGTAGACGAGGACGAGCACGGTCACGATGCCGACGACGGTGGGACCCTCACTGGTCTGGATGGCCCGGAAGAGCGTGTTGCCCACACCCTGGATGTTGAAGATGCCCTCGGTGACGATCGCGCCGCCCATCAGGGTGCCGAGGTCGGTGCCGAGGAACGTGACGACGGGGATGAGCGAGTTGCGCATCAGGTGCACGCCGATGATGCGGCGCCGCGGCAGGCCCTTGGCGAGCGCGGTGCGCATGTAGTCGGCGCGCAGGTTCTCCACCACGGTCGTCCGGGTCAGCCGGGACACATAGGCGAGCGACAGCGCGCCCAGCACCAGGGCCGGCGCGAGGAGCTGCTGGATGTCCATGGAGTCCTGGACGGTCGGGGTGATGACCTTCCATTTGAGGCCGAACAGGAACACGGTGACGAAGCCGATCACGAACACCGGGATCGAGGTCACGATCAGGGTGAACACCAGCACGAACCGGTCCAGGAACTTGCCGCGCATCAGACCGGTCACCACGCCCAGGGTGACGCCGATGACGATCTCGATGCCGAAGGCGAGCAGCGCCAGCCGGATGGTGACCGGGAAGGCGTCGGCCATCAGGTCGGCGACCGGGCGGCCGGTGAAGCTCTGCCCGAAGTCGCCCTTGAACAGCCCGGTGATGTAGTCCCAGTACTGGGTCATCAGGGGCTTGTCGAGGCCGAATTGATGGCGCAGTCGCTCGACCGTTGCGGGGTCGGAGGCCCGCTGGCCGAAGAGCGCTTTGACGGGATCGCCGGGCAGCGAATACACCATCAGAAAGATGAGCAGTGTGGTCCCGATGAAGACCGGGATCATCTGGAGCAGTCGCCTCGCGACGTATCGCCCCATGGGTGTCCTCCTGTCGCCGACGCGGCCGGTGACCGCCCGTCCGTGAGGGGACGGGCGGTCACCGGGGCTGCGTCACTGCAATCCGTACGACTACTTCTTGACCTCGACGTCGGTCCAGATCGCCTGGCGGAACGTGTCGAACTTGACGTTCTGGACGTTCTTGGAGTGACCGCCGTTGGTGTGGTCGAAGAAGAGCGGGATGGAGGGCATGGTGTCCTTGAGCTTCGCCTCGGCCTGCGCGTAGAGCTTGTTGGACTCCTCGATGGTCTTGGCCTTGTCGGCCTCCTCCATCAGCTTGTCGAGCTTCTTGTCGCTGAAGCCGGAGTCATTGGCGCCGGCGCCGGTGCGGTACTGCTCGGCGATGAAGTTGGAGATGTTCGGGAAGTCCTGGACCCAGGCCATCCGGAACGCGCTGTTCATCTTGTGCTCGGTGATCTCGGTGCGCAGCTGCTGGAACGTCGCGCGGGGCTCGGCCTCGCACGGGACGCCGGCGTTCTGCTTGATGTCGTTGCAGACCGCCTCCGCCCATTCCTTGTTGCCGCCGTCGGCGTTGTAGGCGATGGTCATCTTGTTGCCGGGGACGCCGCCGCCGTCCTTGATGAACTGCTTCGCCTTCTTCGGGTCGAACTTGCAGTACTCACCGCAGGCGCCTGGCTGGTAGCCCTCGACGACCTTCGGGGTCCAGCCGTCGGCCGCGTCCTTCGAGCCCTTGAGCGCGGTCTTGGCGATGGTCTCGCGGTCGATCGCCATGGACAGACCCTGACGGACCTTGGCCTTCTCCGGCTTCGCCCATTCCTTGTCGTACAGCGGGAAGGCGATGGTGGTGTTGCCGCCGAACATCTGGTCGGCGGCGCGGTCGCCCAGGTCGGTCTTGTAGACGTTGATCGACGACGGCGGGACCTGGTACATCACGTCCAGCTTGTCGGAGACCAGGTCGTTGTAGGCGCTCTCGTCCTTGTTGTAGAACTTGAAGATGATGCCGCCGTTCTTGGGCTTGTCCACACCCGTGTAACCGGCGTACTTCTTCACCTTGAACTGGACCTTGTGCTCCCACTTGCCGTCGACCTCGTAGGGGCCGTTGCCGATGGGGGCCTCGCCGAACTTCTTCGGGTCCTTGTAGAAGGCCTTGGGCAGCGGGTAGAAGGCGTCGTAGAAGAGCCGGTCCTTGAAGGTGGAGACCGGGTGCGACAGATCGATGGTGAACTCGTTGTCGTTCACCACCTTCAGACCCGACATCTTGTCGGCCTTCGGGTCGCCCTTCTCCGGGTGGACCTCGTCGTAGCCCTTGATGTCGGCGAACCAGGAGGAGTTCAGCTGCGCGTTCTTGGCGTTGGCGCCGTAGTTCCAGGCGTCCACGAAGGAGCTGGCCGTCACCGGCTCACCGTTGTGGAACTTCCAGCCCTTCTTCAGCTTCACCGTGAAGTGCTGGTTGTCCTTCGACTCCACGCTCTGGGCGACCTGGTTGCGCAGGTTGCCCTTGACGTCGTAGTCGACGAGGCCGCGGAAGAGGTTCTTCAGGATGTAACCGCCGCCGACCTCGTTGGTGTTGGTCGGGATCAGCGGGTTCTGCGGCTCGACATCCTGATAGGTGTACACACCGTTCGGGTCGACGGCCGCATTCTCGCCGTCACCGCTGTCACCGCCGCCACCACAAGCGGTCGCGCCCAGTGCCACGACCGCGGCCATCGCGACCCACTTGGCGCTCTTGGCACCACGCATGGGTTTGCCTCCTCCGGAGTCCTCTGCTGCTACGAGAGGGGTGTCCGGGAATGCGCTGACACCCCTGACAGCGAAAGGGACCGGACCCCCCAGGTGTGCTCGTAGGTCCGCGCTCCCCACAGCGTGCGACCCGTTGACCCGAGCTCAATGGACCCCATGATTGAGCACGCCAGCCCCGTAAACCACACCTTATGGGTCTCGCTTTGGTCACATCATCTACGCGCGGAGCTTCGAAATCCGGACAAAACTGCCGCAGACAGACACACGCGAAACGGACTGTTAACACATCATGCGGAGCCCGAACTCCGATATCCGGACGCCACGTGCCGGATATCCGCTTGACGGGCAGCCCCCTCCCTGACACGACGGCAGCCCGGGCTCCGCCGAGAAGCGGAAGCCCGGGCTGCCGGGGCGTACGGAGGCGTACGTCAGCGCTCGACACGCACCATCAACGCTTGGCGCGCGACGCGGCGCGGCCGCGCTCCTTCTGGTCGAGCACGACCTTACGGATGCGGACCGTCTCCGGGGTGACCTCGACGCACTCGTCGTCGCGGCAGAACTCCAGGGACTGCTCCAGCGAGAGCAGCCGCGGCGGCACCAGGGACTCGGTCACGTCCGCGGTCGAGGACCGCATGTTGGTGAGCTTCTTCTCCTTGGTGATGTTCACGTCCATGTCGTCGGCGCGCGAGTTCTCGCCGACGATCATGCCCTCGTACACCTCGGTGCCCGGCGAGGTGAAGAGCACGCCGCGCTCCTGGAGGTTGGTCATCGCGAAGGCGGTCACCGCGCCCGAGCGGTCGGCCACCAGGGAGCCGCTGTTACGGGTGCGCAGCTCGCCGAACCACGGCTCGTGGCCCTCGAAGATGGAGTGCGCGATACCGGTGCCGCGGGTCTGGGTCAGGAACTCGGTGCGGAAGCCGATGAGGCCGCGGGACGGCACGATCCACTCCATGCGGATCCAGCCGGAACCGTGGTTGGTCATGGTCTCCATGCGCCCCTTGCGGGTCGCCATCAGCTGGGTGATGGCGCCGAGGTGCTCCTCCGGCGCGTCGATGGTCAGGCGCTCGATCGGCTCGTGGAGCTTGCCGTCGACCTCCTTGGTGACCACCTCGGGCTTGCCGACGGTCAGCTCGAAGCCCTCCCGGCGCATCGTCTCGACCAGGATCGCCAGCGCCAGCTCACCGCGGCCCTGCACCTCCCAGGCGTCGGGGCGCTCGGTCGGCAGCACGCGCAGCGAGACGTTGCCGATCAGCTCCTTCTCGAGGCGGTCCTTGACCAGCCGGGCGGTGACCTTGTGGCCCTTGCCGCCCTTGCCGACCAGCGGCGAGGTGTTGGTGCCGATGGTCATCGAGATCGCGGGCTCGTCGACGGTGATCAGCGGCAGCGCGATCGGGTTCTCCGGGTCGGCCAGGGTCTCGCCGATCATGATGTCCGGGATACCGGCCACGGCGCAGATGTCGCCCGGCCCGGCCACCTCGGCGGGCTTGCGGGTGAGCGCCTCGGTCATCATCAGCTCGGTGATGCGGACGTTGGAGATCGAGCCGTCGCGCTTGATCCAGGCGACGGTCTGGCCCTTCTTCAGCTCGCCCTGCTCGACGCGGAGCAGCGCGATCCGGCCGAGGAAGTTGTCCGCGTCCAGGTTGGTGACGTGGGCCTGGAGCGGGGCGGCCGCGTCGTACTCGGGCGCCGGGACGGTCTCCAGCAGGGTGACGAAGAACGGCCAGAGGCTGTCGCTGTCGGCCGGGACGGTGCCGTCCTCCGGCTTGGTCAGCGAGGCGACGCCGTCACGGGCGCAGGCGTAGACGATCGGGAACTCGATCTGCTCCTCGGTCGCGTCCAGGTCCAGGAACAGGTCGTACGTCTCGTTGACGACGTCGTCGATCCGGGAGTCCGGGCGGTCCGTCTTGTTGATGCACAGGATGACCGGCAGCTTGGCCTGGAGCGCCTTGCGCAGCACGAAGCGGGTCTGCGGCAGCGGGCCCTCGGAGGCGTCCACCAGCAGCACCACGGCGTCGACCATGGACAGACCGCGCTCGACCTCACCGCCGAAGTCGGCGTGGCCGGGGGTGTCGATGATGTTGATGGTGACGGGGTCGCTGCCGTCCGCCGGGTGGTACTTCACCGCGGTGTTCTTCGCGAGAATGGTGATGCCCTTCTCGCGCTCCAGGTCGTTGGAGTCCATGACCCGGTCGTCGACCTGCTGGTGCGCGGCGAACGCGCCGGCCTGCTTGAGCATGGCGTCGACGAGGGTCGTCTTTCCGTGGTCGACGTGGGCGACGATGGCAACGTTACGAATGTCGTGGCGCGTGGGCATACGAGCGCGCTTCTCCCGGTTTCGTGGGTGGCAGCGCGCTCCTTTGTCCGGCGCGCCTTTCCGCCGGGCTGCTTACGCCACGGCCTCACCCCATGGTAAGGGGACGGCGCGGGGACGGATGCCGCCACCCGTCCCCGCGCCGTCCCGCCCGCTCACCGCACGGCTTCTCGCCTACTTACGGAAGCCGATGTCCTGGTAGCGGGGAGTGGCGAAGCCGAACGCTCCGGCGTTGCCCACGGTCTTCCGGACGGCGACCAGCTGCGGGGGCTGGTACAGCGGGATCGACCCGGCCGCCGCCCAGATCCGGGCGTCCGCACGGCCGACCAGGGCGCGCGAGGCGCCGCCGTCCAGCTCGGTGAGCGCCTCGTCGAAGAGCTGGTCGATCTGGTCCGTACCGACCCGGGTGTAGTTCTGCTCCACCACCAGCGAGCCGTCCGCGGCGGGCTGGGGCTTGGCATAGATCGGGCGGCCGTCGGTGGCCGGGTAGGCGGAGGCGGGCCAGGAGTAGAGGGCCAGGTCGTACTTGCCGGTGGCGATGTGGTCCTTGAAGAAGGAGTCGCTCTTCACCTTGGTGATCTCGGTGCGGACGCCGATCTCCTCCAGCATCCGGCCGATGCGCGTCCCGACGGCGCGCAGCGAGCCGCCGGAGTCGGACGGGACGACGAAGCGCAGCACCAGCGGCCGTCCCTTCTTCCGCACGACGCCCGGGCGGGCGCGCCCGGACCGCTCGTCCGTCTTGCCGTCGACGGACTTCTGGCGGGCGGAGGAGCCGCCGGGGCGCCAGCCCGCGTCGGCGAGCAGGGACTGCGCGGCCTGGGTGTCGGGGCCGCCGAGGGCGCCGCTGTGGTCCTTGTAGCCCTTCTGCTCGGACATCAGCAGATGGTTGCCCAGCGGCTCGGTGGGCAGCCCGAACGGCTTCAGCACGAGCTTGGCGAGCGCCTGCCGGTCGATCGCGCGGGCCACCGCGCGGCGCACCCGCTCATCCGCGAGCGGGCCCTTGGTGCCGTTGATGGCGAGCTGGGTGTACGCGGGGTCCAGGGCCGTGCGCAGCGCGTACCGGCGCAGGGCCACCGCCTCGGAGCGCTCGACCCCCTGCGCCTTCCCGGCGTCCGCCCGCTCGGCCTCCGCCCGGGCGCGCGTGGCGTCCGCGGCGTCCTGTCCGTGGGTCTCCAGCCCGGGCGCGCCCGCCTTGCCGGAGGGGTGCAGCCTGGCCCCGGCGGCCCGCTTCCCGGCGGGCTCGGCGGCCTGGATGCGGCGCGCCGTCGACCGGTCGACCTCGGCCATGTCGAGGGTCCCGTCGACCAGGGCGGCGGCCCGCTTGCCCGCCGGGACGGCCTCGAAGACCAGCCGGTTCAGCCGCGCCCGGTCGCCCCACCACGTGGGGTTCCGTACGAGGGTGACGGAGGTGTCCTTCACCGCGCGGACCATGAAGGGGCCGGAGGTGACGGGGAGCCCCTTGCGGGCCCCGGCGTTGAAGACGGCCGGGTTGCTCATCATGCGCTTCGGGTACAGCGGCGTGAACAGCGACCGCCAGTCGGTGTACGGCTTGGCGAAGGTGACCTTGACCTCGTGGTCCTTCTCCCCCGGCTGGATCCTGGCGATGCGGTCGTACCCGGCGTTGCGCGCGGTCCAGTAGGCGTTCTCCGTGCCGCGCAGGGCCTTCCACTGGGCGGAGAAGTCCTCCGCGCCGAGCGGGCGGCCGTCGCTCCACACCGCCTTGGGGTTGAGCTTGTAGACCACGACCTGCTTGGGCTCGCGCGAGACCACCTCGGCGGACTCCAGGTAGTCGCCGTTGCGCTGCGGGCGGCCGCGGGCGTCGAGGGTGTGGAGCGCGGGCAGCACGGCCCCGGCGATCCGCTCGGTGCCGGTGTCGGCGGAGGTCTGGAAGGCGTTGAAGGTCGCGGGCCGGGCGTCCAGCGCCCAGCGCAGCGTGCCGCCGGGGGCGGTCTGCGCACGGGAGGCCGGGGCGATGTCCCGGGCCGCGGGCGACGGAGGTCCGTCGTCGTCGCCGGAGCTGCACCCGGTGAGGGCGGGCAGCGGCAGCAGCACTCCCGCGGCGAGCAGCACGGCGCAGCGTCGCTTGTCGATGGACATGGCTCGTGACCTCCGGGGTGTGCCGATATTAAGCGCATTTCGCACATTTTGACGCCTGTCGCATATACTCCTTACTCAAAGCGACGGATCATGAGACAGCACCTCGGGACGGCCATGGAGGGGACAGGATCACCCGACCGGATCAGTGCGACCGGCGCGCACCCCGGCGCACGGCGGCGTGATCACGCCGGTGACTCCGCCAATCGCGGCAGATCCCTTCCCAACCAGGACTGTGACGCGTAACACTCGCTGTCGCATGAGCGCCGCCAACCGCAACCGCGGAAGTGAGGGCAAGTCATGTCCTTGAACGACGACTTGACGGCCGTCCAACGCTGTCTCGACGAGCTGGTCCGTTCCGTCACCCGGCTGGAAGACCGGGTCGGCGCCGGCGGGCTGGAGATACGACGGGTCCGCACCGATGCGGACCACCTGCGCGAAAGTCTCGCCCTGCTGCGCGATACGGCCCCCGGCGCGGAACGGCCGCGCCCCGAGATGGTCCCGGTCCCCGACGCCCCGTACAACAGCGCGCTGTGGTCGGACGTCGACGACGAGGGTCTCGGCGCGCGCGACCGTCACGCTCCTTAAACGGGGTCGCCCGGCGCGTACCCGGCCCGACGGGTCCGCGCCCGACCGTCCCCCACACCACTCCACCGCGGAGTTTTCCTTGGCCACTGGCACCGACCCCCAAGCCGCCACGCCCTCCGAGCGGGAAGCGGCCACGAGCGGCGTGCGCAGCCCGTCGCGCGCCGCCATCCCCGCCCGCCATCTGCGGACCGACCGCTGGTGGCTGGCGCCCGCGGTCACCGCCGCCGGGCTGTTCGCGTTCATCGTCTACTCGACGTGGCGGGCCTTCGCCGGCGACAACTACTACGCCGAGCCGTACGTCTCCCCGTTCTACTCGCCGTGCATCGCCCAGAACTGCGTCCCCATGAAGGGCGGCGCGAACTGGGAGATCTTCGGCGCGTGGTGGGGCCTGTCCCCCGCCCTGCTGATCCTGATCTTCCCGCTCGGCTTCCGGCTGACCTGCTACTACTACCGCAAGGCGTATTACCGGGGCTTCTGGGCCTCACCACCGGCCTGCGCGGTCGCCGAGCCGCGCGCCAACTACACCGGCGAGACCCGCTTCCCGCTCATCCTCCAGAACATCCACCGCTACTTCTTCTACTTCGCGGTGATCGTCGCGGGGATCCTCACCTATGACGCCGTGCTCGCCTTCCGGGACGAACACGGCCGGTGGGGTCACATGGGCCTCGGCACCCTGGTGCTGCTCGCCAACATCGCGCTGATCTGGGCGTACACCCTCTCCTGCCACTCCTGCCGGCACATCGTCGGCGGCCGGCTCAAGCACTTCTCCCGGCATCCGGTGCGCTACCGGCTCTGGGGCTGGGTCAGCTCGCTCAACGCGCGCCACATGGAGCTGGCCTGGGCGTCGCTGATCAGTGTCGCCGTCGCCGACTTCTATGTGTTCCTGCTGGCGAGCGGCGCCTTCGACGACCCCCGGTTCTTCTAGGAGAGGTGCCTCAACGATGACGCAAGTCGAACGTCAGGCCTGGGACGTGGTCGTGATCGGCGCGGGCGGCGCCGGGCTGCGGGCCGCGATCGAGGCACGCGAACAGGGCATGCGCTGCGCCGTCATCTGCAAGTCGCTGTTCGGCAAGGCCCATACGGTGATGGCCGAGGGCGGCATCGCCGCCAGCATGGGCAATGTCAACGAGGGCGACAACTGGCAGGTGCACTTCCGCGACACCATGCGCGGCGGCAAGTTCCTCAACCACTGGCGGATGGCCGAGCTGCACGCCCAAGAGGCCCCGGACCGGGTCTGGGAGCTGGAGACCTGGGGCGCGCTCTTCGACCGCACCCCGGACGGCAGGATCTCCCAGCGGAACTTCGGCGGCCACGAGTACCCGCGGCTCGCCCACGTCGGCGACCGCACAGGACTGGAGCTGATCCGCACCCTCCAGCAGAAGATCGTCTCCCTCCAGCAGGAGGACAAGGCCGAGACCGGCGACTACGAGTCCCGGCTCAAGGTCTTCCAGGAGTGCACGGTCACCCGCATCGTCAAGGACGCGGCGGGCGAGAAGGTCGCCGGGGTCTTCGGCTACGAACGGGAGTCCGGCCGCTTCTTCGCGATCGAGGCCCCGGCCGTGGTGCTGGCCACCGGCGGCATCGGCAAGTCCTTCAAGGTGACCTCCAACTCCTGGGAGTACACCGGCGACGGCCACGCGCTGGCCCTCCTCGCCGGGGCCCCGCTGATCAACATGGAGTTCGTGCAGTTCCACCCGACCGGCATGGTCTGGCCGCCCTCGGTCAAGGGGATCCTCGTCACCGAGTCGGTGCGCGGTGACGGCGGAGTGCTGCGCAACAGCGACGGCAAGCGGTTCATGTTCGACTACATTCCGGACGTCTTCAAGGAGAAGTACGCCCAGTCCGAGGACGAGGGCGACCGCTGGTACGAGGACCCGGACCACAACCGCCGCCCGCCCGAGCTGCTCCCCCGCGACGAGGTGGCCCGCGCCATCAACTCCGAGGTCAAGGCGGGCCGCGGCTCCCCGCACGGCGGGGTCTTCCTCGACGTCTCCACCCGGATGCCCGCCGAGGTGATCACGCGGCGGCTGCCGTCCATGCACCACCAGTTCAAGGAGCTGGCCGACGTCGACATCACGGCCGAGCCCATGGAGGTCGGCCCCACCTGCCACTACGTGATGGGCGGGGTGGACGTCGACCCGGACACCGCGGCCGCGAGCGGCGTCCCCGGCCTCTTCGCCGCGGGCGAGGTCGCGGGCGGTATGCACGGCTCCAACCGGCTCGGCGGCAACTCCCTCTCCGACCTGCTGGTCTTCGGCCGCCGCGCCGGGCTCCACGCGGCCCGGTACGCACGGGAGACCGCCGCGTCCGGCACCCGCCCGGTGCCCGACGACGCCCAGCTGGACCTGGCGGCGGCCGAGGCGCTGCGGCCGTTCAGCGCCGAGGACGGCGAGGTGCCGTCCCCCGTGTCCGCGGGCTCCGCGGCCGAGCAGCCGCCCGGCCCCGCCGAGAATCCGTACACGCTGCACCAGGAACTCCAGCAGACCATGAACGACCTGGTGGGCATCATCCGGCGGGCCGGTGAGATGGAGGACGCGCTGCACCGGCTGGCGGCGCTGCGGGTCCGGGCGCGGCGGGCCGGGGTCGAGGGCCACCGGCAGTTCAACCCCGGCTGGCACCTGGCCATCGACCTGCGCAACATGCTGCTGGTCAGCGAGTGCGTGGCGCGCGCCGCCCTGGAGCGCACCGAGAGCCGCGGCGGGCACACCCGCGACGACTATCCCGAGATGGACCGCGAATGGCGCCGGGTCAACCTGGTCTGCCGCCTCTCCGACCCGTCGGCCGGTCTCGCCGCGCCGGCCGATCCCGGGCGCGGGCAGATCCGGCTGGAGCGGCGCGAGACGCCGCCCATCCGGCCCGACCTGCTGAACCTGTTCGAAAAGGACGAGCTGGTGAAGTACCTGACGGACGAGGAGCTGACCCAGTGAGCGCGTACGAGGCCCACTTCAGGGTGTGGCGGGGCGATGTGGACGGCGGCGGTCTGCGGGACTTCCGCGTCGAGGTCAATGAGGGCGAAGTCGTTTTGGACATCGTCCACCGCCTCCAGGCGACCCAGGCACCGGACCTGGCGGTCCGCTGGAACTGCAAGGCGGGCAAATGCGGCTCGTGCAGCGCCGAGATCAACGGACGGCCGCGGCTGCTGTGCATGACGCGGATGTCGGTTTTCAGCCGCGACGAGACGATCACCGTGACGCCGCTGCGGGCCTTCCCGGTCGTCCGTGACCTGGTCACGGACGTGTCCTACAACTACACCAAGGCCCGGGAGGTGCCGTCCTTCGTCCCGCCGGAGGGACTGGGCCCGGGCGAGTACCGGATGCAGCAGGAGGACGTGGGGCGCTCGCAGGAGTTCCGCAAGTGCATCGAGTGCTTCCTGTGCCAGGACACCTGTCACGTCCTGCGCGACTTCGAGCAGAACAAGGAGGCGTTCGCGGGTCCGCGCTTCCTGATGCGGGTGTCGGAGCTGGACATGCATCCGCTGGACGCGGCGGGCGAGGCCGGGATCGACCGCAAGCGGACCGCCCAGGACGAGCACGGTCTCGGCTACTGCAACATCACCAAGTGCTGCACGGAGGTCTGCCCCGAGGGGATCAAGATCACCGACAATGCGCTGATCCCGCTCAAGGAGCGGGCCGTGGACCGCAAGTACGACCCCCTGGTCTGGCTGGGCAACAAGATCCGCCGCCGGGAGGGCTAGTCTGGCGTCTCGCGGGCCCGTGGTGACACGGGCCCGCGCCTCACCACAGGCTGAGCAGCGCTTCCACCGAGTCCGGGCCCGAGGACTCGCCGTCCGGGAGGGCCAACTCGAACCAGACCGTCTTGCCGTGCGGGGTGCGGCGGCTGCCCCAGCCCGCGCTGAGGAGGCCGACCAGCTGGAGCCCGCGGCCGCCCTCGTCGGTGTCGCGGGCGCGCCGCCGCCGCGGCTGGACCAGGTTGCCGTCCCAGACCTCGCACACCAGCGTCCGGTCCAGCAGCAGCCGTAGCCGTATCTCGCCCTCGCCGTACCGCAGCGCGTTGGTCACCAGCTCGCTGACCAGCAGCTCGGTGGTGTCGACCAGGCCCTCCATGCCCCAGGACTCCAGCTGCTCACGGGCGAGTTCCCGGGCCCGTCCGACCGACTGCGGGTCACTCGGCAGCTGCCAGTCGCCGACCGACTCGCTCGGCAGGCCCTGCACCCGGGCCATGAGCAGGGCGATGTCGTCCTCGCCGTGGTGGGTGTCGAGGCTGCTCAGGACGTGGTCGCAGATGTCCTCCAGCGAACTGTCGGGCCGGTCGGCGCCCTCGCGTGTGGACAGGGCGTTACGGAGGTCCTGGAGCCCCTCGTCCAGGGCGTGGTCACGGGATTCGACGAGGCCGTCGGTGTAGAGGGCCAGCAGCGCGCCGTCCGGCAGCTCGACCTCGATCTCCTCGAAGGGCTCGCCGCCGACCCCGAGCGGCATCCCCGGCGGCACCTCCATCAGCAGGGCGCCCTCCCCCGGTTCGATGATGGCGGGCGGCAGATGGCCCGCGTTGGCGAAGGTGCAGCGCCGGGTGACCGGGTCGTAGACGGCGTAGACGCAGGTGGCGAGGTAGACCTCGGACAGGTCGGAGGAGCCGTCGAAGGACCGCCCCGCGGCCCGGGCGCCCGCGTTCGAGCCGGCGGGCGCGCCGAGCCCCCGGGCGATCTCGTCCAGCGCGGAGAGCACCTCGGCGGGCTCCACGTCCAGCAGGGCGAGGGTGCGGACGGCGGTGCGCAGCTCGCCCATCGCGACGGCGGCCCGCAGGCCGCGTCCCATCACGTCGCCGACCACCAGCGCGGTGCGGTGCCCGGGCAGTTCGATGACGTCGAACCAGTCACCGCCCACCTCGGTGGCCGCGTTGCCCGGCAGATAGCGGCAGGCGATGTCGAGCCCGGCGGCCTCCGGGTCGCCGGGCGGGAGCAGGCTGCGCTGGAGGATCAGCGCGCGTTCGTGTTCTCTGCGGTAGAGCCGGGCGTTGTCGATGGAGACGGCGGCGCGGGCGGCCAGTTCGACGGCGAGCGCCCGGTCCCGTTCGCCGAAGGGTTCGCTGCCCTTCGTACGGGAGAACTGGGCGAGGCCGACGACGGTGTCGCGCGCGACCATCGGCACCAGGAGGGTGGACTGGAGCATGGCGCCGAGCTCCATGCCCTCGCCGCTGTCGCGGCCGGTGACGACCCGGACCTGGGCGGTGCGCAGGGCGTGGGCGCACAGCGAGTGGAAGGGGTAGCGGTGCACCTCGCCGACCTCGATGGGCTTGGGCAGCTCGTCCTGGCCGCTGTCCTCGGTGCGGTAGATGTCGCCGAAGGCGACGGGGCCGTCCGAGACGGCGCTGGCGAAGGCGACGCGGCGCAGTTCGGCGCTGCCGTCGGCGAGCCCGGGCGGGGTCTCGTCGCCGGACAGCAGCCCCTGGTAGAGGTCGACGGAGGCCAGGTCGCAGAACTGCGGGACGGCCACGTCCAGGAGTTCGCGGGCGGTGGTCTCCAGGTCCAGCGAGGTGCCTATTCGGGCCCCGGCCTCGTTCAGCAGCGCCAGGTTGCGGCGTACGCCCGCGGCCTCCTGCTCGGCGCGGCGGCGGCCGGTGACGTCGGTGGCGAGCCCGGCGATGCCGATGGGGCGGCCCGATCCGCTGTGCAGCCGGTACAGCGACACCGACCAGCGGCGCCGGTCATGGCTGCCGGGGACCGGGCCCACGATCGGCATGTCCGTCAGGGAGCTTCCGCTGTCCAGGACTTGGCGCAGGGCGGCGGCGAGCCGGTCGGCCTCGCCCCGGGGCAACAGATCGTGGGCGGTGGCACCGCGGTACTCCTCGACCGGGCGGCCGAAAACCGTCGCAAAGCGCTCGTTGACGCGGAGCATGCGCAAATCTGTACCGAAGAGAAAGAAACCAAGCGGAGATTGACCGAAAACGGCCTGTGAGGCGGCAAGATCGGTTTCCAGCCCGCGCAGCGCGCCCACATCGACGGCGATACAGAGCGCGGTGCGCTCCCCGTCCTCGTCCTGGCTCGGCATCACATACACCTCGGCGATGCTGACTCCGCCGGGCGCCCGGGGGCTGCGGTAGGGGACCAGGCCGGTCCACTCCCGGCCGTCCAGGATGTCGGCGACCTTGCGGCGGCCGGTCTCCCGCAGCTCAGCCGGTACGAAGGCGTCCACCGGGTCCTTGCCGAGGGCCTGGGCCGCCGTCAGTCCCAGCAGCTCGGCGGCGCGTTCACTCCACTGTGCGATGCGGCCGTCGGACCCGAGCGAGAAGGAGGCGATACGGATGTAGTCATAGATCGACCCGGGCGGACTGCTCTGCCACACATCGGACAGCGAACCCAGCATCGCCCCCGGCACCGGTACGGACGCCGACGTCGACGTCGACGCAGACGCCGATTCCGGCGTCGATGACATTTGCGACACGGGCGACACCTGCGAACCGACCGTCTCCTCGGGGATATCCGCCCCCGCTGGCTTCTCGCTCATGCGCCCGTCCCCTCCGGCTCAGGTGCTCCGACCGGCTACAGATAGCCGAGTATCCAGCACCACGGCCATCCGGAGTACGGTCTTCACGATCACAGCACTATCTCAGCCCGCAATCCGTTTCCGTCCCGGCTTTTGATGAAGCGCTCAAGATCAGCGCTCCCCCTCACTCCTAACCGGGGAGAGGCAGCTCGAACCACACCGTTTTTCCGGCCCGGCCCCGACGGGTACCCCAGCGCAGTGCGGCCCGGGCGATCAACTCCAGCCCCCGGCCGCTCTCGTCCTCCGGGGACGCCGTACGCGCGTGCGGCGGGTCGTCCAGCGGGTCGGAGACCTCGACCATCAGCACGGAACGCGGCACGCCGGTTTCGCGACGGGCGTACATGCGCAGCCCGATCGGGCCACTCGCGTACCGCAGGGCGTTGGTGACCAGTTCGCTCACCAGCAGCTCCGTCACATCGCCCAGCGCCGACAGACCCCAGTCCTCCAGCGCCTGCCGGACCAGGCAGCGGGCGGCGCGCACGGATCCCGGCTCGGCGGGGAAGACCCACTCGACGAAACCGGGGGTGGGCCCGGCGGCGGTTCCTGCGCTCTCACTCACGCCGATCACTTCCCAGCCGCTTCCAGCCGCCGCACCGCCCTGCCGAAATGGAGGGATTCAGACGGTTCAGAGGGGTTAATCAGCACATACCCGAATTCCGGGCCGCGGTATCGCCCCGGGGCGCCCCGGCAGGGCCGAATGAGCTCACAAGGGATCAGCGGGCGCGCGGACGGGGGTGTTCCGCGGCGCGCAGCCTCCGGACCGCCTCCGCGACCGCGGGCCGGTCCTCGTCCAGCCAGTCGACCTCGTCCACCCGGTCGGGGGTCAGCCAGCGCAGCTCGTCATGGTCCTCCAGCGGACGCGGCTCGCCGGAGCGCAGCGCGGCGGTCCACACCCGCAGGACATAGCCGGGCTTCAGCGGCCACTCGCCGGGCAGCGGCTCCAGCGGCTCGACCTCGACGCCCAGCTCCTCGCGCAGCTCCCGCACCAGGGCCTGCCGCGGGGTCTCGCCGGGCTCGGCCTTGCCGCCGGGCAGCTCCCAGCGCCCGGCCAGCTCGGGCGGGGCGCTGCGCCGCGCGGCCAGCAGCCGCCCCTGGTCGAACACCGCTCCGCCCACCACCACGCGCACCGTCATGCCCGCACTCTAGGGGGCGTCCGCGCGGCGCCGCCGGGGCGCCGGCGCAGAGCCCGGCGGGCCGGATTCTCCCGCCCGGACGAACGGGAGACTCCGGCCCGCCGGCGGCAAGGCCTCTTACAGGTTGTACGGACGGCGGCTCGGACGGGCCGCGTCAGCCCGCCTGCCCGGTCGCGGCGGTCCGCTCGACGACGTAGAGCTGCTCCTGCCCCTGGTCGTCCAGTCGGTCGGCGACCTCCTGGGCCTCCGTCCGCGTGGCGTAACGGCCGACGCGATAGCGGTTGCCGTTGCCGTCCTGGCGGATGACGAGCCATGGCAGCACAGCGTTGCCGTCACTCATCTCTCCGCCCCCTCCGTCGTGGCGCACCCGGGCACGCGTCTGGGCGACACCGTCAAGGAAATCCCGTTCCGCATATGCCCGAGCCTACGCCCTACCTTCACGCAGCGGATACGTGTTCTCACAACGAGGCACGCATCCGGCCACGCGCTCAACGGCGCGTGGAGACCGTCTCCCGGTCCGCCTCGCCGGTCAGTTCCTCGGCCGTGGTGTCGGCCAGCTCGCGCTCGGCCTCCAGCAGCGTGGGATTGCGCCATGCGCTGCGCACGCCCCAGACGTAGAAGCCGAGGGCGATCAGGGTGACGACCAGGATGTCCCAGCCCTCCGGCAGATAGCCGCGGCCGCCGAACTCCTTGCCGCCGGCCCACGACACCGCGGCCATGACCAGCAGGTACGCCACCATCCAGGCGCCCGCCGCCAGATGCGGCTTCAGCTCGGCCCACGGCTTGCGCAGCTCGTACCAGGCCCAGATCGGCAGGCCGATCGCCATGATGAAGATGACCTTGCCGGTGAGCGGCCAGCGGGCCCAGTAGAGGACGAGCGAGCCGAAGACCATCGCGATCGGCGCGATGACCGGCATCGCGCGCAGCTTCACCGGGCGCGGCAGGTCCGGGGAGAGCCGCCGCAGCGACATCACGGCGACCGGTCCGGTGATGTACGAGATGACGGTCGCCACGGAGACGATCTCGGCCAGCGAGCCCCAGCCGCGGAAGACCGCGAGGAACACGAACGCGATCACCAGGTTGAGCACCAGCGCCGGACGCGGAATGCCGGTCTTCGGGTCGACCTTGCCGAAGACGCCGGGCAGATGGCCGTTCTCCTGGACGCCCTGGACCATGCGGGAGGTGGTGGCCGCGTAGATCATGCCGGTGCCGGACGGGGAGACGAAGGCGTCCGCGTACAGCAGCAGCGCCAGCCAGTTCAGCCCCCAGGCGAGGGAGAGGTCGGCGAGCGGGGAGTCGTACGAGAGCTTCGCCCAGCCGCCGTGCGCGAGGTCGGCCGCCGGGACCGCGGTCAGGAACGCGACCTGGAGGGCCACGTAGATCACCAGCGCGATGAGGATGGAGCTGATGACGGCCTTGGGCAGCGACTTGCCCGGGTTGCGGGCCTCGCCCGCCATGTTCAGCGGCGACTGGAAGCCGTTGTACGCCCAGACGATGCCGGAGACGGCGACGGCGGTGAACACCGAGTTCCAGCCGTTCGGCGTGAAGCCGCCGTTGCCGGTGACGTTGCCGGTGTCGAAGTGCGCCATCAGCAGGGCGCCCGCGGTCAGCGTGGGAACGACGACCTTGAAGACGGTGATCGCGGTGTTGGTCTTCGCGAAGAGGGTGATCGCGAACCAGTTGAGGAAGAAGTAGAAGACGAGCAGCACGGACGCGAGCGCGACACCGCTGCCGGTCAGCTCCTTCCCGTCGTACAGCTCCTTGGCCCAGCCGAAGTCCCAGGAGCTCATGTACTGGACGGACGCGGTCGCCTCACCGGGGATGACGGAGACGATCGCGATCCAGTTGGCCCAGGCCGCAAGGTATCCGGCCAGCGAGCCGTGCGAGTACTGGCCGTACCGCACCATGCCGCCGGCCTTGGGGAACATCGAACCGAGTTCGGAGTACGTCAGGGCGATGGTCAGGGCGACCGCCGCGCCGATCACCCAGGCAAAGATGGCCGCCGGACCCGCCAGCGCCGCGGCCCGCGCGGCACCGAACAACCAGCCGGAGCCGATGATCGAACCGAGGCCCACCGCGGTGAGGGCCACCGTGCCGAGTGACCGTTTGTAATGCGAGTGGGAACCCTGCTCCGTGGTCAACGCCCCTCACGCTCCTTTCGCCCCCCAGACCTGATGCAAACCGCGCCATCGTACAAGCGAAATAAGGGTGCGCTTTACGGGCTTGAGGACGATCTGAGCTATCGGACATCGCGTGTGATCTATGCAACACGCTTATCGGGCATCGCACGAAGGTGCTGGCCAGACGGTACGGGACGGCACTGGCCGCGGCGCCCTCACTGACGCTGCCATTCCGCTGCGATATCGCCGAATGTGCCCGATTCGATACGTCACGCGCATCGATTCCAACGCATGGGTTTTGAATAGCGAGGGACGGGGAACAAGGCGCCATCCACGAAACAACAAGCTCAAAGCTGGCTCAAGTTGGCCGCGAGCCGGAGAAAAGAACAGCCGAATAAATTACCCGCCTTTTACCCGTCGTTCGCCCGTACCGTGGGCACGGTCGGCACCGGCAACAGCACCGGCACGCTCTGCGCACCCTTGGGGCGCTTGCGGCAGGCGTCGCCGCACTCGGCGTCCAGCGAGCAGCACAGCGAGCACACCGCCCCGGCCCGCACCGGGCAGTCGGCGATGTCCGGCAGCTCGTACGCCGTCTCGCACTCCGCACAGGTGTGGACGGCGGTGATGTCCGGCACCTCCACCCCCGGCCCGTTCACCGGGTTCGGCCGGGCCAGGTAGTAGCGCCCGCCGGTGAGCCAGGCCAGCAGCGGGCTGAGCACCAGCGCCAGACCGCAGGCGATGAAGGTGGAGAACGCCTCGGCCACCTCGCCGAACACCCCGAAGAAGGCGATGATCGAGACCGTCGAGGCGATCACCATCGCACCGAACCCCGCCGGGTTCACCGCGTACAGATACGCGCGCTTGAACTCGATGTACTTCGGGCTCAGCCCCAGCGGCTTGTTGATCACCAGATCGGCGGTGACCGCCGCGATCCAGGCGATGCCGACGTTGGAGTAGAAGCCCAGCAGCTTGTTGAGCGCCGCGAACATGTTCATCTCCATCAGCGCCAGCGCGATGGCGAGGTTGAGGAAGATGTACCAGACCCGGCCGGGGTGACGATGGGTCACCCGGGAGAAGAAGTTGGACCAGGACAGCGAGCCGCTGTAGGCGTTGGTCACGTTGATCTTGATCTGGGAGACCACGACGAACAGCGCGGCCGCCGGCAGCGCGACCGAGCCGAGCCAGGGCTTCAACGCCTCGATCTGCGGGGCGATCGGCTCCAGGGCATGGGTCGTGCCGACCGCGCCGAGCGCGACGAAGGCCAGGAACGCGCCGCCGAGTTGCTTGGCCGCGCCGATCACCACCCAGCCGGGCCCGGCGGCCAGCACCGCCAGATTCCAGCGCCGCCGGTTCTGCTCGGTCTTGGCGGGCATGAAGCGCAGATAGTCGGCCTGCTCACCGATCTGGGCGATCAGCGAGAGCGCCACGCCGGTGCCCAGCCCGTACCCGATCCAGTCGAACCCGGAGCCCGCCCCCTCCGTACCGCCGAAGGAGGCGAACGAGGCCCAGGCGTCCGGCCGTTCGAAGGCCAGCACCACGAACGGCAGCACCAGCCCGACCAGCCACAGCGGCTGCGTCCACGCCTGCACCTTGGCGAGCGCGCCCATTCCGCGGAAGACGATCGGGATGACGATGAGAGTGGTGATCAGATACCCGATGGGGAGCGGGATGTGGAGGGCCTGATGCATGGCCTGCGCCATGATCGAGCCCTCCAGCGCGAAGAAGATGAAGGTGAAGCTCGCGTAGATGAGCGAGGTCAGCGTCGATCCGAAGTAGCCGAATCCGGCGCCGCGGGTGATCAGATCCATGTCCAGCCCGTAGGTCGCACAGGCGCGAGCGATCGGGATGCCGGTCAGGAAGATGATCGTCGCCGCGGTGAGGATCGAGGCGAGACCGCTGGTGAAGCCGTACGTGAAGACGATGGACGCGCCGATCGCGAAGTCGGCGAGATAGGCGATACCGCCGAGCGCCGTCGACGCGACCATGGTCGGCGACCAACGGCGGTAGGAGTGCGGCGCGTAGCGCAGCGAATAGTCCTCGCGGCTCTCGTCGGCGGCGAGCCGGGCGTAACTGCGCCGCGGCGCGGGGGTTCCTGTCGGCCCCGTCTGCGTCTGGTCGGGTGTGACCGTGTCCGTCATGGCGGCTTCCCCTGTCGTCCGGCGCGTGAGCGGTACGCCAGAGGAAGCTAGGCCGGTCACATGTCGGCAGCCCGCGAGCGGGTGTTGCCGGTCCGTTACGGCGAGGAGCCGGACGTAAACTCGCGGTCACGACCTCACTTCACCGGCAGGTGGTACGCGACCCGGTAGCGCTCGGCCAGCGTCACCACGTCCGCCGTCTCGACGGGCCGACCGCCCGCGAAGTACGTACGGGAGACCACGAGCACCACATGGCCCGGCACCCCGCCGAGCGCCAGCACCTCCTCGGCGAGGCCCGGACGCGCCCCGACCTCCTCCGCCACGTTGTCCACCACGATGTCGACGGCCGCCATCCGGTCGACCACCCCGCGCCCGGCCAACGGCCCCTCCTCGGGCAGCATCACGGGCGTGCGGCCGGTGACGGCGAGCGGTTCCCAGGACGTGGAGAGCATCACCGGCTCGCCCGCAGCCCGGAACAGATACCGGGTGCGCATGACGCGCTCGCCCGGCGCGACCCGCAGCCGCTCGGCGATCTCCGGGCTCGCCCCCTCCTGTTCGCTCCCGCACTCCCAGGTGCCGCTGACCCGGTCGTCCCCCTGCTCCTGCCGGAACGGACTGGACTCGCCCCGGGGGTGGTAGCCGGTGCGCATCAGACGGCGCGGAACGGGCTGCTCACGGACGTACGTACCCGACCCGGAACGGCCCTCGACCAGGCCCTCGGCCATGAGCACCTTGCGCGCTTCGAGGGCGACGGTGTCGGAGACCCCGTACTCCTCGCGGATCCGCGCCTGGGAGGGAAGGCGGGCGTGCGGTGGCAGATCGCCCGCGACGATCTTCTTCCGGAGGTCGTCGGCGACACGGAGGTATGCGGGCTGGTCACCAAAGGCCACGTGCACTCCCAGTGGTTGACAGTCAGCAACAGCTTGACAACCGTCGGTTGTCCCTAGCAACTGACGGCCAGAGCTTCACTAGAAGTGGTGAACTCCAGTTCGGGGACGTTTATATCGACAGGCATCCGGTTCACCCGGTTTGATGGTGATCATGAACCCGCAGGCCGCCCACCCGAGGAGAACCGTGCCCCAGCGACCCGCACGCCTCCTTCGCGGCGCCCTGCTCATGGCCCCGCTCCTGCTGCTGAGCGCGTCCTGCACCGGACCGTCCCACGAGGCGCCCCCGACCCCGGGCGCGGCGGGCAAGGGCGACCCCCTCTTCCCCCGCCTCGGCAACGGCGGCTACGACGTCACCCACTACCGCCTCGCCCTCGACTACACACCCGGCACCCACCGGCTGCGCGGCACCGCCCGGATCACCGCCCGCGCCACCCGCGCCCTCAGCTCCTTCCACCTCGACCTGGCCGGGCTGCACGTCCGCAAGACCACCGTGAACGGCCGCCCCGCCCGCGCCACCCGCGACGGCACCGAGCTGGCCCTCACCCCCGCCACCGCCCTCCCCGAGGGCCGCGCCTTCACGACCTCCGTGGTCTACGACGGCGAGCCGAAGGCCATCACCGACCCGGACGGCTCCCGCGAGGGCTGGCTCCGCACCGCCGACGGCGCCGTGGGACTCGGCGAGCCAACCGGATCGATGACCTGGTTCCCCGGCAACAACCACCCCTCCGACAAGGCCACGTACGACATCACCGTCACCGTCCCCCGGGGCTACGCGGCCGTCTCCAACGGCGAACTCACCCGCCGCAACACCCGCCACGGCCGCACCACCCACCACTGGCGCACCCGCGACCCCATGGCCACCTACCTGGCCACCGTCGCGATCGGCCGCTTCGACATCCACACCACCACCGCCCACGGCCTCCCCCAGTACGTCGCCATCGACCCCGACGAGGCCGATGCCTCCCGCGACCTCCCCGCCCGGATCACCACGATCACCGCATGGGAACGCCGCACCTTCGGCCCCTACCCCTTCGCCTCCACCGGCGCCATCGTCGACCGCCTCCCCGAGCTCGGCTACGCCCTGGAAACCCAGACGAAGCCCTACTTCGCCGCCGCCCCCGACGAGCGCCTGATCGTCCACGAACTCGCCCACCAGTGGTTCGGCAACTCGGTCACCCCGCGCACCTGGAAGGACATGTGGCTCAACGAGGGCTTCGCCACCTACGCCGAATGGCTCTGGACCGAACAGCACCACGGCCGCACCGCGCAGCAGACCTTCGACGCCTTCTACGACGGCACGGACGAGGAGAGCAAGGGCATCTGGTCCTTCCCACCCGCCATCCCGCCCTCCCCCGGCCACATCTCCGACCCACCGGTCTACGGCCGCGGCGCGATGGCCCTCCACCAACTCCGCCGCACCGTCGGCGACCCCACCTTCTTCCACATCCTCCGCACCTGGCTACGGGACCACCGCCACGGCAACGCCGACACCCGGCAGTTCACCACCCTCGCCGAACGCCTCTCCGGCAAGGACCTCGGCACGCTGTTCACCACCTGGCTCTACGCCAAGGGCAAGCCGAACCGATAGGGCGACGGGCCGAGCCCGGTAGCGGGCTACGAAGGAGCGGGTTCCTTTCCCGGCTCGTCGACGGGTCGTGACGCGGTCCTCCCCAGAGCGAAGAGCAGTCTCAGGCGTGCCTCGACCATCAGCAGGCCGACGACGGGGACGTCACTTTTCATCGACCGATAGGGGGTCACGGTTCAAAGCACGCCGACACCCGCCTCGTGAGCACTTTTGGAGACGGTAAGCGGCGGGGCCGGGCCACGCGCGCTGGAGGCCCGGCCCCTGGACCATTCGGGCGGCGTCACCGCGTCCGCCCGGGTGTGGTGGGCGTCCGAACGGCTCACCTGCGTGGCGTCCAGCGGATCCGGCCCGGCCGCGGTACCTACCGTCGCCATAGAGCAGAAGCTCGCGTCGGACGATCGTGCCTCATTCCGACTGGGGCGCCCGGGTACGAGGGAGAGCGGAAATGGCAGTGCGAACGATGTGGGATCCCAGCGCGGGAAAGGGGGCGAAAAAGGAGGTCACTCGCGCGGTTTCGGTGTGCACGGCCGCCCTGGCGTTTCTCGGCGCCAGCTGTCCGCCGGCACCCGCGGCGAATTCCCGGGCGGCCTCGCCCCGCTTGTGCGCGACGAAACCAGCCCCGCCGTCCGGCAATTCCGGCAGGGCGCACAGTGCGACCACCCCGGCATCGACCACCTCGGGAAGCGATGTGTGGAACTTCGCGTCCGCGCCACGCCTCCATCCCATGCGGGTCACGGTGACCACGCGCAAGCCCGGGACGGCTCCCGGAAACATCTTTGTCGCGCCCTACAGCGCCGGCACGGTCGCCGGCCAGACCGGCTCGCTGATCCTCGACGACTCGGGTGATCCGGTCTGGTTCCGTCCGCTCCCCTCCGCCAACCTCCAGAACGCCGACTTCAAGGTGCAGAGCTACCGCAATCCGAAAACCGGCAGAACACAGCCGGTGCTCACCTGGTGGCAGGGGACCCTCGCCATTCCGCCGACCTATACGAACCTGCCGTCCGGGGCTCCGGAACCAGGTGGGTGCTACTACATCTACGACTCCCACTACCGCCTGCTGAAGACGGTCTTCGCCCGTCACGGGTTCTCTCCCGACGAGCATGAATTCCTGCTGACCCGCAGGGGGACGGCGCTGTTCCTCGCGTCGAAACCGGTCCCGATGGATCTCACCCGCTACGGAGGGCCGAAGAACGGGGCGATCCTGGACAGCCAGATCCAGGAGGTCGACCTCGCCACGGGGAGGCTCGTCTTCTCCTGGGACATGCTGGAGCACGTCGACCCCGCCGATTCCAAGGTGTCGGCGTCCGACCTGTCATCGTCCGGCGGAGTGTGGGACGCCTACCACGTGAACTCGATCGACGAGGGACCGGGCGGTCAACTGCTGGTCTCGGCCCGTGACATGTGGGCCGTTTACAACGTCTCCAGGAAGACCGGGAAAATCCGCTGGCAGCTCGGCGGCAAGAAGAGCGATTTCTCCTTCGCCCGGAACGCGAAATTCTTCTGGCAGCACGATGCGCGGTTCCGGCCGCGACACGAGATCAGCATGTTCGACGACGGATGCTGCGACCTACCGGACGGCGCACCCGAGCAGAAGTCCCACGGTCTGATCCTCAAGCTCGACTTCCGCAGCCACCGGGCGACGGTCGCGAGAGCCTTCTACCACGATCCGACGCTGTTCTCGGCGACCCAGGGAAACACCCAGGCACTCTCCAACGGCAACGAATTCATCGGATGGGGCCAGAGTCCCTACTACTCCGAATACGCGGGTGCCGGGAATTCGGAGCACACCCCCTCACGAAACCTGCTCTACGACGTGAGGATGCCGGGCTCGAACATCTCCTACCGGGCGTTCCGCGACACCTGGGTCGGCACGCCCTACTACCGGCCCGCGGCGGCGGTGCGGGCGAGCGGACCGCACAGCGTCGTCTACGCCTCCTGGAACGGCTCGACACGGACCAGGGCGTGGCAGGTGCTCGCCGGACCGAACCCCCGGTCCCTGTCCGTGGTTGTCGGGCACGCCCGGCGGACCGGCTTCGAGACGGCCGTCACGACCCCGGCCCACGGGCCGTACTTCCAGGTAAGGGCTCTGGAAGCGGCAGGGAAGGTCCTGCGGGCGTCCAAGGTCGTGAAGCTCGACCGCACTGCGTGATGAGCCCCATCAGCCGTGCTCGGTCAGGGCGGCGAAGGTCCGGGCGATGCGGGTGCGGTCGTGACAGCCGCCTTGAGCCGGACATCAGCATCGAGGGCCATACCAAGCTATGGTTGATGTATGGCTACCAAGAAGGTGACTATCACTCTCGACGAATCCCTGGTCGAAGCCCTGGCCGGAGCCGCCGAGGAAGAAGGCATCCCGCTCTCCCGACTCGTCGCCGGAGCAGCCGAACGCGAGCTGCGCTTGCGGGCCGGCCGGGCCGTCATCCAGGAGTGGCAGGCGGAACACGGCGCCTTCACCCCGGAAGAGCTCGCGGCCGCCCGCGCGGACCTGGCCGCCGCCGACGCCGAGTACCTCAGCAGTTCGGGAGCCTCGGCCGCGTGAACATCCCCTACCTGTACGACGCCGGGGTACTCATCGCCATCGACAACAACGACCGACGCATGTGGGCACGCCACAGCCTGGCCCTGGAAGACGGACGGGACATCCACGTCCCGTCCGTCGTCGTCAGCCAGGCATGGCGGGACTCCCGCCGCCAGGTCAGACTCGGCAAGTTCCTCGCCGGGTGCCACGTCGCACCCGGCGGCCTCGAAACCGCCAAAGCCGCAGGCATTCTCTGCGGCAAGGCCGGCACCTCCGACATCGTCGACGCCACTGTCGTGACCATGGCCGCCAGCCTCGGCGCCATCATCTGGACCTCGGACCCGGACGACATCCGCACCCTCATCGACGCCCAGGACATCAAAGCCGCCCCTGTCATCCGCACCGTCTGACCACCGACGATCTCCGATGGGCCCCGCTATCGCAGGGGTGGTCTCATCCGGGAAACCCCTGCTTCCCTCCGCCGCCGATGGCCCGCGACGTGCTGGCTGCTGAGATGCCGTGGAGCCCCGGTTCGAGCTGACGGTCGACGCGCTTCAGCAGTCTTTCGCGTGAACAAGCCCTGGCGCGCGGCCTGCTCTTCCCGCGCCGCGATCACACGTTGAAGCGGAACTCCACCACAACCACTCTGACCTGCGGTTATGTGGGCGCATCCCAGCACCATCCCAGCACGGGTTTCACTGCAAAGTACGAGAAGATCCAGAAGCGCCAAGACTACGCGTCAACGCCCGCCTCGGATACAGACCGAGCAGCACTCCAGACGCTGTAATAGTTTCTGTACTAGACTTGCGGCCATGAAGTCACCCCGCCCCGGCGGCACGGAGAACATCTCCGTGTCGATGCCCTCGGAACTCCTCGGTGCTCTGCGCACCCGCACAGGTAAGCGCGGCGTGTCCGCGTACGTGACGGCGGCGGTCCGGCATCAGCTCGCCATGGACGGCCTCGCCGAGATCGTGGCCGCCTACGAAGCCGAGCACGAGCCGCTGAGCGAGGCCGAGGTCCAGGCCGCGCAGCGCGACCTGTTCGGTGACGCACCGGCGCCCTACGCATCGGACGACAGCGCCGCATGAAGGAACCCGCGGCCAGGTCCCTGGTACTCGACTCCCAGGCACTGTCGCTGCTCCTGCGCAACGACCGCCAGATGATCGCCCGGATCGAGGCCGCTCGACGCGTGGGGGTGCCCGTCCTCGTGTCGGCCCTGACGGTGGTGGAGGCCGTCTACGGGAAAACGGACGCCGCTCGGCTGCACTGGGTGCTCTCCCGGCTTCAGGTCCAGGACGTCACCCAGGCGGACAGCCTCACCGCGGTGCAACTGCTGAGCGACGCCGGTGGCCTGCATGGCCACAAGTACGCCATCGACGCCCTCGTCGCCGCGATGGCGCTCCGCTCCCCGGCACCCGTCCTCGTACTGACCTCGGACCGCGACGACTGGTCGAAACTGTGTGGCGACGGAGTACAGATCAAGGATGTCTGACCTCGGCGTTCACTCAGCTTGAATCCACCTGCTGATTGTGACTGGATCACGACATCTGGACGACGACCCTGCCCTTGGCGTGACCCTCTTCCAAGGTAGGCAAAGGCGTTGGCGGTCTGCTCGAAGGGGAAGACGCGGTCAGCGACGGTCTTGAGGGTGCCCTTGTCGACGAGGCCGGCCAGTAGTCGGCCAGGTTGTCCGCCAGCCCGTCCGCGTCGGCCAGCAGGTTCGCGAACGAGTAGTTGGAGGTGTTGTAGAAGGTCCGTCCTGTGGCCTTCTTGACCTCGACCTTGAGCCGGTTCGGGTTCTCGAACTTCGATGCCAGCTCCCGTACCACCTCACGATCCGGCTCGAGCACGCAGTCGATCCGCCGCAGGATCGTGAACGGGAGGACCACCGTCCCGTACTGGTTGGGGCGATAGGGGCCCCGAAGCTGGTCAGCGATTGACCAAATGAAGCTCCCGAGCGTGCTCACAAGTTCCTCACGAGAATCGTCTAGGGGTGCCGACCACTTTGCCAGAGCCAGCAGCCACGGTCCCTGCGGTTCGGCCAGTCACCGGAGTGGAACCCAGCACCGGCAGCGAATCCACGTCCCAGCACAATCCCAGCACGGGACGGATGACCAGGGATGACGACAGGTGACGAGGGGTCAGCTATCCCAGCACCATCCCGGCACGGGAAAAACCAAGGGCCCGACCCCGAAGAGCCGGACCCTCTCTGACCTGCACGTTTGCCAGATAAGCGAACTGGTGCTAAGTCACCCGCTACACGTTGAAGCGGAACTCCACCACGTCGCCGTCGCGCATCACGTAGTCCTTGCCCTCCATGCGCGCCTTGCCCGCCGAGCGGGCGTCGGCGACGGAGCCCGTCTCGACCAGGTCGTCGAAGGAGATGACCTCGGCCTTGATGAAGCCCTTCTGGAAGTCGGTGTGGATGACACCGGCCGCCTCGGGGGCCGTGGCGCCCTTCTTGATGGTCCAGGCGCGGGACTCCTTGGGACCGGCCGTGAGGTAGGTCTGGAGGCCGAGGGTGTTGAAGCCGACGTGGGCGAGGGTGGCGAGGCCGGGTTCGGTCTGGCCGACGGACTGGAGGAGTTCGAGGGCCTCCTCGTCGTCCAGCTCGGCGAGGTCGGCCTCGAGCTTGGCGTTGAGGAAGATCGCCTCGGCCGGGGCGACGAGGGAGCGCTGCTCGGCCTTGAAGTCCTCGTCGGTCAGCTCGTCCTCGTCGACGTTGAAGACGTAGAGGAACGGCTTGGTGGTGAGCAGGTGCAGGTCGTGGAGGAGGGCGGCGCGCTCGCTGCCCTGGACGATGCCCGCGGAGAAGAGGGTGCGGCCCTCGTCGAGGATGGCCTTGGCCTCCTCGACGGCCTTGACCTGGGCCTGCTTGTCCTTCTGGATCCGGGACTCCTTGACCAGGCGGGGCAGCACCTTATCGATGGTCTGGAGGTCGGCCAGGATCAGCTCGGTGTTGATCGTCTCGATGTCGCTCTTGGGCGAGATCTTCCCGTCGACGTGGACGACGTTCTCGTCCTTGAAGGCGCGGATGACCTGGCAGATGGCGTCGGACTCGCGGATGTTCGCCAGGAACTTGTTGCCCAGGCCCTCGCCCTCCGAGGCGCCCTTGACGATCCCGGCGATGTCGACGAAGTCGACGGTGGCGGGGAGCTTGCGGGCCGAGCCGAACAACTCGACGAGCTTGTCGAGGCGGGGGTCGGGGACGCCGACGACACCGACGTTGGGCTCGATGGTGGCGAACGGGTAGTTGGCCGCCAGCACGTCGTTCTTGGTCAGGGCGTTGAACAGGGTCGACTTGCCGACATTCGGCAGACCGACGATTCCGATCGTGAGCGACACGTTGGCGACTTCCCGTAGCTTCCCGTAGCGGGATCGAATGCAAGGACAGGGACCGGCCCCCGCGGGGGCCGGTCCACCAGTCTACGGGGCCGCCTCCGGTCACCCGCCCGGGCGGACCGTCACCCTCCCGGGCTGACAATCAGTCGAACAGACTGCCAAGGTCCCGCGAAGGGCGTGTCCCAGTCCGGATTCCAGCCCTCCGCCCACCTACGTTGGTCTGGTGGAGCACTACAGGACACGTACGCCCCGTCGGGCCGCCGCCCCCTCGCCCCGGCCGGCGGCGGACGACACGTACCCGGGCAGGGGCCAAGGGGGGCGGCAGAGCCCGGGCGGCGCGGCGCGCGGCGCGCGGCCGACGCCACGGGGCGGCGGCCGGGGCGGACTGCTGGGCGCGGCCGCCACGCTGCGCGACCGGCCGGTCACCCTGCCCAGCGCCCGGCTCACCGCCTTAGGCGCGGGACTGCTGACCGCGCTGGCGATGCTGGCCTTCGGCTGCCTGGACGCGCTGCTGTTCTCCGGGTCGCCCACCGCGTACGGGGTGTTCTTCCTGCTGGCGTGCGCGGGCTGCGGGATGTGGGTACGGCAAGCCGACCTGTTCCCGGGGGCGATCGGGGTGCCGATCGCCTTCACGGCCGGGCTGCTGCCGATCAACGACGGCGGCGCGGGGTTCGCGGGCCAGGCGCTGGGCGTGTTCACCGCGCTCTCGCTGAACGCGGGCTGGCTCTACGCCGGGACGCTGCTGACCACGCTGATCGTCCTCGTCCGCAAGATCGCCCTCATGGGGCGGCAGCGACGGCGCCGTCAGCAGCGGCAGCCGCGGCCATCGCGGCGCCCACGATCCCCGCATTGTTCTGGAGCTGAGCCGGGACGATCTCGGCCCTGATGTCCTCGATCAGCGGCAGGAACTTGTGGGCCTTCCGGCTCACCCCGCCGCCGATCACGAACAGCTCGGGCGAGAACAGCATCTCCAGGTGCGCCAGGTACTTCTGCACCCGGTGCGCCCAGTGCGGCCAGCTCAGGTCGTGGTCCTCCCGGACCTTGGTGGAGGCGCGCTTCTCCGCCTCGTGGCCGTCCAGCTCCAGATGGCCCAGCTCGGTGTTGGGCACCAGCCGACCGCCGGTGAAGACCGCGCTGCCGATGCCGGTGCCCAGGGTGAGCACGATCACGGTGCCCCGGCGGCCGCGGCCCGCGCCGAAGGTCATCTCGGCGACCCCGGCCGCGTCCGCGTCGTTCAGCACGGTGACCGGGGCGCCCAGCCGCTCGCCGAGCAGACCGGCCAGGTCGGTGCCGATCCAGCTCTTGTCGACGTTCGCGGCGGTACGGGTCGTCCCGTCCGTCACCACGCCCGGGAAGGTCACCCCGACCGGGCGCCCGGACCAGCCGAAGTGCGCGGCGACCTCCACCACACCGTCCACGACCGCCTCGGGCGTGGACGGGTGCGGGGTGAGCACCTTGTGGCGCTCCTCGGCCAGGTCGCCGCGGTCCAGATCCACCGGCGCGCCCTTGATCCCGGACCCGCCGATGTCCACGCCGAACACCCGGGCGGCCCGGCCGCCGCCGTTCGCGTCGGTCACCGCTCCGCGCCGTCCGTGCCGGTGGCGGCCGCCCCGGCGGCCGCCGCAGCCTCGGCGCGCAGGTCCCGGCGCAGCTCCTTGGGCAGCGAGAAGGTCATGGTCTCCTGCATGGGCTGCACGACCTCCACGTCCCCGTAGCCGCGCTCGGCCAGCCAGTCCAGGACGCCCTCGACCAGCACGTCCGGCACCGAGGCGCCCGAGGTCACGCCGACCGTCGTCACGCCCTCCAGCCAGGCCTCGTCGATCTCGCTCGCGTAATCGACCAGGTGGCCGTCCTTGGCGCCGGCGCCGATGGCGACCTCGACCAGCCGCACCGAGTTGGAGGAGTTCTTGGAGCCGACGACGATGACCAGGTCCGATTCGGCGGCGACCTGCTTGATCGCGGTCTGGCGGTTCTGGGTGGCGTAGCAGATGTCGTCGCTGGGCGGGCTGATGAGCTGCGGGAAGCGCTCCTGGAGCGCGTCCACGGTCTCCATCGTCTCGTCGACCGAGAGGGTGGTCTGGGACAGCCAGACGACCTTGGACTCGTCGCGCACCTCGACGTTCTTCACATCGCCCGGGCCGTCGACCAGGGTGACGTGGTCCGGCGCCTCGCCGCTGGTGCCGATGACCTCTTCATGGCCCTCGTGACCGATCAGGAGGATGTCGTAGTCCTCCTTGGCGAACCGGACGGCCTCCTTGTGGACCTTGGTGACCAGCGGGCAGGTCGCGTCGATGGTGGCCAGCTTGCGCTGCGCGGCCTCCTCGTGGACGACCGGGGCGACGCCGTGCGCCGAGAAGATCACGATGGAGCCCTCGGGCACCTCCTCCGTCTCGTCGACGAAGATCGCGCCCTTTTTCTCCAGGGTCTGGACGACGTACTTGTTGTGGACGATCTCCTTGCGCACATAAATCGGCGCGCCGTACTGCTCCAGGGCCTTTTCGACGGCGATCACGGCACGGTCGACGCCCGCGCAGTAGCCACGCGGGGCAGCGAGCAGGACCCGGCGGGCGGAGGTTGCAGTCATGCCCCCATCGTAGGGGCGATGACGACGGGCTCTGTCGGTGGTGGCCGATACCCTCGCGGTCATGGCTGTCAACACGTCCGCGGAAGCGCCGATCCCGGTCGGCGAGGTGTCCCGGCTGATCGGAGGGTGGATCGACCGGCTCGGGGCGGTGTGGGTCGAGGGGCAGATCACCCAGCTGTCCCGGCGGCCGGGCGCCGGGGTGGTCTTCCTGACTCTGCGCGACCCCAGCTACGACATCTCGCTGACCGTCACCTGCTTCCGCGCCGTCTTCGACAAGATCGCGGACACGGTCTCGGAGGGCGCCCGCGTCGTCGTGCACGCCAAGCCGGAGTGGTACGCGCCACGCGGCCAGCTGTCCCTGCGGGCCGCCGAGATCCGGCCGGTGGGCGTCGGGGAACTGCTGGCGCGGCTGGAGCAGTTGAAGAAGGCGCTGGCGGCCGAGGGGCTGTTCGCCGCCGAGCGCAAGAAGCCGCTGCCGTTCCTGCCGCAGCTGATAGGGCTGGTCTGCGGCCGCGCCTCGGCCGCCGAGCGCGACGTCCTGGAGAACGCGCGGCTGCGCTGGCCCGCCGTCCGCTTCGAGGTGCGCAACGTCGCGGTGCAGGGAACGCACGCGGTGCCGCAGGTGATCGAGGCGGTCAAGGAGCTGGACGCGCTGCCCGCGGTGGACGTGATCGTGGTCGCGCGGGGCGGCGGCAGCGTGGAGGACCTGCTGCCGTTCTCGGACGAGCAGCTGGTACGGACGGTCGCCGCGTGCCGTACGCCGGTGGTGTCCGCGATCGGCCACGAACCGGATTCGCCCCTGCTGGATCTGGTCGCGGATCTGCGCGCCTCCACCCCGACGGACGCGGCGAAGAAGACCGTGCCGGACGTGGGCGAGGAGCTGGTGCGCATCCAGCACCTGCGCGAGCGCGCGCTGCGCAGCGTCAATGGGCTGCTTGACCGCGAGGAGCGGGGGCTGGAGTCCGCGCTCGCCCGGCCGTGCATGCGGCAGCCGCACCGGATGGTGGACGAGCGCGAGGAGCAGATCGCGTCGGTGCTCGACCGCGCCCGGCGCTGCTTGGGGCATCTGCTCGACCGGGCGGACTCGGAGCTGGCCCACACCCAGGCCCGGGTGGTAGCCCTCTCCCCCGCCGCGACGCTGCGGCGCGGCTATGCGGTGCTCCAGCACGCCGACGGGTCGGTGGTGCGGGCGGCGGACGAGGTGACGGCGGACGAGGAGCTGCGGGCGCGGGTCGCGGAGGGGGAGTTCACGGTGCGGGCCGTTGGCGGTTCCGCCGGAGTCGTCGAGCCTGCCGAGGCTGTCGGACCCACTGAATAGGCTGAGGGGCATGGCGAAGACGGACGAGAAGGCCGACGGGAAGAGCGGGTCGGCGGAGACGACGCTCGGGTACGAGCAGGCGCGGGACGAGCTGGTCGAGGTCGTGCGGCGGCTGGAGGCGGGCGGCACGAGCCTGGAGGAGTCGTTGGCCCTGTGGGAGCGGGGCGAGGAGCTGGCCACGGTGTGCCGCCGGTGGCTGGAGGGGGCGCGGGCGCGGTTGGATGCGGCGCTGGCGGAGTCCGGCGACGGGGGCGGGGACGGCGGCGCGGGCGGCGACGGCGAGGGCTGACGGGGCGGCTCCCGGCCGGGGGCGCCTGCGGCGGGCTCCTTCCCCACCCCGCCCCTTCCCGGCCCCTGTCGATCTGCGGCTCCGCCGCATGAGGGTCTCCGCCCTGGACCCCGCTCCTCAAGCGCCGGAGAGGCTGGGAGGGGTTGTGATTCGGGGCACCATGGTCCGGGTTTAGTTGAACATTAACCTAAGCCTCGTACAGTGGGGGCAGCGCATATCGCATAGCACCGCTGTGATCAGGAGGTTTTTTCCATGACGCTCGCACTCGACCCCGCCGCCCAGGACCTGCTCTTCCGCGAGGCCCACACCGCCAACGCCTTCACCGACGAGCCGGTCTCCGAGGAGCAGGTACAGGCGATCTACGACCTGGTGAAGTACGCCCCCACGGCCTTCAACCAGTCGCCGCTGCGCATCGTCCTGGTCCGCTCCGCGGAGGCGCGAGAGCGTCTGGTGCCGCACATGGCCGAGGGCAACCAGCCCAAGACGGCCTCCGCGCCGCTGGTCGCGATTCTTGCCGCGGACAACGAGTTCCACGAGGAGCTGCCCGCGCTCTTCCCGCATGCCCCGCAGATCAAGGACGTCTTCTTCAGCGAGCGCGGCACCCGTGAGCAGGCCGCCGGGTTCAATGCCTCGCTCCAGGCCGGTTACTTCATCGTGGGCATCCGCGCCGCCGGTCTGGCCGCCGGTCCGATGACCGGTTTCGACCCGGCCGGGGTCCAGAAGGAATTCCTGGACGACGACCACACCCCGCTGGTGATCATCAACATCGGCAAGCCGGGCGAGGACGCCTGGAAGCCGCGCAGCCCGCGCCTGGACTTCGACCAGGTCGTCACGACGGTGTGAGGGATCGGACAGCGGCGCGCCCCTTCGGCACAGGTGCCGAAGGGGCGCGTTGGCGTCCGAGGCGTCTGATCAGCCCTTCTCGGCCTTGAGCGCCGCGGCCATCTTCGCGAGCTGCCCGTACGAGGCGGTACCGGTGACGACCGTGGTCACGCCCGGTTCGCGGCGCACCAGGGCGTCGTACTTGTCGCCCTCGTAGCGGACCCACTCCTGGCCGCCGATCTTCTGCTTGACCTTGGTCTCCCGCGCCTGCTGGGTGACGTCCTCGATGAACGGGACCGGCCTGCCGTCGCTCTGCTCGATCGCGATGTACTCCTCGTTCTGGGCGAGGAAGCCCAGATGCCAGGCCGCGCCCTTGTCCGCGGTGGTCCTGGGCTGGTACGTCACCGAGGTCGCGCGCCAGCCCTTGGGGAGGCTGCCCTTCTCGGGGGCGGCGACCGGGTACGGCGCCGCGCGCCGGGCGGTGTCCACCTCCACCCGGTAGTCGACCGTCTGGACGCCCCTGCCCTTGTCGCTGTCGTCGTGCGGAATGCCGAAGACGTAGATGGCCGCCGCGACGACACCAATCACCGTCAGCGACAGGACCATGTCCCGCACCGTCTCTTTGCCACGCATACCTGCCACGCCCCTATCGTCCCTCATCGCCTCGCGACACCCGGCACCCAGGGCCGCAACAGAGGCGCGCTCATGCGTGGGGTCCACTGCTCACTTTCACAATGAGCGGATAAGGTCATGAGCACCCTCACTTTTTCCGGTTCGTCGCCGTACAGAAAGGTGCGCTCCGATGACCGAGCATCATCTGCCGTCCCAGCTCGAGGTCAGTCCCGCGGCTCCCGACCGCAACCTCGCCCTCGAACTGGTCAGGGTCACCGAGGCGGGCGCCATGGCCTCCGGCCGCTGGGTGGGCCGCGGCGACAAGAACGGCGCGGATGGCGCCGCCGTGAAAGCCATGCGTTCCCTCGTCCACACGGTGTCCATGAACGGTGTCGTGGTCATCGGCGAAGGCGAGAAGGACGAGGCGCCGATGCTCTTCAACGGAGAGCGCGTCGGTGACGGGACCGGCCCGGAGTGCGACGTGGCCGTGGACCCGGTGGACGGCACCACGCTGACCGCCAAGGGCATGGCGAACGCCGTCTCCGTCCTCGCCGTCGCCGAGCGGGGCACCATGTTCGACCCGTCGGCCGTCTTCTACATGGACAAGCTGGTCACGGGCCCCGAAGCCGCCGAGTTCGTGGACATCACCGCGCCGCCCGGGGTGAACATCCGGCGGATCGCGAAGGCCAAGAAGTCCAGCCCCGAGGACGTCACCGTGGTGGTGCTGGACCGCCCTCGCCACGAGGGGCTGGTCCAGGAGATCCGGGAGGCGGGCGCCCGGATCAAGTTCATCTCCGACGGCGACGTGGCCGGTGCGATCATGGCGGTGCGCGAGGGCACCGGCGCGGATCTGCTGCTGGGCGTCGGCGGCACCCCGGAGGGCATCATCGCGGCCTGCGCGATCAAGTGCCTCGGCGGCACGATCCAGACCAAGCTGTGGCCGAAGGACGACGAGGAGCGGCAGCGCGCCATCGACGCGGGCCACGACCTCGACCAGGTGCTCCAGACCGACGACCTGGTCAGCGGCGACAATGTGTTCTTCGTCGCCACCGGCATCACCGACGGTGATCTGCTGCGCGGGGTGCGGTACCGCGCGGAGACCGCCACCACCCAGTCGCTGGTGATGCGGTCCAAGTCCGGGACGATCCGGCAGATCGACTCCACCCACCGGCTGTCCAAGCTGCGCGCCTACGCCTCGGTCGACTTCGAGCGCCCGCGCTAGAGCCCACGCGTAGACGTACGACACGGGCCGGACTCCGCCACCCGGCGGGGCCCGGCCCGTGACGCGAAGAATTCACCCGGCGGCGGCGACGCGCACGGCGCGCTGGAGCTCCGCCTCGCGGCGCCGGCGGCGGGCCAGCACCACCCGGCGCTCGGCCGCGGTCAGCCCGCCCCACACCCCGTACGGCTCGGGCTGGAGCAGCGCGTGCTCCCGGCACTCGACCATGACCGGGCAGCGCGCACAGACGCGCTTGGCGGCCTCTTCCCGCGACAGCCTGGCAGCCGTGGGCTCCTTGGAGGGGGCGAAGAACAGCCCTGCCTCGTCCCGGCGGCACACCGCCTCCGAGTGCCAGGGTCCGGCCTGATCCCGAGCGGGGGTGCGCTGCGGGGGCACGGCGGCGTCCAGCAGGGGCTGATGCGGTTGCAGCACGGTCTACTCCTGACGACGGCTCCGGTGTTCACCCTTGCCCGCCTCCCGCCGTACGGCCCCCATGTGCACCCCCATCAGCCGTACGAGAGACGATGCACCAAGCCTTACCCGCTGTGCGCACGCTTATGCACACGGTTGTCCCGCCCGGAAATTCCGTATGCACAGCGGCTGTTCAGCCCTTATGACCTCAGGTTCTTCACACGTTTCCCGCGCTTCGGCTTGGCCTCGACCCCGCCGAAGAGCGCGAATCCGCTGACCCGGATCACCGGCGCGTCGGGGTCCGGGGCCTCGTGCTCCGCGACGTCCACGCCGCCGAACACGCCGGAGCCCGAACCGTGCAGCGTGACGTTCTCCGGGACCCGGATCTCCACCCCGCCGAACACCGCCCACGCCTGGATGACGATCTCCCGCTGCTCGAAGACCGCCTCGGTGAGGTCGATCTCGACGCCGCCGAAGACGGCGAAGGCGTGCGTACGGCGGCGGGGCCGCCAGCGGCCCTTGCGCACGGCGCCGCCGAAGACCGCGACCAGGTTCTCCGGATCACCGGCCGGGCCGGACGCCGCGTCGGACGGCAGGCCCGCCGCGGCGCGGGCCGGACCCGCGGGCACGTCCCGGACCAGGGGCTCCAGCTCGCCGCGGGTCTTGGCGCGGTAGACCGCGTCGATCCGCTCGGCGTGCTCCTCGGGGTCGAGCCGCCCCTCGGCGAGGGCCTCCCGCAGGATGTCCGCGATCCGGTCGCGATCCGCGTCGGACGCGCGGATCTCCGCCTCCGCGACGGGCGCCGCGACGGGCGCCGGTGCGGGCGCCGGAGCGGGGGCGGTCTTGGTCAGGGGGACCGGCTGCTGCGCCTGCTGCTCATCCACGCCCGACAGAGTACCCAGTCGCGATAGATCGCGACTAGTGGTGTGCGGCACGCGATATACGGCGGGCACCACTGAGCCCTACCTCACAGGCCCCGGCTCCCCCGCCCCGTTCTACGCTTGTGCACGCGCTGTCGACGAAGTCAGCCGTAGCCCCCGTCGAGTAAGGAATGGCCGCGATGCCCGCCGCTTCCCACCCAGCCCACCCGGCGTTTGCCTATTCGGACCTGCTGCCCCTGGGAGAAGACCGGACTCCGTACCGTCTGGTGACCTCCGAGGGCGTGAGCACCTTCGAGGCCGACGGGCGCACCTTCCTCAAGGTCGAGCCGGAGGCGCTGCGCACGCTCGCGGCCGAGGCGATGCACGACATTTCGCACTATCTGCGCCCCGACCACCTCGCCCAGCTGCGCCGCATCCTCGACGACCCCGAGGCCAGCGCGAACGACCGCTTCGTGGCGCTGGACCTGCTGAAGAACGCCAACATCGCGGCGGCCGGGGTGCTGCCGATGTGTCAGGACACCGGCACCGCCATCGTCATGGGCAAGCGCGGCCAGAACGTGCTGACGGAAGGCGGCGACGAGGAGGCCCTGTCGCGCGGCGTCTACGACGCGTACACCAAGCTCAACCTGCGCTACTCCCAGATGGCCCCGCTGACCATGTGGGACGAGAAGAACACCGGCTCCAACCTGCCCGCGCAGATCGAGCTGTACGCGACCGACGGCGGCGCCTACAAGTTCCTCTTCATGGCCAAGGGCGGCGGCTCGGCGAACAAGTCCTTCCTCTACCAGGAGACGAAGGCGGTGCTGAACGAGGCATCGATGATGAAGTTCCTGGAGGAGAAGATCCGCTCGCTGGGCACCTCCGCCTGCCCGCCGTACCACCTGGCGATCGTCGTCGGCGGCACCAGCGCCGAGTACGCGCTGAAGACCGCGAAGTACGCCTCCGCGCACTACCTGGACGAGCTGCCCGCCGAAGGCTCCCCGACCGGGCACGGCTTCCGGGACCAGGAGCTGGAGGAGAAGGTCTTCGAGCTGACGCAGAAGATCGGGATCGGCGCGCAGTTCGGCGGCAAGTACTTCTGCCACGACGTACGGGTCGTCCGGCTGCCGCGGCACGGCGCGTCCTGCCCGGTCGCGATCGCCGTCTCCTGCTCGGCCGACCGCCAGGCGCTCGCGAAGATCACGCCGGAGGGCGTCTTCCTGGAGCAGCTGGAGACCGACCCGGCGCGCTTCCTCCCGGACACCACCGAGGAGGAGCTGACCAAGGGCGCGGGCCCGGACCTGGACGCGGTCGCCGTCGACCTGAACCGGCCCATGGACGAGGTCCTGGCCGAGCTGACCAAGCACCCGGTCAAGACCCGGCTCTCGCTGACCGGCACGCTGGTCGTCGCCCGTGACATCGCGCACGCGAAGATCAAGGAGCGGCTGGACGCGGGCGAGGAGATGCCGGAGTACCTGAAGAACCACCCGGTGTACTACGCGGGCCCGGCCAAGACCCCCGAGGGGTACGCCTCCGGTTCGTTCGGCCCGACCACGGCGGGCCGGATGGACGCGTACGTCGAGCAGTTCCAGGCGGCCGGGGGCTCGAAGGTCATGCTGGCCAAGGGCAACCGCTCCCAGCAGGTGACGGACGCGTGTGCCGCGCACGGCGGCTTCTACCTGGGCTCGATCGGCGGCCCGGCGGCGCGGCTGGCGCAGGACTGCATCAAGAAGGTCGAGGTCCTGGAGTACGAGGAGCTCGGCATGGAGGCGGTCTGGAAGATCGAGGTCGAGGACTTCCCGGCGTTCATCGTGGTGGACGACAAGGGGAACGACTTCTTCACCGACCCCGGTCCGGCCCAGCCGTTCGTGAGCACCATCCCGGTCCGGCCCGGCGCCTGACGCACCAGCTCGGCCGGAGGCCGGGTGCGGCTCCCGGTCCGACGGACGGAGTCCGGCGCAGGCGCTCGAAGCTTGGGAGGCCCCCCGGGGCCGAGCCGTGCGAGGGCGGCCATCGAGGAGGTCCGACGGCCCCGGCCGCGCCCCGTTCACCACGGGGACGCGGCCGGGGCCGTCGGAGTGTCGGGCGGGCTCAGCCGGACAGGGCCGCCTCGAAGGCGCCGGGGCGCTGGGGGACGCCGCTGCACGAGGTGCTGGGGGCGGTGGCGGGGCGCTCGGGGGCCGCGTCGCCGGTGTCGTCGCTGGTGTCGTCGCCGGTGTCGCCGCCGTTCTCTGCGCCCGTGTCCTCGGGCGTGCACGGGCGGTCCCGTTCCGCGGACCACATCGACAGCCGCCCGATGCCCTTGGTGGCCGCGAAGCGGGCGAGTCCGGCCGCGTCCTCCAGCGTGAAGACCTCGCCGGTCACGTCGTTGACCCCGATCATCGGCGTGACGGCGAGGGTCTTCCACGCGGCGGCGTCGGTCAGCCCGAGCACCCGGCGGACCTTCGCGTGGGCCGCGGTGGCCGCCTGGATGGCGTAGCGGCCCATGTCGCCCGTGTGGTCGCCGCTGTAGTTCATGGCCATGACGTTGACCGACGAGACCGTGACGCCCTCCTGCCGGGCCGCGGCCAGCTGGGCGAGGGCGCCGGGGGTCAGCCCGTTCGGCATGGCGGGCAGGGTGAAGGAGACGTTGAGTCCCTCGTGGGCGCGCTGGACCAGGGCGATGGCCCGGGCCCGGCGGGCGGTGGCGTCGGCGTCGGCGAGCGCGTCGCCCTCGACGTCGAAGTCGGCCCGGATGATCCCGTAACGCTCGATCACCTCGGTGTACGCGGCGGCGAGCTGAGAGGCGTCGTCGCAGGCCGTGGCCAGCTCCGTGCCGTCGGCGCCGCCGAAGGAGATCCGTACGTCGCCACCGGCCCGCCGGGTGGCCTCGATACGGGCCGTCAGCGCCGGGTCGTCGAACGGGATGCCGCTGTCCCACGCCGGGGCGCAGCCGTCACCCGATACGACGAAGCCCAGGGTGAACTCCTTGACGCCGCGCGACGCCGCGGCGGCCATGTCGTAGCGCGAGCCGGCCCAGGCGCTGACGTACGGCACGAAGTCGGCGGGGGGCGGCGCCGGGCGGGGGGCGGCGTGCGAGGCCGCGTGGTGCGACTCGGACGACTTCTCGCTGCCCGCCCAGACGGCGATGGTGGCGCAGAGCACGGCTCCGGCCATGGCGATGCCGCTCATGCGGGGGCTGGCCCTGAATCGCACGCGCGCTTCCTTCCGCTCCGGAGTGAGGGGGTGAGGCCGCCAAGGGGCCGGGGCTGGTCCCCGGCCCGGCCTCTCCGCCAACCTCGCATATCGGATCAAAAGTGACGAACTATGACACACCGCATGTTTGACACATAGGTTGTATGTCGTATTTTCTGGACTAGCCTCTGACGCATGGATCCTCAGTCAGATGTGGCCGAGCGTGCGCCCTCGCGTCCCGTCCGCTCCGAGGTGGCCAGGAAGGGGCCCGTGTTCGTGGACCTCTCCGGGCGCCGCGGCCGGCTGGTACGGCACGCGGGCGCGCTCGCGGGGGCCGTCTGCTTCGGCTATTCGGCGGTCCTCGGAATGGGTTTCGCGGGCGGTACGGCCATCGCCCCCGAGACGCTGATCCCGGGACACCCCGTCACCACGGAGGCGCTCGGCCGCGAGCCCAGGAGCGCCCCGGAGGGGCATTACGGCCGGCGTCCCGCGACACATGAGCACCCGTCGGAAGACCGGTACGACCGCTACGCCCCGTACGGCCAGGACGGCCCGGACCGCCCCCGGCCGCACTCCCCCGCGGAGGCACGCCCCGCGGGCGCCCGGAAGCCCACCGCGCTCGCCCGCCCCGCGCCGCCCCGGTCGCACCGCGCGCCCGAGGCACGCGACGCGCGGCCGCGGCGCGGGGGGCACTCCGCTCGCCCCGGCCGCCGCCCGGCCGCGCACCACGCCCCGCGGCACCGGCGGTCCGCGGCCCACCGGCCGGACCAGGCGCCGCAGCACGCGCGGCCCCACAAGCCCGCCGCGTCGCCTGCGCGTCCGGCTCCCCACAAGCCGCCCCGGAAGCCGGTGGATCCGGCGCCCGATCCGGTGAAGAAGCCCCCGGCCGCCAAGCCCGGCACGCCCGGCAAGCCTGCCGAGCCGGGCCCGGACCGCCCCCAGAACCCCGGCAAGGGGCAGGACAAGCCCCCGGTGAACGAGCCCGGGCCCCCGGCGTGGGGGCCGGTCGACTCGAACTGGCAGTCGTTCATGCCGTTCCGCGGCAGGGCGACATGAGCGGCGGCAGACCGCTGAAGCTGCCGCGGCCACGCGGCCGCAGACTCGTGGCACTGGGCAAGACGCCCGGCAACGGGACGCCCGAGCCCCGCAAGCCCCGGACGTCCCGCCTCCGGGGGCGCGTTCGGCCGCGCACCCGCACCCGGATGGCCTTCGCGCTGGCCACGCTGCTCGCGCTCGTCTGCGCCCTGCTGCTGGACGGCTACCTGTACTCCGAGATCGGCAACGACGCCCGGGTACACGCCGCACACTCGTACCGCAGCGTCCCCGAGCGGCTGCGCAACGGCGGACCGGTCATCACCTTCGACCGGGAGGGGAAGGCGACCGAGCACTCCATCCCCGCCAAGACCATCGCGCTGACCTTCGACGACGGCCCGGACCCGCGCTGGACCCCGGAGATCCTGGCCGTCCTGCACAAGCACCGCGTGCCGGGAACGTTCTTCGTGCTGGGTCAGATGGTGATCCGCCACCCGGGGCTGGTGCGCCGCATGGTGGCGGCCGGACACGAGATCGGCGTGCACACCTTCTCCCATGTCGACCTGTCCTACCAGGACAAGCGGCGGATGAATCGCGAACTGGCCCAGTCGCAGCTGGCGCTGGCGGGCGCGGCGGGCGTCACCAGTTCGCTGTTCCGGGCGCCGTACGCCTCGGAGGTCTCCGCGCTCGACGACCGCACCTGGCCCGTCCAGCAGCACGTGGGCGCCAAGGGCTACGTCAGCGCGTTCTCGGACACCGACAGCGAGGACTGGCGGCGGCCCCCGGTCAAGGAGATCGTCCAGAACGCCACCCCGCGCGGCACGAAGGGCGCGTCCGTGCTCTTCCACGACGCGGGCGGCAACCGCGCGCGGACCGTGAAGGCCCTGGAGCGCTACATCCACCGGATGGCGGCGCGCGGCTACACGTTCACCACCATCACCGGCGCGCTCGACGCCCGGAGCGCCAACCACCCGGCCCCGGCCGTGCGGGTGTGGGAGGGCCGGACCCTGATCTGGGCCGCGCAGGCCACCCAGTACGCGCTGCCGGTGCTCATCGGGATGCTGGGGGTCGTCGGCGTCGCGGTGTTCGGGCGGCTGCTGCTGATGCTGGGTCTGGCCTGGTGGCACCACCGCTCCCGGGGCCGGCGCCGCTACACCCTGGTGCAGGAGGTGCACGACCCGGTGAGCGTCGTCGTGCCCGCGTACAACGAGAAGGAGTGCATCGCCCACACCCTGAACTCCCTGTCCGCCTCCACCCATCCCATCGAGATCCTGGTCGTGGACGACGGCTCGACCGACGGCACCGCGGACATCGTGGAGGCGATGGGCCTGCCGAACGTGCGGGTGCTGCGCCAGCCCAACGCGGGCAAGCCCGCCGCGCTCAACAACGGCATCGCGCACGCCCGCCATGAGCTGATCGTGATGATGGACGGCGACACCGTCTTCGAACCCACCACCATCCGCGAGCTGGTCCGCCCCTTCGCCGACCCCGGGGTCGGCGCGGTCGCGGGCAACGCCAAGGTCGGCAACCGGGGCCGGCTGATCGGCGCCTGGCAGCACATCGAGTACGTGATGGGCTTCAACCTCGACCGGCGGATGTACGACCTGCTGCGCTGCATGCCGACCATCCCCGGCGCCATCGGCGCCTTCCGCCGCCGCGCGCTGCTGGACGCCGGGGGCATGAGCGCCGACACCCTGGCCGAGGACACCGACGTCACCATCGCCCTGCACCGGGCGGGCTGGCGGGTGGTCTACCAGGAGCACGCCCGCGCCTGGACCGAAGCGCCGGGCACCCTGGGCCAGCTGTGGAAGCAGCGCTACCGCTGGAGCTACGGCACCATGCAGGCGCTGTGGAAGCACCGCCGCTCGCTGATCGACCGGGGGCCCTCGGGGCGGTTCGGCCGGGTGGGGATGCCGCTGGTGGTGCTCTTCCAGATCGTCACGCCGCTGTTCGCGCCGCTGATCGACCTGTTCACGCTGTACGGGGTGATCTTCGTGGACCCGGTGCGGTCGCTCGCCGCGTGGGGCGCGCTGCTGCTCGTACAGCTGCTGGGCGCGGCGTACGCCTTCCGGCTGGACCGCGAGCGGTACCGGGCGCTGGCCGTGCTGCCGCTCCAGCAGATCGTCTACCGCCAGCTGATGTACCTGGTGCTGCTGCATGCGTGCGTGACGGCGGCCACCGGCGCCCTGCTGCCCTGGCAGAAGCTCAAGCGCACCGGTGAGGTGGAGGCGCCGCGCACCCCGGAGGCCGTACGGTGACCCAGCTCACCGGTCCGCCCCGGACGGCACGGGAAGACGGCATAGCGGTGCGACGCTGTGCTGGTGAGTGGGCCGAAGGGGCGCGCCGGTGTCGAAAGGGAGAGCGCGCGCAGGGAGCGAGGTACGAGCGACCGAGCACGGTCGACCGTCGACACCGGCTGAGGGCGCCCCGGAGGCGAACGAGCCCAAAAGAGGTGGCGGAGGTGTCACGATGACCGAAGAGAACTACCGGACCGAACACGACTCCATGGGTGAGGTGCGGGTGCCCGCCCACGCCAAGTGGCGCGCCCAGACCCAGCGCGCCGTGGAGAACTTCCCCGTCAGCGGGCAGCGCCTGGAGCGGGCGCACATCGAGGCGCTGGCCCGGATCAAGGCCGCGGCGGCGCTGGTCAACGCCGAGCTGGGCGTGGTGGAGAAGGACATGGCGGCCGCGATCGCGGAGGCGGCCGCGGAGGTCGCCGAGGGCCGCTGGGACGACCACTTCCCGGTGGACGTGTTCCAGACCGGCTCCGGCACCTCGTCCAACATGAACACCAACGAGGTGCTGGCCACCCTCGCCACTGAGCGGCTGGGCCGCCCGGTGCACCCCAACGACCATGTGAACGCCAGCCAGTCGTCCAACGACGTCTTCCCGTCCTCCATCCACGTCGCCGCCACCGCGGCCGTCACCGCCGACCTCATCCCGGCGCTGGACCACCTGGCGGCGGCGCTGGAGCGCAAGGAGGCCGCGTTCGCCGAGGTGGTGAAGGCGGGGCGCACCCATCTGATGGACGCCACCCCGGTGACGCTGGGCCAGGAGTTCGGCGGCTACACGGCGCAGGTGCGGTACGGGGTGGAGCGGCTGCGCGCCGCGCTCCCCCGGCTGGCGGAGCTGCCGCTGGGCGGCACCGCGGTGGGCACCGGGATCAACACCCCGCCCGGCTTCCCGGCCGCCGTCATCGCCGAGCTGGCCCGGGCCACCGGGCTGCCGCTGACCGAGGCCCGGAACCACTTCGAGGCGCAGGGCGCGCGGGACGGGCTGGTGGAGACGTCCGGCCAGCTGCGGACCATCGCGGTCGGCCTCACCAAGATCGCCAACGATCTGCGCTGGATGGCGTCCGGTCCGCGCACCGGCCTGGCCGAGATCGCGCTGCCCGACCTCCAGCCCGGTTCGTCGATCATGCCGGGCAAGGTCAACCCGGTGATCCCCGAGGCCGTCCTGATGGTCGCGGCCCAGGTCACCGGCAACGACACGACCGTGGCCACGGCCGGGGCGGCCGGGAACTTCGAGCTGAACGTGATGCTCCCGGTGATCGCCAAGAATCTGCTGGAGTCGATCCGCCTGCTGACCAGCGCCTCCCGGCTGCTGGCGGACCGCACCATCGACGGGATCACCGCCAACGCCGAGCGCGCCCGGGAGTACGCGGAGTCCTCGCCGTCCGTCGTCACCCCGCTCAATCGTTACCTCGGGTACGAGGAGGCGGCGAAGGTCGCCAAGAAGTCCCTGGCCGAACGGAAGACCATCCGCGAGGTGGTGCTGGAGTCGGGCTACGTGGAGCGTGGCCTGCTGACCCGGGAGCAGCTGGACGAGGCGCTGGACGTGCTGCGCATGACACATCCGTAAGCCCCTGTTGTACTGTGCGTGCGGCATAGGTCACGGCACGGCGGCCCGGTCGCACCTAAGATCTGCTCATGACAGCGGACATCGTGGAGACGACGGGCAGGGCGGGCGGCGCCCGATGGGCGCCGGGGGACCACATCCTCTGGCGTTATCGCGCCAACGCCTCCGACGCCATCCACATCTGCCGTCCCGTGACCGTCGTCCGGGACACCCCGGAGGTGCTGGCCGTCTGGCTGGCACCCGGTACGGCGTGCGTCAAACCGCAGCTCGCCGACGGTACGCAGGTGCACCGCGAGCCGCTGTCCACGCGCTACACCAAGCCGCGCACCACCGCGCTGTCCCAGTGGTTCGGCACCGGGGTGCTCAAGCTGGCCCGGCCCGGCGAGCCCTGGTCGGTGTGGCTGTTCTGGGAGCGCGGCTGGCAGTTCAAGAACTGGTACGTGAACCTGGAGGAGCCGCTCGCCCGCTGGAGCGGCGGGGTGGACTCCGAGGACCACTTCCTCGACATCGCGGTCTACCCGGACCGCAGCTGGGAATGGAAGGACGAGGACGAGTTCGCACAGGCGCAGCGGGCCGGTCTGATGCCCGGTGAGCAGGCCGAGCGGGTACGGGCGGCGGGCCGGGCCGCCGTGCGGCTCATCGACTCCTGGGACGCGCCGTTCCGGGAGGGGTGGGAGGAGTGGCGTCCGGATCCGTCGTGGACGGTACCCGTTCTCCCGGCGGACTGGGACCGTATCGACAGGGGGCGTACGTCGGCGCACTCGAGGTCCTGAACCTCTTGCTGTGTCCCCGTGTTTCAAACGTAGGATCGTCGTCCGGAACACTGCACATGCGGGAAACAAGACAAAGGCGCAACTCACGGACGATGCGCGCGATCTGACGCAATGTCACAGGAGGGGCGGGAGTCGTGAGCGGTGAGGACGACTACGGCGACGGCTATGCGGGCTACGAGGACTTCGACCGCCTGGCGCTCGACCGCAGCGGTCAGGCGGAGGCGTTCGACGCGATAGGCGACCGCTACGACGACGCCTTCCCCCATAAGGAAGGCCAGGTCGCGGCCGGTCAATGGCTGGCCGACACCCTGCCGCCCGGATCCCACGTGCTCGACGTCGGCTGCGGTACGGGGCTCCCCACGGCCCGTCAGCTGACCGACGCCGGGCACCGGGTGACGGGCATCGACATCTCGCCCGGAATGCTGAAGCTGGCCCGGGACAACGTGCCGGGCGCCGAATTCCACCAGGTGGACATCGTCGACCTGAGAGTCGGCGGCCGGTACGGCCCGGGGGGCTCGAAGGAAATCGGCCCGTTCGACGGCATCGCCTGTTACTTCTCGCTGCTGCTGCTGCCCCGCCCGGAGATCCCGTACGCGCTGCGCGCCCTCCACGGCGTACTGAGACCCGGCGGGCTGCTGGGACTCGGCATGGTCGAGGCGGACGTCGACGACTTCGCCATTCCGTTCCTCGGCAACTCGGTCCGGGTATCCGGTTATCTGCGGGACGAACTTCGACAGGTCGTGACGGATGCGGGCTTCGAGATCGCCGGGGAGGACTCGCACGCGTACGCCCCGGCCAGCACGGACGTACCACCCGAGATCCAGCTCTATCTGAACTGCCGACGACGTGCCTGACACTCGGTGCGCGCCCGACGAGACGGGGGCGCACGGCCCCGGACGGATGGAAACCCACGCGTGACGGAGCACCCCACCTCCCACAACAGGCGACAGGCTGCCACCCCTGCCGCCGCCTCGGGCGCGCCCGAGGACGCCCACGGCGCGGTCCCGGACCCGCGGACCGCCGTGCGGCAGACGGCCGCTCCCGGCCAGGAGCCGGGCGGCGGCCGGCCGCGTCCCGCCTTCCCCGCGGACGGCCCGGCGGCCGCCCCGGACTCCGGCGACGCCCCGGCCCCGGAGCCGGACGGAACGTCGGCCGAGGGGGAAGCACGGCCACAGCGCCGCGGCCGTGCGGCGAAGGCCGCGCCGCGCGGTGGCGGAGGGACCAAGCGCGCCGCTGGAGGGACCCAAGCCCGGAACACGGCGCACAGCGAGCAGCCGGAGCACGGCACACCGGAGGGCGAGCCTGTGTGGGACGCGGACCGCAATGCCGCCAGAGGCGCGGCGCGCCGACCCGGGGCCCGGGACGACGCCCCCAGCACCGCGGCGGGCGAACACCCGGCCCCGGCGCGGCCGGACGCGGTGTCGGGTGACGTCGCGTCCGCCGGTGAGGTCGCGTACACCACCCCCGAGGGCGGAATGCCCGCCGTGCCGCCCTCGAACGCGCCCGGCGCCGACGGCTCCGCCGCCCTGCGGGACCGCAGCGGCGACCGGCTGCGGTTCGTCGGGGCGGCGACGCGGCGCATCGCGCGCGGCATCGACCTCGACGAGATCGTGCTCGGCCTGTGCCGGGCCACCGTGCCCACGTTCGCCGACGCGATCCTGGTCTATCTGCGCGATCCGCTGCCGGTCGGCGACGAGCGCCCGGTCGGCCCGGTGGTGCTGCGGCTGCGCCGCACCGACCGGATCCCGCTGGACCCGGACACCGAGAGCGGACGGCTGCCGCTGATGTCCTCGCAGCCCGATCTGGCGCCCGCCGTCGGCGGCGGCCCCGCGGCCGAGCTGTGCGAGGTGGTGGCGGGCGGCCCGCTGGCCGAGGTGCTGCGCGGGGTGCGTCCGGTGTTCGGCGACTCGCAGGCCGCCCGCGCCGCGCTGCCCGAACTCCTCGGCGACGGGCCGTCGGTGGCGACCGGTCAGCGCACCGTGCTGGCCCCGCTGCGCGGCCGCCGCCGGGTCATCGGCGCCGCCGTCTTCGTACGCCGCCCGGACCGGCCGCCGTTCGAGCCGGACGATCTGCTGGTCGCCGCCCAGCTGGCCACCCACACCGCGCTCGGCGTCGACAAGGCGGTGCTGTACGGGCGCGAGGTCTACATCGCGGACGAGCTCCAGCGCACCATGCTGCCCGACTCGCTGCCCCAGCCCACCGGCGTCCGGCTGGCCAGTCGCTATCTGCCCGCGGCCGAGACCGCGCGGGTCGGCGGCGACTGGTACGACGCGATCCCGCTGCCCGGCAACCGGGTGGCGCTGGTGGTCGGCGACGTCATGGGCCACTCCATGACCTCGGCCGCGATCATGGGCCAGCTGCGCACGACCGCGCAGACCCTGGCCGGGCTCGACCTGCCGCCGCAGGAGGTGCTGCACCACCTCGACGAGCAGGCCCAGCGGCTCGGCACCGACCGCATGGCCACCTGCCTGTACGCGGTCTACGACCCCGTCGCGCACCGCATCGTGGTCGCCAACGCGGGCCACCCGCCGCCGCTGCTGCTGCACCGCGGCGGCCGCGCCGAGGTGCTGCGGGTGCCGCCGGGGGCGCCGATCGGGGTCGGCGGCGTCGACTTCGAGGCGGTCGAGCTGGACGCGCCCGCCGGGGCCACCCTCATGCTCTACACCGACGGCCTGGTCGAATCGCGGATGCGCGACGTGTGGACCGGGATCGAGCAGCTGCGCGAGCGGCTGACCGCCACCGCGCGGCTCACCGGCCCCAACCCGCCGCCGCTGGAGCCGCTGTGCGACGAGGTGCTGGACATGCTCGGGCCCGGCGACCGCGACGACGACGTGGCGCTGCTCGCGGCCCGCTTCGAGGGCATCGCGCCCAGCGACGTCGCGTACTGGTTCCTGGACCCCAAGGCCCAGACCGCCGGGCAGGCCCGCCGACTGGCCCGCCGGGCGCTGGCCCGCTGGGACCTGGAGGACCTCACGGACGCGGTGGAGCTGCTGGTCAGCGAGGTGGTCACCAACGCCGTGCGCTACGCGGAGCGGCCCATCACCCTGCGGCTGCTCCGCACGGATGTGCTGCGCTGCGAGGTCGGCGACGACGTGCCGCAGCTGCCGCGGCTGCGCCAGGCCCGGCCCTCCGACGAGGGCGGGCGCGGGCTGTACCTGGTCAACCGGATGGCCCGGCGGTGGGGCGCGACCCGGCTGTCCACGGGCAAGGTCGTCTGGTTCGAACTGGCCATGCCGTCCTGAGCCGCCCGGCACCTTCCGTGCCGGGCCCCGTCTCATGAGACCGGCCGCCCGGCACGCAAGGTGCCGGGCGGCCGGTTCGGTTCTGTCAGGCCCGTCAGACCTGTCGGACCGGTCAGCCGCCGCCCTGTCCGTCGTCCCCGCCGCCGCCGTCGTTCTCCCCGCCCGGCAGGGTGGCCGGGGGGCTGAGGGTCGGGGCGGTCGGGGGCGTGGACGGCGGGGTCGACGGGGTCGCGGGCGTGGTCGGCGCCGTCGGCGAGTCGGTCGGCGTCGGGCTCTCGCTCGGCGTCGGGCTCTCGCTCTCCGTGGGAGGCGCGGACGTGGTCGGGGCCTCCTCGGACTCCGACGCCGACGGGGGCGGCTGCGGGGCGTTGTCCAGCTCGGTGTCCAGGTCGAACTTCGTGGTCGAGTCGTCGTCCAGGGTGCTGCCCATGTACGCGGACCAGATCCTGGCCGGGTAGTCACCGCCGTTGACCCGGCCGCCGCCGGCCAGGCCCTTGAGCGTGACCTGCTTGCCGCCCTTCGCCTCGCCGAACATGCCGACCGAGGTGACCAGGTCGGGGGTGTAACCGGTGAACCAGGCGGACTTGTTGTCGTCCGAGGTACCGGTCTTGCCCGCCATCTCCTGGCCCTTGGTGCGCACGGCCTGGCCGGTGCCGTCGTCGACCACACCGGTCAACACCTGGGTGACGGAGTCGGCCGCGCCACGGCTGATCGCCTGGCCGTTGGTCGGGTCCGGCAGTTCGGCCTTCTGGTCCTCGCCCTTCTGGGCCGACTTCACGATCGCCGGGGTGACCTTCTTGCCGTGGTTGTCGAGGGTCGCGTAGACCCCGGCCATCTCCTTGGGGCTGGCGCCCATCACGCCGAGCGACATCGCGGGGCGCACGTCGAAGCCGTTCTTCACGTCGCCGACCATGCCGAGGTCCATGGCGGTGCTCTTGACCTTGTCCAGGCCCACGTCCACCGCCATCTGTGCGAAGACGGAGTTGACGGACTTGTTCATCGCCTTCTGGACGTTGATCGGGCCGTAGGACTTGTCGTCCTCGTTCGGCGGGGCGAAGGCGGTGACGCTTCCCTTGACCGGCCGCTTGCTGGTGCCGTCGTAGAGCGTGCTCGCCGTGATCGGCGTGCCGTTCTGGGTCGTCGAGCCGTTCTCGTAGGCCGAGGCCAGGATGAGCGGCTTGAAGGTGGAGGCGGGCTGGTAGTCCGCGCGGGTGGCGTTGTTGGTGTAGTGCTGGGGATAGCCCTCACCGCCGTACATCGCCACGATGCCGCCGGTCTTGGGGTCCACCGAGACCGCGCCGACCTGAGCGTCCTTGTCGACCTGGCGCTTCTTGGGGTCAAGCTGGTCGGTCAGCTCGGTGCGGACGGCCTTCTCCAGTGCCTTCTGCTTCTTCTTGTCGATGTTGAGGGTGACCGTCCAACCGCCGGCCTCGAACTCCTTTTCGTCCACCCCCTCCTTGTACAGCTCCTTCTTGGCAGCGTCGATCGAGTAGGCGGCCTTGCCGGTGACCCCGGCGATGGGGCGGGGCGCGATGGGTTTCTGGAACTTCAACCCGTCACGTTCGCTCTGGGACAGCCAGTCCTTCTCGACCATGTTGTTGAGGATGTAGTTCCAGCGGGCCACGACCAGCTTCTTGCCATTGGGACCAGCCGTTGAATAGTCGTACTGACTGGGGGCCTGGAGCAGTGCCGCGAGATAGGCGCCCTGCGCGACCGTCAGCTTCTCGACGTCCTTGTTGTAGTACGCGCGGGCGGCGGCCTGGATGCCGTAGGCGCCTCGGCCGTAGTAGCTGGTGTTGATGTAGCCCTGGAGGATGTAGTCCTTGGACTTGTCTTGGTCGACCTTGAGGGAGATCACCAGTTCCTTCGCCTTGCGGCTGACGGTCTGCTCCTGGCTCAAGTAGTAGTTCTTGACGAACTGCTGGGTGATGGTCGAGCCACCCTGCTTGCCCCGGCCGAGGGCGGTGTTGATCAGACCGCGCGCGGTGCCGGAGAAGGACACGCCGGAGTCGGTGTAGAAGTCCTTGTTCTCGGCGGCGACGAAGGTGTGCTGCACCTTCTTGGGGACCTTGGACAGCGGCACCGACTCGCGGTTGACCGCGCCCTCCTTCGCCATGATCGAGCCGTCGCTGTACTTGTAGATGTTGGCTTCCGCCTTGGCCTCGGCGTTGGCGTCGGGGATCTCCACGGTGAAGTACAGGATGGCGAACCCCCCGACGGCCAGGGCGCCCAGCGCGACGAAGTAGCCCAACACCATCTTCCAGGTGAAGAACCGGCGTATACCCCCCTGCTTGGCGGCCTTCTTGGCCCTGCGTGCGCCCTTCTGCCGCGCCCGCCGATCGTCCGCTCTACCCATCTCTCCCGCCGCTCCAGTCCATCCGCCCCCCGCACCCAAGCCAGCTCATGAAGCTAGCACCGCAACTACCGGCAAATACTCATCGATCAAGCTTTTTCCGTACGTGACAAAGAGCACGTCTCTCACGGGAACTGACGGGCCAGTGCTGCCGAGGGTTGCACAGGAAGGCAAATGTGCTATCACTTTGCTAGACACTCTCGAAGAGAAACGGGGACCCCATGACCGACACCGCCACCCCCACCGCCGACATACCGGCCATCCCCGAGCCGCAGGTACGGGAGCGGCCCGCGAAGAACATCAGCGGTGGCCTCGCCCTGCTGCTGGGCCTGGTCGGGCTGGTCGCCGGGGTCGGGCTGATCCTCGCCGGGGCGGCCGTCGCCGTCGATCACAAGGGCGCCGGGTCCACCGCGCTGATCGTGGCCGGGATCGTGGTGATCCTCACCGCGATCATCACCATGTGCGGGCTGAACATGGTCGCGCCGGGCGAGGCCCGGGTCGTCCAGCTCTTCGGCCGCTACCGCGGCACCATCCGCACCGACGGGCTGCGCTGGGTGAACCCGCTGACCAGCCGGGAGAAGATCTCGACCCGGGTGCGCAACCACGAGACCGCGATACTCAAGGTCAACGACGCCTACGGCAACCCGATCGAGCTGGCCGCCGTGGTGGTCTGGAAGGTCGAGGACACCGCGCAGGCGATGTTCGAGGTGGACGACTTCCTGGAGTTCGTGGCCACCCAGACCGAGGCGGCCGTGCGCCACATCGCGATCGAGTACCCGTACGACGCCCATGACGAGGACGGCCTGTCGCTGCGCGGCAACGCCGAGGAGATCACCGAGAAGCTCGCGATCGAGCTGCACGCCCGGGTCGAGGCGGCCGGGGTCCGCATCATCGAGTCGCGCTTCACCCATCTCGCGTACGCCCCGGAGATCGCCTCCGCGATGCTCCAGCGGCAGCAGGCGGGCGCGGTGGTCGCGGCCCGGCGGCAGATCGTGGACGGCGCGGTGGGCATGGTCGAGGCGGCGCTGGCCCGCATCACCGAAGAGGACATCGTGGAGCTGGACGAGGAGCGCAAGGCGGCGATGGTCAGCAATCTGATGGTGGTGCTGTGCGGCGACCGCGCCCCGCAGCCCGTCCTCAACACCGGCACGCTCTACCAGTGACGGACCGGGACGAGGAAGGCGCTGCGGGCGCTGCGGGCGCGGCCGGTCGGCCGTCGCGGCGGCAGCGCAAGCAGATGCTGCTGCGGCTCGACCCNGCGGTCCACGACGCCCTCGCCCGGTGGGCGGGCGAGGAGCTGCGCAGCGCCAACGCGCAGATCGAGTTCCTGCTGCGCAAGGCGCTGGCGGACGCGGGCCGACTGCCCGGCACGGCCCGCCCGATCCCCCGCCGCGGCCGCCCGCCGCGCGGGGCGGCCGGGGATGGGGCCGAAGATGGCGAACCCGGGGGCAGGAACCCGTAATAGGCCGCTGACCAGCGCAGATACATCGCTCATCGTAGCTATACACACGAGGTATACGCATGGTGTAGAGTGCCGCGCATGTCAATCGGCCACACCCTGCTCGGACTTCTGGAGTCCGGTCCACGCCACGGGTACGACCTCAAGCGCGCCTTCGACGAGAAGTTCGGGCACGACCGCCCGCTGCACTACGGACAGGTCTACTCGACCATGTCCCGGCTCCTGAAGAACGGCCTCGTGGAGGTCGACGGCGTCGAGCACGCGGGCGGTCCCGAACGCAAGCGCTACGCGATCACCGACGCGGGCATCACCGATGTGGAGCAGTGGCTCGCACAGCCCGAGAAGCCCGAGCCCTACCTCCAGTCGGTCCTCTACACCAAGGTCGTCCTCGCCCTGCTCACCGGGCGCGACGCCGCCGATCTGCTCGACGTCCAGCGCGCCGAACACCTGCGGCTGATGCGCGAGCTGACCCAGCGCAAGCGCGGCGGCGACCTCAGCGACCAACTCATCTGCGACCACGCCCTCTTCCACCTCGAGGCCGACCTGCGCTGGCTTGAGCTCACCGCGGCCCGCCTCAGCCCACTCGCCAAGGCGGTGCGTTCATGACTCCGGCGGGATCCCTGCTGATAGCCGACGGCCTGCACAAGTCGTACGGCCCCACCCCCGCGCTCGACGGCGCGGACTTCTCCATCCACGCCGGCGAGGTCGTCGCCGTGATGGGCCCCTCCGGCTCCGGCAAGTCGACGCTGCTGCACTGCCTGGCCGGGATCGTCCGGCCGGACTCCGGCGCGGTCCACTACGGCGGGCGCGAGCTGTCCGCCCTGTCGGACGCCGAGCGCAGCAGCCTGCGCCGCGGCGAGTTCGGCTTCGTCTTCCAGTTCGGCCAGCTCGTCCCCGAGCTGACCTGCGTGGAGAACGTCGCGCTGCCGCTGCGGCTGAACGGGGTCAAGCGCAAGGAGGCCGAGGCCCGGGCGGTGTCCTGGATGGAGCGGCTGGAGGTCGCCGATGTGGCGGCCAAGCGGCCCGGCGAGGTCTCCGGCGGTCAGGGGCAGCGCGTCGCGGTCGCCCGTTCGCTGGTCACCGGGCCGCGGGTGCTGTTCGCCGACGAGCCGACCGGCGCGCTGGACTCCCTCAACGGCGAGCGGGTCATGGAGCTGCTGACCGAGGCGGCCCGGGAGACCCGTACGGCGGTCGTCCTGGTCACCCATGAGGCGCGGGTCGCCGCGTACTCCGACCGCGAGGTCGTCGTACGCGACGGCAAGGCGCGGGACATGGCGGGCATCCGATGAGCGGCCCGGAAGACGGCCCCACGAGCCCGGGCGACGGCACCACCGGCCGCGCGACCCTGACGGCCGTACGGCCCTCGCCCCCGCCCCCGGCCCCCGAGCCGCCGCGGCGCCCCGGCATCGCCCGCTGGGCCGCGGACCTCGCCATGGGCGCGCGGTTCGCGGTCACCGGCGGGCGGGAGAGCTGGGCCCGGACGATCATGACGGCGGTCGGCGTGGGCCTCGGTGTCACGCTGCTGCTGATCGCCGCCTCCGTCCCCACCATGGACTCCGCGCGCAACGAGCGGACCAACGCCATGGCCGCCTTCGGCTTCGGGGAGGAGCCGAAGCCGGGCGCCGGGACGACCCATCTCGCCATGGCGAACACCGACTTCCACGACAAGGACATCCAGGGCCTGGTGATGGCGCCCGACGGCGACCGTCCGCCCCATCCGCCCGGCATCGGCGGCGTTCCGGCAGCCGGGGAGATGTACGTCTCCCCCGCGCTGAAGGAGCTGCTCGCCTCCGACGAGGGCAAGCTGCTCCGGGACCGCTTCCCGTACCGCATCGCCGGGGTGATCGGCGACAGCGGACTGTCCGGCCCCGCCGAATACCGCTACTACGCGGGAATCACCCAGAAGCAGTTCGACCACGTCCCCTCCAGCTACCGCATCGACCGCTGGGGTGCCCAGGACACCAGCGGGGACGGGCTGGACCCCGCGCTGGTGCTGCTGGTCGTCGTGGGCTGTGTGGTGCTGCTGCTGCCGGTGCTCATCTTCATCGCCACCGCCGCCCGCTTCGGCGGCGAGCGGCGCGACAAGAGGCTGGCCGCGCTGCGGCTGGTCGGCGCCGACATCCCCATGACGCGGCGGATCGCCGCCGGTGAGTCGCTCTTCGGATCGGTCCTCGGGCTCGCGGTCGGCGCCGCGCTCTTCCTGATGGTGCGGGAGGCCATCGGCGGAGCCTCGATGATGGGCCTGAGCTTCTTCACCTCCGACATCACGCCCTCCCTCCCGCTCGCCCTGGCGATCCTGCTGACGGTGCCCGCCTCGGCCGTCGCCGTCACGCTGCTCGCCCTGCGCGCCATCGCCATCGAGCCGCTGGGCGTCGTACGGAACGCCACCCCCAGGCGGCGGCGGCTGTGGTGGCGGCTGCTGCTGCCCCTCCTCGGCATCGGGCTGCTGGCTCCGCTCGCGGGCGGCTTCGGGGCGGGCAGTTCGGGCGGCGACCTCCAGACGTACCAGGCCGCGGCCGGTGCCGTGCTGCTCCTCATCGGCACCACCGCCCTGCTGCCGTGGCTGGTCGAGGCCGTCGTGGAGCGCTTCGGCAAGGGTCCGGTGCCCTGGCAGCTCGCCACCCGGCGGCTCCAGCTCAGCAGCGGCACCGCGGCGCGCGCGGTCAGCGGCATCACGGTGGCGGTCGCCGGGGCCATCGCGCTCCAGATGCTCTTCGCGAGCGTGGAGGCCCAGAACACCGAGGAGACGAAGCAGGACCCGACCCGCGCCCAGCTGGTCATGAACATGAACGTGGACAACGGCGCCCAGGCCCGCGAGGCCTTCGCGCGGCTCGGCGCGGCCAAGGGCGTGCGCAGCGTGCTCGGGGTCACCGAGGACTCCTTCTCCGACCCGCGCAGCAAGGTGAAGAACCCGGCCGACATCCCGGTCGACTCCCTCACCGTCGCCGACTGCCCGGCGCTGCGCGAGCTGGCCCACATCACGAGCTGCCGGGACGGCGACACCTTCCTCGTCACCGCGGACCCGGAGTACACGGGCACCGACAACGCCTTCACGAAGCCCGGCGGTCAGATCAACCTGGCCTTCGACGACGAGGGCATCCCCACGCCCGGCAAGCCGAAGCTGTGGACGGTCCCCCGCTCGGCCAAGAAGGTGGAGTCCAGGCAGGACCCGATCGGCGCCCAGCGCTCCGGCATCCTCGCCACCCCCGGCGCCTTCGACGTCTCGGACCTGTCCGACCCGCAGGCGGTGGCGATGCTCAGGCTGGACCCGAAGGTGCCGGACGCCGAGGAGTACGTACGCAACGCCAGCGCGACGATCGCCCCGACGCTGGACGTCATGGAGCTCACCAGCTCGTCGCAGTCGTCCGAGTTCCAGACGATCCGCAACGTCCTGTTCATCGGCGCCACCGCGACGCTGCTGCTCATCGGGGCCAGCATGATCGTGACCACCCTGGAGCAACTGCGGGACCGCAAGCGGCTGCTCTCGGTCCTGGTCGCCTTCGGCACCCGGCGCACCACGCTGAGCTGGTCGATCCTGTGGCAGACCGCGGTCCCGGTGGTGCTGGGTCTCGCGCTGTCGATCGCGGGCGGGCTGGCGCTGGGCGCCCTGCTGCTGAAGATGGTCGGCGAGGGGATCGCCGTGGACTGGGCCGGACTCGCCGCGATGACCGGCATCGGCGCGGGCGTCATCCTGGTGGTGACCCTGGCCAGCCTGCCGCCGCTGTGGCGCATGATGCGCCCGGAGGGCCTGCGGACCGAGTAGACACGCGCCCCGCGCCCGGGACCGGGGGCCGCTTCCCACCTGCGGAAACGGCCCCCGGTCCCGAGTTTTCGTCGGTTATGCCACCCGTATGGGTGAACCCCGATGGACGGGACGTTTCCGCATCTCTCGCCCTACGATGATGGTCTCGACACCAGCCACCAGGAGGCGCCATGTCCGCCGCAGCAGTCGAGTACCCCTACCAGGGTCCTCCGCAGCCGAGTCTGCTCGACGAGGCCGACCGGATCGCCGACATGCTCCCCGGCCACCGCGTCGAGATCATCGGGGGACTTATCACCGTGACACCACCACCGGACCTTCCTCATGCGATGGTGCTGACCGAGCTCATGATCCCGTTTCTGGCGGCGGGCCTGCACGGCGAAGAATCGAAGGTGCTCCAAGGGGTGGGCCTGTGGCTCCCGACCGGCCCTGAGGACTATGCCATCCCCGATCTGGTGGTGGTCGACGCCGATATCCACGAGCATCTGATCGAGAACAACTGCTACGACCCCGTGTCCTTCCGTCTGGTCCTTGAGGTCACGTCGAACAATTTCAACAATGACCTGCGCAACAAGGCCGTCGCCTATGGCGAGGCCAAGGTTCCGGTGTATCTGATCGTCAACCGCAAGCACGGCCGGGTTCATGTGCTGACGGACCCCGTCTCGGGCGGCTACGACACCCACCGTGTGCACGCCCCCGGTGAGCAGATCACCCTCCCCGAGACGATCGGCGCGGAGGTCACGCTCGACGTGTCGGCGCTGCTGGACGCCGGTCGGCGCCCCAAGAAGGACTGACCAGCCGCGCATTCACCCCCACGCGACCCGCACCGGCAGCGGTCGCACCGCCTCGCGGAGCGTGGCGGTCAGGGCCTCGAACTCTTCCGTGGCAGACCGCGCCTCCGGTGAGCCATTTCCCACCTGCGGAAACGGCCTCCGGCCCCGGGTTTTCCGTGGTTATGCCACTCGTACGAGTGAAGCCCGATAGACGGGACGTTTCCGCATCTCTCGCCCTACGATGAGGGTCTCGACACCAGCACCAGGAGGCGCCATGTCTGCCGCAGCGGTCGAGTACCCCTGTGACGGTCCGGAGCGGAACCTGCTCGAAGAAGCCGAGCGGATCTCCGCCATGCTCCCCGGCTACCGCGTCGAGATCATCGGGGGAGAAATCACCGTGACGCCACCGCCCGACATGCCGCACGGGGATTCGCTGACCGACCTCACATTCGCCTTCGCCCCCGCCCATGGCAAGCTGACGCGGGTGATCCAGGGCTCGGGCGTGTGGCTCCCCGACGGTCCCTTCGACTACGCCGTGCCGGATCTCGCCGTGGTCGATGCCGACTACCGGGACCACTACATCGAGCACAACTGCTACGACCCCGCGATCTTCCGTCTGGCCCTGGAGGTCACCTCCAGCAACCTGGGCAACGACCTGAGGACGAAAGTCACCGCGTACGCAATCGCCAAGATCCCCGTCTACGTGATCGTCAACCGTTCGAAGCAGCGCATCCACGTACTCACCGATCCGGTTGCCAACGAATACGAGCACCACCGTGTCTACGCACCGGATGAGCACATCACGCTCCCCGACTCCATCGGCGCCGACATCACCCTGGATGCGACGGCCATCCTGACGGTCGGGCGTCCCTGACGCTCACCCCCACGCGACCCGCACCGGCAGCGGTCGCACCGCTTCGCGGAGCGTGGCGGCCAGGGCCTCGAACTCCTCCGCCCGCGCGGCCCCGGCGCGCATGGCCAGGGCTACGCGGCGGGCGGGGGCCGGGTCGGCGAAGTCGCCGGTGGCCAGGTCCTCGTTGCGGCCGGTCTCGACCCGTAGCGCGGTACGCGGCAGCAGCGTCACCCCGAGCCCGCCGCCGACGAGTTGCACCAGCGTGGAGAGCCCGGCGGCGGTCGTGGTCACCGGGGTGCCCTCGGTGCGGCCCGCCTCGCGGCAGATGTCGAGGGCCTGGTCGCGCAGGCAGTGGCCCTCGTCCAGCAGCAGCAGATCCAGCTCCTTGAGCGCCTCGCGGGGAATGTCCGTACGCCCGCCCAGCCAGTGGTCCCGGGGCGTGACCAGTACGAAGTCCTCGTCGAACAACGGCAGTTCCACCACCCCCGGGGCGCCGAGGGGGACCGCGAGCAGCAGCAGGTCGAGCCGCCCGTGGGCGAGCCCGTCCAGCAGCGAGGCGGTCTGCTCCTCGTGCACCTGGAGGTCGAGGCGCGGATACTGCTCGCGCACCAGCCGCAGCACGGTCGGCAGCAGATACGGGGCCACGGTCGGGATCACCCCGAGCCGCAGCACCCCGGTGAACGGCGCCCGCGCCGCCTCCGCCTCCTCCAGCAGCGCACCCACCTCCGCGAGCACGGAGCGTGCTCGCGCGGCCAGCCGCTCCCCCGCCGGGCTGAGGAGCACCTTGCGGGTCGTACGCTCGAGAAGCTGAACTCCGAGCGTGTCCTCCAGGGTGGCGACGGCGCCCGAAAGGGCGGGCTGGCTCATCCCGATGGCGGACGCCGCATCCCGGAAGTGCAGATGCTCGGCGACCGCGGCGAACGCCTTGAGCTGGGACAAGCTCGGCTGCCGCGGCTTTCCTGCCGGTATCGCTGTCGCGGCCACTGATAGCCACCTCCAATCAACCCGACCGAGTGTAGCTATTTCACTGATCAATGTGGCATGTGCCAGGGTGGAGATCGTCCAACCCCGGGAAACCCCCACAAAGGGTCCCTCCCACGCGAAAGCTGCAAGGAGAAACGTGCTCACTGTCGGTGACAAGTTCCCCGAGTTCGACCTGACCGCCTGCGTCTCGCTGGAGAAGGGGCAGGAGTTCGAGCAGATCAACCACAAGACCTACGAGGGCAAGTGGAAGATCGTTTTCGCATGGCCCAAGGACTTCACCTTCGTGTGCCCGACCGAGATCGCGGCCTTCGGCAAGCTGAACGAGGAGTTCGCCGACCGTGACGCCCAGATCCTGGGCTTCTCGGGCGACTCCGAGTTCGTCCACCACGCCTGGCGCAAGGACCACGACGACCTGCGTGACCTGCCCTTCCCGATGATGGCGGACTCCAAGCACGAGCTGATGCGCGACCTGGGCATCGAGGGCGAGGACGGCTTCGCCCAGCGCGCCGTCTTCATCGTGGACCAGAACAACGAGATCCAGTTCACCATGGTGACGGCCGGTTCCGTGGGCCGTAACCCCAAGGAGGTCCTGCGGGTGCTGGACGCCCTCCAGACCGACGAGCTGTGCCCGTGCAACTGGAGCAAGGGTGACGACACCCTCGACCCGGTCGCGCTCCTCTCCGGCGAGTGAGGTGAACTGACATGGCACTCGACACCCTCAAGTCCGCCCTGCCGGACTACGCCAAGGACCTGAAGCTGAACCTCGGTTCGGTGATCGGCAACTCCGAGCTTCCGCAGCAGCAGCTGTGGGGCACCGTGCTGGCCTGCGCGATCGCCTCGCGCTCGCCGCGCGTGCTCTCCGAGCTGGAGCCGGAGGCCAAGGCCAACCTGTCGGCCGAGGCGTACACCGCCGCCAAGTCGGCGGCCGCCATCATGGCGATGAACAACGTGTACTACCGGACCCGGCACCTGCTGTCCGACCCGGAGTACAACAACCTGCGCGCCGGTCTGCGGATGAACGTCATCGGCAACCCGGGCGTGGACAAGACCGACTTCGAGCTGTGGTCGCTCGCGGTCTCCGCGATCAACGGCTGCGGCATGTGCCTCGACTCGCACGAGCAGGTCCTCCGCAAGGCGGGCGTGGACCGCGAGACGGTCCAGGAGGCCTTCAAGATCGCCGCGGTGATCCAGGCGGTCGGCGCCACCCTGGACGCCGAGGGCGTCCTGGCCGGGAACGGCTGACGCTCTCGTCCTGCGCAGAGACGAAGGGGCGCCCCACCGGTCCGGTGGGGCGCCCCTTCGCGCGTTTCCTGCGGCCATACGCCGACGGCCCCCTACTGCGCACTGTGCGTCCACTCCGTCAACGCCGCATGGACCGGCGGCTTGAAGAGCTGCCGGGCGACGCGGCCTGTCGGCTCGGGCTGCGAGGACGGTGGCAGGGTCCAGGTCAGCCCGAGCGCACCTGCGGCCCGTCCGGCGCCCGCCCCCGGCCGCGCAGTACGTCGCGTGCCGGGTCGCGGTCGATGAACGCCTGCGCCCAGCCTTCCCGCTCTCCCTGGGACACCCACCCGCTGAAGTCGGCGACCAGGGTCCGAGCCACGGAAGGTCCGGCGAGCGCGACGGCCAGTGCCTTCAGCAGCGTGGTCTTCCCGGAACCGTTGCGGCTCGCCATGACGATCCAGCCGCCACCCTCGGGGAGGGTGAGATCCACCGAGCGGGGCCCGGTGAACCCCCTGATGTTCGACACGCCGATCTTGGTGACGTACACCTGTGACTCCTCGCCTCCCGGCCGCCGCCCGCCTTCCCTTGGCGCGCGGCTCACCCTCTCACGTAGGTCTGTCAGCGGCCGGTGCGAGGCGACTTGAGGTCGGCGATGAAGGCGGCCCAGGCGTGGGCTCCGAATATCAGCGCCGGGTGGTCGGGGTTCTTGCTGTCCCGGACGGGCACGAGGCCGGGGTGACCGTCGGCGACCTCGACGCAGTTACCGCCGTCCGGGTTGCTGTAACTGGACTTACGCCACCGCGCCGCACTCAGGTCCGGTCGAGCGTTTCGCATGTCGCGTCGTCCTCCATCAGTCGCTGGATGAACGCCACGGACTCCCGTGGCGACAGGGCAGAGTCCCGCAGCAGATCGTAGGACAGTCGGAGCCGTTCCACGCCGCTCGCGTCCTCCACCAGTTCGCCCGTGTGGGAGTTCTCCGTATAAGCCGCAGTACTCCCATCGGCCTGCCACAGCAGAGTCAGCGATGTGCCGATCAGAGGGTGCAGCCCAGACGAAAAAGGCAACACCTGAAGCGTGACGTGAGCCAGTTGCGCCATCGTCAGCAAATGAACCAACTGCGCCTGCCACTCTTCGGGATCACTCAGAGCACGCCGGAACACCGCCTCATCGAGCACAGCCCGGTAGTGGGGCGGAGATTCCCGGTGCAGCAGCCCCTGCCTGCCCAGCCTCGCGGCAACGAGTTCCGCAAGCTCTTGTTCATCTCCGGGCTGGGCCACACCCAGCACCTCGCTGGCGTACGCCTTGGTCTGTAACAGCCCGGGTACGGTCGCGGCCGCATACTCGTAGCGGACGGTGGCCGTCGCCTCCAGCTCCATGAAGCGCTTGTACTTGTCGGGGAACACATCCTCGCGGGCCAGCTCCCACAGCATCGACAGGCGTTCCCCCGTCGCGTACACCTTGTCGAGCGCCGCGATGACCTCCGGGGAGCCGATCCGCACCCCGGTCTCCAGCTTGTGCAGATACGTGCGGTCATAGGTGGTCTCCTGGGCCAACTGCCCGAGCGACCTGCCGGACTCTTCTCTCAGCCGTGCGACCTCCGCCGCCAGCAGCAACCGTGCGGACGGCTTACGACCGGAAGCGTTCTTGCGTGCGGGCACGACAACCCCCTGTGTTCCTTGCCTCCTTGGCTACGCTCAGCCACTGTCGACCCTAGCCATTTCCGGCCACTCTGGAGAGGCAAACAGCAACACTGAGTGAGGAAAGGCCGGATGACATGGCGTCTTACAACCCCGCGCGCGGCTGGCGGCTGGACCGCATCCCGGGCAAGCGCGTCACCCCGATCAGCGGCATCGGCCAAGGGGTCTCGCTGCCGCTGTGGGTGGTACGCGACGGCGAGCACAAGGGGGACGGCCAGCTCCGCCTGAGCGCCGGTGAGGCCGAGCAGTTGCACGCGGAGCTGTGCTACGTCCTCGGTGACTCCTGGACGCCCGGCGACGTACCGCCGTGCCGGGCGAGCAAGGGGGCGTTCCCAGAGGTCCGGCGGCCGTAAGCGGCGGTGGCGGGACAGGGAGTCACCGTCCGCACCGGCGTCTCCCTGTCCCCACCTCACACCCGCCCTGACTCAGGCCCACTCCTCGGCCCTGACCTCCGTCTGCTTCAGCACGCGCTCGATCGCCTCCGGCTGCCGGTCCGGCGGATAGCCGAAGCGCCGCAGCAGACGCTTGACCTTGGCCCGGCTGCTCCACGACCCGCTTCTGAATCTCCTTGAGCTGGGTCGGGGTACGGACGTAGTCGACGTCGCCTCACGGATCAGTTTGAGCGTTTCCTCGTCCACAGCACCCCTCCCCCGCGCCCCGGGAAGTGGTACTCTGCGCACGTGAGCCCCGGTTTCTGCCTCTGCTTGCATGCGGCCCGGGGCACAGCTATGCCACGACATAGCAACGCTCCGTGTCCACGTTGACACGTCTGCCACTGGTCGACCGAGAGCGGTGACCACAGGCGGGCACTGCTCCGCCCCAGCTTCGGCGAGTTCGCCGCAACCAATGATGGCACTAGAGCACACGGCTTTTATTGACAACTACCGCACTGAGAAGGCGGGTTCTCGGCATCCACATGCTCTAGCGAAACAACTGAGAAGAGCTGCCTTCTGAGTGGAACGCGACCGCTGCCCCCGCCAACGACCACAGGGCCGACCACCATCAGATGGCCGACCCTGTCGCACGCGGATTTTTCCGCCTCAGGCACCGCCCTCGCCCGGCGGTTCCGGCGGCGGGGTCGGCGCGGTGGCGATGACGGTCGCGCCGTGCGGGCGGGAGGTGGCGCGCAGGGCGCTCTCCCTGCTGTACGCGCGCAGATAGCCGACCGCCGTGTTGACGACCGCCACCAGCGGTACGGCCACCACCGCGCCGCCGATGCCGCCGATCAGCGAGCCGCCCGCGACGGAGAGCACCACGGCGAGCGGATGGACCCGCACCGCGCGGCCGAGGATGAACGGCTGGAGCACATGGCCCTCGATCTGCTGCACCGCCAGCACCACCACCAGCACCATCCCCGCCGTGAAGACGCCCTGGGTGACGAGCGCCACCATGACCGCGAGCGCGCCGGAGACCACCGCACCGACCAGCGGGATGAAGGCGAAGAGGAAGATGAAGACGGCGAGGGGCACGGCCATGGGCACGTCGAGGAAGAACAGCCCCACGCCGATGAAGATCGCGTCGATGAGGGCCACTATCACCGTGCCGCGCACATAGGCGGTCAGCGTGGCCCAGGCCCGCGGCCCCGCGCCCGCCACGCCCGGCCGGGCCGCCGCGGGGACGAGCCCCAGCGTCCAGCGCCAGATCCGCGGCCCGTCGTACAGCAGGAACAGCGTGCTGAACATGGTCAGCAGGATGCCGGTCAGCACCTCGACCACGACCGTGACGCCTTCGAGCCCGGCCGAGGTGATCTCCTCGGTGTTGGCGCCGACGGCCTCGCGCAGGCTCTTGGCGGTGTGGTTGATCTGCTTCTCCGTCACGTGGAACGGGCTGTGCAGCAGCCAGCGCCGCAGATCGTCGATGCCGTCCTGGAGCTTGTCGGACAGCTCGTCGACGTTCTCCATGACCTGCCACACCACGAACCACACGACCAGCCCCATGATGATGAAGCCGCCGATGAAGGTGATGGTCGTGGCGAGGCCGCGCGGGACGCCCCGGAGGCGCAGCCGGGTGACGGTGGGCTCCAGCAGGGCCGTGATGAGCAGGGCGACGGTGAAGGAGAACACCACCAGCTGGATGGAGCTGATGACCTGCATCAGCACATAGACCGTCCCGGCCAGCACCAGCAGCCGCCACCCGGCCTCGGCGGCGACACGCACGCCCCAGGGGACGGCGTCGACCGGCTCGGGCCGGGGCGCGACGGCGGGGGCGTAGGCGGGCGGGGCGGGCACGCTGGGCCCCTCGGCCTCCTCGCCCCCCTCGGGCGGCTCCTGCGGCCCTCGCGGCTCCTCCGGCCGGTGCGCCTCGTGCGGCTCCTCCGGCCGTCGCGGTGACGGCTCCGGGCCTCCGGCGGGCCCGGGCGGCCGACCGGCTCCTCCGCCGCCGCTCTCGTCACCGCGTGCCGCGGCCTCCTCGCGTTCGAGCCGCGCGGCGAGCCGGGTCAGACCGGCTCCCAATCTGCCGACCCAATCTGGCAATCTGGACATTCAGCTTTCCTACCCCCGGTTCCCCCGTGGTCGTCGGCATGACGTTACCGGCTGCGGACGCACGAAACCCCCGACCTGGCGGACGGGGGTTTCGCGAAGCTTACGTCACTGAGCGGCCGGAGGCCCGGTCCGATCAGTAGTAGTTGTTGGCCTGCCAGAACGACCAGGCCTCACACGGGCTGCCGTAGCGGTCGTTCATGTAGCCCAGGCCCCACTTGATCTGGGTGGCCGGGTTGGTCTTCCAGTCGGCACCGGCCGAGGCCATCTTGGACGCGGGCAGCGCCTGCACCAGACCGTACGAACCCGAGGACGGGTTGGTGGCCTGGTAGTTCCAGCCGCTCTCGTGGTCCACGATGTTGCTGAAGCACTGGAACTGGTCGCCCGGGACCATCTGCCGGGCCATGGCCTGGACCTCGGCGGTGGTGTACGAGGCCTTGATCGGGAAGGCGCTGGAGTCACGCGCGGCCGAACGGCTCGCGAGCTCCTGCTTCTTCTTGGCCTCGCGCTCCTTGGCCAGCTTCTCGGCAGCCGCCTTGTCCGCGGCGGCCTTCTTGGCCTTCGCGTCCTGGGCAGCCTGCTTGCGGGCCGCCTCCTCAGCGGACTTCTTCGCCTCCGCGTCGGCGGCGGTGGACTGAACGTCCGCCTGCTGCGTCAGGGATGCGGTCTGCGCCACGGCCTGCTGGCCGGCGGGTATGTCCGCTAGGAGCGTCGAGTCGGCGGCGGTCGCCTCGATCGGGTCGGACGAGCTCTGCTGCTCGCCACCCGCGGCGACACCGACGACAGCGCCCACAGTGGTGACCGCGGTGGCCGAGGCCACTGCGAATCCCCGGACCGAAATCCGGCTCACTCGGTTTTCCTTCCAGCGTCGCCCGCTTAGGTGACCTCGCGGGCGCAATCGTGCCCCTGACGCTGGCCTCCCCTTGTTCCGTCCCCGGTACTGCTCAGTGGGTGTGGCTGGTCACGGGAGGCACTGGCCCGGTGCGTCCTCCCGCAGGAGGATCGCGAGGTGCTCGGGCGGCATACGGCGAACGCTCTTCAGTTCTGGTACTGCTGTGGTTCTGTACCGCTGGCGGTACTGGTGTGCCGTATGCGGGGCCTGACAGAACCCACAGACTGCCGGACACGGATACCCGGAGGCAATTCCCGGGCAGGTGTGAAAGCTCACATGCCGTTTACGCCCTAGGGTTTCTGGAAATCCACGCGCGAGAACGCGCCGCACAGCTAGGCTCATTGGCCTTTCCGTGCGGCGCGTTGCCGACGTACCGGACGCTACCGGCTCAGATGCGCCCGTCCTCCAGCATTTCGGTCACCAGGGCCGCGATCGGCGACCGCTCCGAGCGGTTGAGGGTGATGTGCGCGAAGAGCGGATGCCCCTTCAGCTTCTCGACGACCGCCACCACCCCGTCGTACCGGCCGACGCGGAGGTTGTCGCGCTGCCCCACGTCGTGGGTGAGCACCACCCGGGAGTTGGCGCCGATCCGGGACAGAACGGTCAGCAGCACGTTCCGTTCGAGCGACTGCGCCTCGTCGACGATCACGAAGGCGTCGTGCAGCGACCGGCCGCGGATGTGGGTGAGCGGAAGCACCTCCAGCATCCCGCGCTCCACGACCTCCTCGATCACCTCGGAACTGGTCACCGCGGACAGCGTGTCGAAGACCGCCTGAGCCCAGGGGCTCATCTTCTCGGCCTCGCTGCCGGGCAGATAGCCCAACTCCTGGCCGCCCACCGCGTACAGCGGGCGGAAGATCATCACCTTGCGGTGCTGCCGCCGCTCCAGGACCGCCTCCAGGCCCGCGCACAGCGCGAGCGCCGACTTGCCCGTACCGGCCCGGCCGCCCATCGACAGGATCCCCACCTCGGGGTCCAGCAACAGGTCCAGCGCGATGCGCTGCTCCGCGCTGCGGCCGTGGATGCCGAACGCCTCGCGGTCGCCGCGCACCACCCGCACCTGGCCGTCCGGGGTGACCCGGCCCAGGGCCTTGCCGCGCTCGGACTGGAGGACCAGTCCGGTGTGCACGGGCAGTTCGGCCGCCTCGGGGATGTACGCGGTCTCGGCGGCGAACAGGTCGTCGACCTGCTCGGCCGGGACGGCCAGCTCGGCCATCCCGGTCCAGCCCGAGTCGGTGATCGCCAGCTCCGCGCGGTACTCCTCGGCGAGCAGCCCCACCGAGGACGCCTTGATGCGCAGCGGCAGATCCTTGGAGACGACCGTGACGTCGTACCCCTCGGCCTGGAGGTTCCGGGCGACCGCGAGGATCCGCGCGTCGTTGTCCCCCACGCGGCCCCCGTGGGTGAGGAAGGCCGCGGGCAGGATGCCCGGGTCGGAGTGGTTGAGCTCGACGCGCAGGGTGCCCCCCAGGTCGCCGATCGGGATCGGAGCGTCCAGACGGCCGTACCGGATGCGGTACTCGTCGAGCAGGCGCAGCGCCTGCCGGGCGAAATACCCCAGCTCGGGGTGGTGCCGCTTGGCCTCCAGCTCCGTGACCACCACGACCGGCAGCACGACTTCGTGCTCGTCGAAGCGGGACATGGCGCCTGGGTCGGCAAGCAGGACGCTGGTGTCGAGGACATAGGTGCGCCGGTCGTGCTCGCGGCGTTTCTTGCTGGTCACCACGGGTGGACGAACCCCCTCGGGAGAGGTTGGGGTGCGACGGCGTCGCGGGAGTGAGGTGTCCCCGCCGTAGACGGGGAGCGGACCGGGCTCAGACCCCACGGAACGGGCCGAGCGCCGGCCCTCCGCGTCATACGCACGATCCGCACAGTCGTCCGTGTGCAAAGGGCCTCCCGGGCGAACGGCCCGATGCCGTCCGCTGGCAGTTCGACACCCGACTGGACAGTGGAACAGGGCGTCGACCTGGAAGGGATATTCCCTCGAAGGTGCGGGGCCATGCAATGGCATATGACGGCCCGTACGTGAACGTTGAGGAACGGGCGTGCTACACGGCGGCCGGGACCGGACGCGGTGTCACGTCCGGCCCCGGCCGGTGAACTGCTTTGTGGGATAAGGCGATTAGTTGCCGTAGCGGCGGTGCCGCGCCGCGTAGTCACGCAGGGCGCGGAGGAAGTCGACCTTGCGGAAGGCGGGCCAGAAAACTTCGCAGAAGTAGTACTCCGAATGGGCACTCTGCCAGAGCATGAAGCCCGACAGCCGCTGCTCGCCGCTGGTGCGGATCACCAGGTCCGGATCGGGCTGGCCACGGGTGTACAGGTGTTCGGCGATGAGGTCGATGTCGACGACCTCGGCCAGCTCCTCGAAGGACGTGCCCTTGGTGGCGTGGTCGAGGAGCAGCGAGCGCACCGCGTCGGCGATCTCCTGGCGGCCGCCGTAGCCGACGGCGACGTTGACCAGTATTCCGTCGATGTGCTCCGTGTCCCGCTCGGCCTCCTTGAGGACGGCCTGGGTACCGGAGGGCAGCAGGTCCCGGTTCCCCACATGGTGCACCCGCCACCGGCCGTCGGCGGCCAGGTCGCGCACGGCGCCCTCGATGATGGCCAGGAGCGGCTTCAGCTCCTCCTCGGGGCGGTCCAGGTTGTCCGTGGAGAGCATCCACAGCGTGACGACCTCGACGTCCGTCTCACTGCACCAGCCCAGCATCTCCTGGATCTTGCTGGCGCCCGCCTTGTGACCCTGCTCGGTGGTGCCCCCGGAAGCGCGGGCCCAGCGGCGGTTGCCGTCGAGGATGACGCCGATGTGCTTGGGCACCTGGTCGTGGTCGAGGCGGCCCTCCACCCGGCGTGCGTAGAGCCCGTACACCAGGTCGCGCAGTTTCACGTCTTCCAGCCCCTCAGTGCTTTGCATGGCTCGCCATGGCTGTCCGCCCCAAGGGCAGCACCCTACTGCGGGGCGGCGGGGGTGGCTAACCGAGCCGGTCGGACGGGGTATCGAGACATCGCACGGACGTCCAGAGGCCATCCGGAACCCCCGTCACCGTTACGGTGCGTGACACTTCGTGCGGGCTGTGTGCCGCCGTTACGCCGCGAAGACCCCACAAAGACCCCATAAGAGAGCGGGCCGGTCCGTGGGGGGGGAGTACGGACCGGCCCGAGGGGGGGTTTCCACCATAACCCTTCGTGAGCGGTTGTCCATGCATCGGCGGGGGTGAGGATGTGCGCGGCGCTGACGGCGTGGGTCGTCAGCCGGTTCCGAGCGCCCCCAGTACCAGCCCCGCGCCCGCGCCGAGGATCATGAACGGGCCGAACGCCAGCGGCGTCCCGCGGCCCGCTCGCCGCGCCAGGACCAGGGCCATCGCGTACAGCGACCCCAGCAGCACCCCGGCGAACCCGCCCCAGAAGAGCACCGCCCAGCCGTACCAGCCGAGGGCCACGCCCAGCGTCAGCGCCAACTTCACGTCGCCCAGCCCCATCCCGCGCGGGCTGATCAGGAACAGCACCAGATACGCCCCGCCCAGCACCACCCCGCCCAGCAGCGCCCGCGGCCAGGACCCCGCGCTGTGCGGCAGCAGCGCGGCGGCGCCGAGCAGCGCCGCCGCGGCGCCCGCCATCGGCAGGGTCAGCACGTCCGGCAGCCGGTTCACCGCCCGGTCCACCCCGGCCAGCAGCACCGCGGGCGGGGCGAGCAGCAGCCACACCGCCAGCTCCGGGCGCGCCCCGGCAGCCGCGGCCAGGGCGGCGCACACCAGCGCGGTGAGCAGGGCGGGGAGCACCGGGCCGGGTCCGTACCGCGCTTCGGCCGCCCCCGCGTCGGTTTCGCAGCGCGGACAGCGGGCGCGGCCCAGCCAGCCGCGGGCCGGGCCCGTGAGCGCGTGCCCGCGCGGGCAGTCCGCGCGCCACGGCTCGCCGGACTCGACGGCCAGCCGGTACAGCGGGCGCGGCACCAGCAGCCCGGCGGCGGCGCCGTACGCGGCGGCGAGGGCGATCAGCAGCGGTTGCACGGCCCGAGCCTACGGAAGCGGCGGGCCGAGGGCGTCTTGTCGATGGAACACTCATCCCAAGGGTGGACGACGGGTGATGAAGGGGACGCGCATGGGCCGCTGGCGGGACGGCACCGGAACGCTCCGCGTCCCCGGCGGTGTGGACGTACCGCTGGAGATCGCCGCCTCCTACCGCGCCCGGTCCCGCGGGCTGCTCGGCCGGGACGGGCTGACCGGCGCGATCCTGCTGACCCCCGCGAGCGGGGTGCACACCTTCCGGATGCGCTTCGCCATCGACGTCGCCCATCTCGACCGGCGGATGACCGTCATCGCCGTCACCACCCTGCGCCCCGGTCGGCTCGGGCTGCCACGGGCGTTTTCACGCCACGTCCTGGAGGCCGAGGCGGGGGCGATGGAGCGCTGGGGCCTGCGGCCGGGCGTTCGGGTCGCGGTCGACCCCGGCCCTTCTTCGGCTCCACCGCCTTCTGTACGCTGAGCTCGGTGTTCGATGAGGTACATGAGGTAGAGGTACAGGGGTAGGGGTGGCACGTTGACGACGACGGGCAAGATTCTGCGGTTCGACGAGTTTCGCGGATACGGCTTCATCGCCCCGGACGACGGTGGCGAAGATGTGTTCATGCACGCGAACGACCTCCTGGACGAGAAGCACCTGTTCCAGCCCGGTTCGAAGGTGCGGTTCATCCCCGAGTACGGCGACAAGGGCCCCAAGGCGTCCGAGGTCCGCATCCTGGAGCGCGGCGCCGCCCCGGTCGTCCGGTCCTCCGCCGCGCCGGACTCCGGCGACGACACGATGTGCGACGTTCTCTCGGTGGCCGAATTCCGGCAGGAGCTGACCGAGACGCTGGTCGACATGGGCGGCAGCCTCACCGCCGACCAGATCAAGCAGGTGCGCCGACGCGTCATCGAGCTGGCCCAGGCGCACAACTGGATCGAGTCCTGACAGCTCGCTTACGCGGCTTACGGCGGCGGTGGCGGCAGCGACTCGATACCGGGCGCGGGCTCGGGCCACACCAGCAGCACGGCGCAGGGCGCATGGTCCACGACGAAGCGCGCGGCGGGCCCCAGGCTGTGCGGCCCCAGCCGGTTGCGGTCCCCGTCGCGGGCGCAGATGAGCAGATCCACGCCGTCCGCCGCGCGCACCACCTCGTGTTCCACCCGGCCGTGCCGCTGCCATCGGGTCACGGGCCGGTGCAGCCGCTCCGCGGCGGCGTCCAGCAGCTCGGACGCGGCGGTCGCCGCCAGCTCCTCCACCTGGTCGCCGGGGTCCCGTCCGGGGCGGCCCCGGCCCAGCAGCCCGGCGAAGGCGCCGTGCGCGGCGCCCGCCACCTGGTCGTCGGTGACGTGCAGCAGACGGACCTCGGCGTCGGCGTCCGCGGACAGATGGTCGCGGGCGGCGTCCACGGCGGACTGCCAGGTTCCCTCGGCGATCCAGATGAGCACGATCATGAGTTCCTCATAGCGTCGCCAGCATGGCCCATAGCGCCACCGTCGCCGCCACCAGCGTGGTCGGCACGGTGAGCAGCCCGAGGCGGGTGAACTCGCCCGGCCCGGAGTCGGCGTCCGCCCCGTGGTGGCGGACGATACGCCGCCACAGCAGCGTGGCCAAGGAGCCGACGTAGGTGAGGTTGGGGCCCAGGTTGACCCCGATCAGCACGGCCAGGACCGGGCCCGGGCCGCCCTCGGCGGCGATCGGCAGCAGCGCCAGCGTCGCGGGCAGGTTGTTGACGAGGTTCGCCAGCACCGCCGCGATGGCCGCGATCGCGAGCAGGGTGGGCAGGCCCGTCCCGACCGGCAGCACCCGGGACAGCGCCGCTTCCAGGCCGTTGTCCAGCACCGCCTGCACCACGACGCCCAGGGCGAGCACGAACAGGCAGAACAGCGGGCCCGCCGCGCCCACCACGCCCCGTACGGTCGTCGTCCGCCGCGCCACCGCCCGCACCGCGAGCACCAGCGCCCCCGCGCCCGCCGCCCACGCGGGCTCCAGGCCGAGGAACGACGTCACCACGAACCCGGCCAGGGTCAGCCCCAGCACGGACAGCGCGAACACCGGCACCCGCGGCCACTCGGCGGGCGGCGGCTTCGTCGTCCCGGCGGCCAGGTCCGCGGCGAAGAAGCGGCGGAAGACCAGGAATTCGATCCCGATGGACACCAGCCAGGCCGGGGCCATGACCAGGGCGAACCGGGTGAACGACAGTCCGCTCGCCTCCAGCGCGAGGAGGTTGGTGAGGTTGGAGACCGGCAGCAGCAGCGACGCCGAGTTCGCCAGATGGGTGCAGGCGTAGACATGCGGGCGGGAGCGGGCGCCGAGCCGGGTCGCGGTCGCGAACACCACGGGGGTCAGCAGGACGACCGTCGCGTCCAGGCTCAGTACGGCGGTGACCGCCGCCGCCACCGCGAACACCCCGCCCAGCAGCCGGTCCGTACGCCCCCGGCAGGCCCGGGCCACGGCCTGCCCGGCGGCCTCGAACACCCCCTCGTCCGCGCACATCTGCGCCAGCAGCAGCACGGCCGCCAGAAACCCGACGACCGGCAGCAGGCTCCGCGTCTCCTCCCACGCCGCCGCCGGTGTCACGGCCCCGGCCCCCACCACGACCGCGGCCGCGGGCACCGCCGCGACCGCCTCGGGCCAGCCGCGGGGTCGGGCGACGGCGAACGCCAGCACGGCGAGGAGGAGGGTGACGGCGAGGATCTCGGCGACGGTGGTATTCAGGGGGACTCCCGCGCGGGGTGGAACGACGCCCCCATGATGCGGCATGGGGACACCGCGGGAGTCTTCCCCCACCCCGCCCCGTCCCGAACCGGGGCTCCGCCCCGGACCCCGCTCCTCAAACGCCGGAGGGGCTGGGTTGTGCGCCCGGAGGGACTGGGCTGTGCGTACCCGGAACGGGGCGGGCTGCGCGGTTGGTCCGGTGGGTGGTGCCGGGGCGGGGCCTCCGGGGCGAGGCCCTGGACCGTCTATTTACGGCGCCGCTGCCGTAGAACGTGGGGTGAGCCGGAAGTCCACGGCGCCACACATACACGTGGCGTCCAGGACCCCACCCCTGCGACCCCGCCCCTCCGCCGCATGGCGGCTCCCCGCCGACGGCACCACGGTTGGGAGATATACCAGCCCCTCCGGCGTGGTTTGAGGGGCGGGCTCCAGGGGCGGTGGCCCCATCCCAGCCCCCAGCGGACACCTCCCAGCGGTAGCTGGGGGAGAGCGAGGAGCAGGGCCCAGGGGCGGTGATGCCCCAACCCCAGCCCCTCCGGCGATTGAGGAGCAGGGCCCAGGGACGGACGTGCCCCAACCCCAGCCCCTCCGGCGATTGAGGAGCNGGGNCCAGGGACGGACGTGCCCCAACCCCAGCCCCTCCGGCGTTTGAGGAGCGGAGGCCAGGGTCGGAGCCGCGGCGGGGGTTTGGGGGCGGAGTCCCCAACCGGGGGCCCGGGGGCTTGCCCCCGGTTCGGGAAGGGGCGGGGTTGGGAAAGGGCCGCCTAGCCGCCGCGGGGGAAGCTGACCTCGACTCGGCGGTTCTTCTTGCGGCCCTCCTCCGTCGCGTTGTCCGCGATCGGGTACTGCTCGCCGTAGCCGCGGATCTGATACGCGACCGAGGAGTCCAGGCTGGAAGCCAGCCGCTGCTGCACCGCGTCCGCGCGCTTGCGGGACAGTTCGAGGCCGTGCGCGGCCGAGCCCAGGTTGTCGGTGAAGCCGAAGACGCGGACGCTCTTGGCGTCCTGCCGCTCCGCCTCGTCCGCGATCTGCTGGATACGGGCGTTCGCCTCGGAGCCCAGCTTCGAGCTGTCCTTGCCGAACAGCACCTCGGCCTGGAGGGCGAAGCTCACCTTGGTGTTGGTGTCCTCGCGCCGCTCGTCGCCGTCGTCCGTCTCGACGACCGACTTGATGTCCAGGACCCGCCCGGCCGCCAGCTTGGCGCCCTCGGGCATCCGCAGATCGGGGTCATCGGCGTCGATCTTGAGGGGCGGCCTGGTGTCGGCGGGTGCGCCGGGGCCGCTGTCGGCGCGGGCCGGGGGGTTGAGGGCCGGGGTGGAGAGGATGAGGGCGAGGGAGGCCAGGGCCGTCACGCTGCGGCGGGCCGTCGTCCGTGTCGTCATGGCGGGGCTCACCCGGAGAGCTTGATGCTGACGGACGGCATGGTCGGGAGCTGGAAGTCGACCTCCGTGACGCTCTTGGGCGGGGCCGGGAACTGCGCGAAGAACGGCCGGCTCTCGTTCTCCTTGATCCCGGAGAGCCCCGTGGTGCACAGGCACTGGCCATCGGTGTCCCGGAGCACGAGATACCGCTTCTTGCCCTTCATGTCGACCAGGGTCGCGCCCGACACGGACGAACGGGACTTGGCCAGCTCCACCTCCGGGGAGCGCCAGTCGATCGGGTTGAACAGCGTGCTGCCGCGGTTCGTCACCGTCCCGTTGACGGTGACGAAGCCGCCGCTGTCGCGCTCCGCGGAGTGGAGGGTGACGACGATGTTCTTCGGCCCCTTCATCTCGCCGATGACCTTCTTGGAGTCCGCGGCGGGCTCGGTCTCCCCCTGCGCGTCGTCGGTCTTGGCCTCGGTGGACTTCTGCGGGGAGCCGTCCTCCTTGCCGCCGTCGCCGCTGCCGCACCCGGCCACGGCGAGGGCCAGCGCCGCTGCGAGCGCCGCCGCGGCAGCCCCCCTCCGGGCCTTCGTCGTGTGCCGAATGCTCATCGCTCGCTGTCCTTTGCTCGTCTACTCGTCGGTCGCTCAGTCGGCAAGGTGCACGGAGAACAGGTCCTTGACGTCCGGGAGCAGTTCCGGGTGCGCCGGGTCGATGGTCACTGTCCTTCCGTCGCACAGCAGGGCGACGGAAGGCTTCTCGCCCTCGTCGCCGCCGTCGTCTCCGTCCTCGTCGCCCGTCGGAGTCGGCGTCGGGGTGGGCGACGGCTCGTCGGACGGCTGGAGCGTACAGCGCGGACCTATGACCGCCTTGGCCTTCGCCTCGCCGTACTGGTTCTCCGTACCGGGGATGACGGTCTTGCCCACGGGCTTCTGCGTCTTGACGGTGACGGTGAAGGACGTGGGCAGGTAGCCCGGGACGCAGCCGTCGCCGGTGACGTCCGCGCCGTTCTGCTGGGCGAACCCCTCGGCCTGCTCGCACGCGTCACCCACGCCGATCCCCCGCCCGTTCAGCAGGTCCTCCAGCGCGCTGCCGTCCGCCACGGCCTCCAGCAGCGCCGTGCCCAGCTGGTCGCGGTAGTCCTGGGCGGCGGCGAGGGCGGCCGCGTCGGCGGCGGTCTGTCCGCCGTTGCGGGTGGCCCCGGCCTGGCCCACCGCGAAGAAGGCGAGGGCGAGGAAGAGCAGGGCCGCGACCGCGGTGAGGTAGATCGGAAAGGCCTGCCCGGCGTCGCCGTTGCGGTATCCGCGAGCCTTCACGCGGTCACTCACGCGCTCGGTCAGATGCCGACGACCTGAGCGATCTTGTCGGAGATCGCGTTTGCGATCATGCTTCCGAAGTCCGTCGTCGCCAGTACCAGGACGATGGCGACCACCACGGCAATGATCCCCAGGTACTCGATCGAGGTCTGCCCCCGGTCGTTCCCCATAACGCGCTTCCCCATCGTGTTCCCCTCCATGGGTGGCCGTCCCACTCTGGTCCGGCGACTCAACCCCCGTGGTGTCGCTCGCGACACGAGCAAAGTACGCCGAAACAGTTGCCTCGGAACAGTGTCCCAGGGGGCATTGCCTTCCCGATACACGGTGTTCGAACCCTGCGCGCGGGGGTCCGCTGCCGCGACCCATCCGTCTCACCCCCTCCCGCCGCCGAGGAGTCCCGTCGACGACTGTCCCACACCTGATTGCGATCGCGAAGCATATTCGCCCAAATGTCCTTCACTCTCCCGTGACCGAGCCGAAGTCCGTGCCGGAGCCGATGAAGAACCCGGCCACGAGCAGCACCATCGTCCCCGGCACCATGAAGGTGGTGATGACCATGGTCGCCTTGGGGACGGCGCGGGCGGCGCGGCGGCGGGCGTTCTGGGCGTCCGTACGGCGCATGTCGTTCGCGATGGCGATCAGTGTCTCGACGATCGGAGCGCCGAGTTCCTCGCCCTGCTGAAGCGCGGTCACGAACTGGGCGACCTGTTCGGAGTCGTTCCGCTTCCGCAGTTCTTCGAACGCCTGGCGCCTGCTGACCCCCATGTCCATTTGCCGAAGTGTGATGCGAAGTTCATCCGCCCAGGGGCCCTCGTACTTCTCGGACACCCGGTCCAGCGCCTGCCGGAAGCCCAGTCCGGCGCTCACCACGACCGCCAGCACGTCCAGGAAGTCGGGCAGGGTCCGGTCGATCGCGTCCTTGCGCTCCCGCACCGCCGCCCAGATCCCGACCTCGATCCAGAACAGGCCGAAGACGACCAGCAGCACGGCCAGCAGCAGCTGGCCCCGCGTCAGCATGACCAGCGCGCCGCCGAAGCCGAGCACCCCGTAGACCGCCCGGCGGGCCGCGTACCGGTCGACCGTCAGCCCGCCCGGGTGGCCCGCCAGATCGATACGGCGGCGCACCCGGGCCACCCGCTTCTCGCCCATCAGCCGCAGCACCAGCGGGGCGTAGCGGATGCCGAGCCGGTCGACGGCCGAGCCGACCGCGTTCGTACGGGTCGCCCCGACCTCCAGCGCGACCGCGAGGTCGCTCGGCAGCTTGGCCTCGCTGCGGTACAGCGCGATGCCGTACGCGATGCCCGCCACCGACAGCCCCGCGGCCAGCGCCAGCAGCAGTCCGAAACCCATGCGAGGTACCCCTAGACGTCGATCTTCGACATGCGGCGGATGAGGAAGAAGCCGATCCCGTACAGGGCGAAGGCCCCGATCACCGCGGCCTGCCCCCAGATGGACGAGGTCATGCGGTCCAGCGAGCCCGGCGAGATCCGGTTCATCAGCAGCAGCGTCCCGATGCCCATCAGCGGCACCACATACGCGGTGACGGTCACCTGGGACAGCTGGGTGCGGACCTCGCGCCGGGTCTCCTTCCGCTCCTCCAGCGTGTGGGTGAGGTTGCGCAGCGAGCTGACCACGGTCCCGCCCGCGCGGTTCGACAGCACCAGCGTGGTGACCAGCACCACCAGTTCCCGGGACGGCAGCCGCTCGGCCAGCTCGCCCAGGGCGTCGTCGACCGAGTGGCCCACCGCCAGCTTGGCGGAGACCTTGGACAGCTCCTCGCCCGCCGGGGCCTCCATCTCGTCCGCGGCCATGCTCAGCGCGGTACGCAGCGCCAGCCCGGCCTGGGTGGCGTTGGCCAGGATGCGGGACAGCTCGGGCAGCTGGTTGATGAAGCGTTCGATGCGCTTCTGCCGCTGCCAGCCCAGGAACCCGAACGCCGACCAGACGGCGATGACGGCCGCGATCGGGCCGAAGAACGACGCCAGCAGCGACGCCGCCAGCAGCCACAGCCCGGCCGCCGCCGCGGCCGTGTAGACGAAGAACTCGCCGGGCGTGACGTCCAGGCCCGTCGCCGCCAGCCGCAGCTCCAGACGGCGCCCCAGGGAGGTGGTGCGCAACCGCCGGTCCACGCGGGCGAAGCGGCGCGACCGCCCGGCCGGTGCCGCGGCGCCCGACTCCGACAGCCGGTCGATCAGCGCGCGCTGACGGTCCGTGCCCCGGGCGTAGGCGTGCACCCCGGCGACGCCCAGCGCGCCGCACACCAGCGTCGCGCCGAGCGTCAGCATGGCGAGCCGGTCCATGCGGCTACCTCCCGTCCCGCGCGCCGTACGCGCCCGTGTCGTACGCGGCGCCCCGCGTGGTCAGCTGCGCCGGGAAGGCGGCCACCCCGAAGGCGGGCGGCACCGCCTCACCGGCCATCCGCAGCCGCTCCGCGACCCGCTCCGGGAGCGGGAAGTACGAGAACCGTCCGTGCACGATCCGGTCCGCGCCCATGGGCTGGGCGTCGAAGCGGCAGACGGTGGCGATGCGGTACTCCTCGTGGCCGTGGCTGTCGAGGAGCGCGATCTCGCTGATCCGGCGGGAGCCGTCGGCGTGCCGGACGAGCTGGACGATGCAGTCCACGGCGCTGTTGATCTGGTCGCGCAGCGCCTCGTACGGGATCGCCACGTCGGACATCGAGGCGAGCGTCTGGAGGCGCATCAGCGCGTCCTCGGCGCTGTTGGCGTGGACGGTGGCGAGCGAGCCGTCGTGGCCGGTGGACATGGCCTGGAGCATGTCGAGGGTCTCGCCGCCGCGCACCTCGCCGACGATGATGCGGTCGGGGCGCATGCGCAGCGAGTTGCGGACCAGGTCGCGGATGGTGATCCGGCCCTTGCCCTCGACGTTGGGCGGCCGGGACTCCAGCCGGATGACATGGGTCTGCTGGAGCTGGAGTTCGGCCGCGTCCTCGACGGTGATGATCCGCTCGCCGTCCGGGATCAGCCCGGAGAGGGCGTTGAGCAGGGTGGTCTTTCCGGAGCCGGTGGGTCCGGAGACGACGACGTTGAACTTGCCCCGCACCAGCGCCGCCAGCAGCATCAGCATCTGCTCGTCCAGCGTGCCCATGCCGATCAGTTCGCTGAGGGTGTAGGCGCGCGGGAAGCGGCGGATGGTGAGGGTGGCGCCGGTCAGCGCCAGCGGCGGGATGATCACGTTGACGCGCTCACCGGACGGGAGGCGGGCGTCGACCATCGGATTCGACTCGTCCACCCGCCGGTTGACGGTCGAGACGATGCGCTCGATGGTCTGCATCAGCTGCTCCTCGGACGCGAACCGGACGGGCACCAGCTCCACCCGGCCCGCCCGCTCCACGAAGATCTGGTCCGGTCCGTTGACCATGATCTCGGTGATCGAGGTGTCCTCCAGCAGCGGTTCGAGCACGCCGAGGCCCAGCGCCTCGTCCACCACCCGGCGGATGAGCTGGGAGCGTTCGCCGGTGGACAGCACCGGGCCCTCGCGGCTGATGATGTGGCCGAGGACGCGCTCCAGCCGGGTCCGGCGCTCGGCGGCGGCCAGCGAGGACATCTCGGCGAGGTCGATCTCCTCCAGCAGCTTGGCGCGGTAGACGGCGACGAGATGCCCGTCCTGGCGGCCCTCCGCGGGCCCCTCGGGCGCGTTGATCCGGGCCCGCAGGCTCATGGTTGACCTCCCGCCTGGAGCTGTCCGTCGTCGCACGGCATGGTGGCACTCCTCTGCGCGCTGCCGAAGTCGAAGCCGGGGATGACCGAGGGGATGTCCACGGTCGCGGTCGCGCTCGCCTCTTCCCCGTTGCAGTCGCCGTCGCTGATGGTCGTCCCGTCGGCCAGCCAGCCGCTGATGGCCGCCGTCCCGGCGGCGCCCGGGGAGGTGCCCGGCTCGTCCTGGGAGCCCGTACGCGCCGCCGCGCGGGCCGCCGTACCCGCCTGCTGGACGGTGTACGCGGCGATCCCCAGCTGCACGGCGGCCAGCGCGACGAGGATCAGGATCGGCAAGAAGCCGAGGAACTCGATCGACGCCTGCCCCCGGTCCCGCCCGGTGCCAGGCCCTGTCCGGCAGATCTTCGCGGGGCCGCGACGCCGCTGTGACATCAGCCGCTGCCGCGGCGGGCCGCACCTCGCCGCGTTGTCGGAGTCGTCCGAGTACGCCCGGTACGAGGACGCTCCTCCGCCGTGCGATGCTCCCCCGGCTACCGCTGGGAGGTGCCCCCTGCACCAGACGCCGCGGCCTGATCCACGAAGATCCACCGGACAGGGCCTCATCCGTCGGGTCATCGCTGTACGCCCCCTCACTGCCCCGCGCCCGCCGCGGTTTCCGTCTCGTCCGATGCGCCCGCCGAACCGGTCACCGTCCACGGGAAGTCGGCGGCGCCCGGGAACAGGATCGGAACGTTCAGCGTCACCGTCGACCGGTACACCGCGCCGTCGCCCGCGCCCGGGCAGTCGATGTCGGCGCTCCACGAGCCGGGGATGTCGTCCTGCGCCGCGGACTGGCAGGCGGCGGCTCCCCCGGCCGCGCCCGCCCGGGCGCCCTTGTCGGCCGCGTTGCCCGCGAGCGAGTACGTGTAGCCGACGAGCACGAGCTGCCAGATCACCGCGAGCACGATGAGCGCCAGCGGCAGGACGCCGATGAACTCGACCGTGACCTGGCCGCGGTCGTTGCCCCGCTTGCGCAGGAAACGGCCGGTGCCGGACGGGGGGATCTCGTTCAGGGCGTCCGTCCCGGGGCCCGCGTCGCCGTCACCGTCGTCGGGCTGCCCCGCTCCTATGGCACGGCGCCGCCGCAGCCCGGGCAGCGAGCGGTCGCCGCCCTGGGCCTGATGCCCCCGGTGGGGGGCGCGGCGCCCCGGCGGGGGCGCGCCCTGCGCCCCGTCCACCAGGCCCAGTTCCCCGGCGAGCCCCCACAGCGCCTGCTTGACGGTCGACTTGGCGTCCAGGTCCTGCATGCGGCCCGAATCGACGGCGGGCTGGAGCTCCTTGAACCCGGCCGGGATCGCCGTGCGCGCCACCGCCGTGCCCGTGGCGCGCGCGACCAGCTGCGGCTGGATCTCGGCGCTGCGGGTGTGCCGGTTGACGACGGTCACGGTCTCCTCGGCCTTGCGGATCTGGAGCCGGTCCCACAGCCGCACCATCCGCTTGGCGGCCCGCACCGCGACCACGTCCGGGGTGGTCACCAGCAGCGCGGTGTCGGCCTGTTCGACGATGGCCGCGCCCGCCGAGGTCATCTGCGTACCGCAGTCGACGACCACCAGCTCGAACCGGGTCCGCAGCGCGCCGACGACCTGCCGGGCCGCCCGGTCGGTGACCTCCTCGCCGCGTTCGCCCTCCCCCGGCGCGAGCAGCAGCCCGAGCCCGGTGTGGTGGGTGAAGACCGCGTCCTGGAGCACCCGCGGCGAGATGTCGGTGATCTGCGCCAGGTCGGCGATGGAGCGCCGGAACTGGACGTCGAGGTAGGAGGCCACGTCGCCGGATTGGAGGTCCAGGTCGACCAGGGCGACCGTGCGGCCCGCCGCCCGCGCGGCCAGCGCGAGCTGGACGGCGGTCACGGTCGTCCCGACCCCGCCCTTGGCGCCCGCGACGGCGACCAGGGTGCCGCCAGGCCCGGTGGCGGCCACGTCGCCGCCGCCCCCGAGGTGGCGCCGTACGCCGGTGGCCCACTGGGCGGCGGCCTGGACGCGGGCCGCCAGCTCGTCGTACGCCAGCGGTATTCCGGCGATGCCGCGCGCGCCCGCGTCCATGGCGGCCGAGTACAGGGCCGGCCCCGCGTCGCCGGTGACCAGGACCACGCCCACCGCCGGGAAGCGCAGCGCGACCTCGCGGATCAGCTCCAGGGCGGGGGACGGGCCGATCCGCTCATGGACGAGGACGACCTCGGGCAGGTCCTCCAGCGAGGCGGCGGCCAGCGCGGCGAGGGTGTCCAGCAGCCGGGTCGAGTCGCCCACCGGCGCCGCCGGTTCGACACCGGGCAGCTGGCCGAGCAGCCCGCCGATAGCGCGGGCCGCGTCGGGGTCGCCGACGGCCGGGAGGATTCTGATCGTCACCGCGGCACCTCCTCACTCACTCAGGTTCACGGGGGTCATTTGTCGCCGTCGAGGGTGTAGGTGCGGTCGCGCGGCGAGACGGGGGCGTCCGCGCCGGGGCCGATCAGGGCCAGCCGTACGTGGGAGGCGAAGGACTCGGCGTACGCGACGCGCTGCGCGTCCTTGGTGTCGAGCGCGAAGGTGATCGGCACGGCCTGGTCGACGCGGCGTTCGTCGTCCTCGTCCGGCTTCAGCGCGGACAGCTTGCCGACGTCGATGACCTCGGCGTCGTCGACGATCAGCTTGGAGACCGACGCCTCGCCCTGCGCCTTGCCCTCGAAGGTGGCGTAGATGTTGACCTTCGCACCGGGAGTGATCTTGCCCGCGACGCCCGTCGCGGCATCGATCATGATGGCGATCTCCTGCTGACCGGCCTTCAGCGCGGGCCGGTTGGCCACCATGTCCGTCTGGAGCAGCGCCCCCTGGCTGAGCTTGGTCGCGGCTATCCGGCCGCGCACCTCGGAGAGATCGGTGACGGCGGTGGAGGGCACCCAGCGCTCGGGCATCGACACCTTCTCGAAGTCCCCCGCGTCCAGGGCCTCGTACGCGTCGATGTTCCCCTTCAGCTTGTACGCGGTCGTCTCGGGGCCGACCTTGGACTCCACGTCGTTGACGACGGAGAGCACTCCGGCGAACGCGCCACCGGCGCACAGGACCGACAGGACCAGCAGGATGACTCCGCGGCGCTGGCGAGAATTCATGGACGGACAACCTCGTGAGTGGGACGTTTACCGGCTGGTCAGGGCGGGACGCTCGGCGGACTGGGTCAGGGCGGGAATCTCATCGCCGCGCGGCACCGGGCAGGAGCAGAAGGCGCAGCGGTCCCCGATGAGTTCGAAGCCGCACCAGTGGCACTCCTCTCTCCGTACGGACGCCACGAGCTGGTAGAGCACGGAGAGGTCCGGGATGGCGGCCGCGAACTCGATCAGCTTCGGGGTGCCCCACCAGTGCGCCGACGCGGCGGGCAGCGGCACCTCCTGGACGTCGCCGACGCCCCAGGAGGGCGCCAGCGCCCCGGTGACCCAGTCGTCGCGCGGGGCCGTCCCATGGCCGTGGCTGGTGAGCCGGCCGCGTGCGACGGTCATGTGGGTGGCGTACGCGGGCCCGGGCAGCGCACCGCCCCCGCCCACCTTGACCAGCTGCGGGTCGGGGTGCGCGAGCACCGCGAACTGGGCGCCCGGCATCCAGGACTTGACGTGCGAGGTGAGGCTCACCGGCACCCGGTCCAGCCGGGCGACGCTGCCGAGCAGCGCGCCCGCGTGCACGTAGTGCGCCAGCAGCCGGGCGGAACAGGCCAGTACGCCCGGGCTGAAGTCGGACATGGACAGCTGGCGCAGCTGACGGGCGATCACGGCGACGGCCAGCGGCGGCAGTTCGAGCGGGCACAGCGCCATCCGGTCGCTCTCCAGGACCGAACGCACGGTGTGCAGCCTGCGGATGAAGGGCGGCGGGGTGGCGGCGGGATAGAGCGCCACCAGATAGCCCTGGTACTCCAGGAGCGCCCCGACCTCGGCGAGCGCGTCGTCCAGCGACTGCTCCTCCGGCGGGCGGAGCACTACGGCCGACGGGGTCTGCCCGTCGGGCGGTGGAAGCACCAGCTCACGGCTGGTGACTGCTATCGCGGTGGGCACGTCGGCTACCGTTCCTAGGGACTGAGCTGGAGTGAGTCCTGTTTCCAGGACGACCGTCGCGCAGCCGCGTGCTCCGAACGGTGTTGGGCACGCTGGTCGCCCGCGTTCGCTCCGCTGCCGGGCGGCACGGATCCTGTCCGTGGTCCGGGATGGCGGGGGCGGGGTCCCTCACGCCGTCGGATGTCCGGTCGGGCCTGGGCGGTCCGATGCCCCGCACGATCGCTCTGGTCGTGTGGGGGCGGTGTCGTCCGTCGCCGGATCGGGTGTCCGAGGGCGCGTCGC